>NZ_BOVJ01000052.1 GCF_018403665.1 Paenibacillus cisolokensis
TCCGGCGGCGAGCAGCAGCGGGTGGCGATCGCCATCGCGCTTGCGAACGAGCCGCAGCTGTTGCTCGCCGACGAGCCGACCGGCTCGCTCGACACGAAGACGTCGGATCAGGTGCTCGATTTGTTTCGCAAGCTGAACCGGGAGCTCGGTCTGACGATCGTCATCGTGACGCACGACCCGCATCTCGCCCGCAAGGTGGACCGGGTCGTCGCGATTCGGGACGGCCGCACCTCGTCGGAGATGCTGCGGCGGCGCTCCTATGCGGAAGAGCTGGCCGAGCTGGAGCGGGAAGGAGCGGAATCCGCCGCGGCGGAGGAAGAGAGCCATGTCGAATATGCGGTGATCGACAAGGCCGGCCGGCTGCAAATACCGGCCTCTTTCCTCGAGGCGGAAGGCTTCAAGGACCGGAACAAAGTCCGGGTCGAATGGGAAGACGGCCGCATCGTGCTCCGGCCGCCGGATGCGGACGAAACCTGACGGCAGCATCGAATTGTTTCGGGAGATGGAGATCCGGTACTCCGTCAAGTCGTCTGGTCCGGCGAACTGTTTCCTTTCTCATGGGACAGCGTGGGCCGCTATTGGCGAGGCGGGTTTCTGAAGCCGGGGGAAGACGGCCGGCTGTACGGCACGACGCTCGGCAGGCTGTTCCGCTTCGACATCCGGCGGAGGGCGCCCCGTTTCGCGGTGAAACGGGACGCCCTCGCTTTGTCGTACGTATTTATTTGGCGGTCAATTGCTCCATCTGCTCGATCAGATTTTCGAACACGCTCATCGCCTGCTCGACCGGCTCCGGCGTGGACATATCGACACCGGCTTTTTCAAGATGTTGATCGAGAAATCGCTGCCGCCGCTTTTCAGGAAGCCGAGGTAACGGTCCACCGCCGGCTTGCCTTCGTCCAGTATTTGCTTGGCGAAGCTGGTAGCGGCGGAGAAGCCCGTCGCATATTTGTACACATAGAAGCTGGTGTAGAAATGGGGAATGCGCGCCCACTCCATCTCGATCTCCTTGTCGACGGTCATATCCTTGCCGTAATACAGCACGTTCAGATCGTAATAGATTTTGCACAGCTCCTGCGGCGTGAGCGATTCGCCCTTCTCGGCCTTCTCGTGAATGATCATTTCGAATTCGGCGAACATCGTCTGGCGGAACACCGTCGTCCGGAACTGATCGGCATAGTAGGTGAGCAAATACATTTTCTCTTTCGGATCGGTCGTCTTGTTCAGCATGTAGTCCATCAGCAGCGCCTCGTTCAGCGTGGAGGCCACTTCCGCCAGGAAGATGGTGTACTGCGCGTTGCGGTAATCCTGATTGGCGTCGGAAAAATACGAATGTAGCGCGTGGCCCATCTCATGCGTCAGCGTAAACATGCTGTTCAAATTATCCGAATGGTTCAGCAGCACGTACGGATGCGTGCCGTAGGCGCCCCACGAATAAGCGCCGCTGCGCTTGCCTTCGTTCTCGTAGACGTCGATCCAGCCGTTGTCGAACCCTTCCTGCAGCGCGTTCAAATAGTTCGTGCCGAGCGGCTGCAGACTTTCCTTCACGATTTTCTTCGCTTCCTCGAACGGAATTTCCATCTTGAACTCTTCAACGAGCGGAGCGAACAGGTCGTACATATGCAGCTCGTCGACGCCGAGCAGCTTTTTGCGAAGCTTCATGTAACGGTACATGAGCGGAAGATGCTCGTGAACGGTGCCGATCAGATTCGTATAGACGTCCTTCGGAATGTTGTCCCCGTACAGCGACATCTCGAGAACGGACGGGTATTTGCGCGCCTTGGCGTAAAAATGTTTTTCGTTACATTCGCGTTCAGCGTGGCGGCGATCGTATTTTTCAGTTTTCCGTACGTTTCGTACATCGCCTTGAATGCTCCTGCGCGCACGTCGCGGTTTTTACTCTCCAAAATTGTATGTATCGGCCGTGAGTCAGCTCGACTTCTTCCCCTTGCTCGTTCTTCACTTTCGGGAATTTCAGGTCGGCGTTGTTCAGCATGTTGAAAATCGTGCCCGGCGCCTGGCTGACGTTGCCGACTTGCGCCAGCAGCGCTTCTTCGCTTCTGGACAGAATATGCGCTTTCTGGCGGCGCATTTCCTTCAGCGTATGATGGTACTTGGCGAGAGAAGGATCGGCGATCATCGCATCCAGCGTTTCGTCCGGCAATTCCAGCACTTCCGGCGTAATGAACGAGAGCGCTTCGTTCGTTTCCACGCTGAGCCGCTTCGCTTTGTCCGCAAGCGCCTGGTAGACCGGCTCCGCCGTATCCTCGTGATGCTTCATGTTGGCGTAGACGTATAGCCGTTCCGTATGAAGGGACAGGTCGTCTTCGAGCTCGAAGCATGCTTTCAGCTGCTGCGGATCGGCCAGTTTGCCCTGGTAGTCGGCGATTTGTTTGATCAGTTCCTTCGCCACTTCGTATTCTTTGTCCCAGGCGGCCTGATCCGGAAACAGATCCTCAAGCCTCCAACGGTGCTCCGGCGCGATTTCGGATCGTTTCGGTACGTGTTTCATCGTATTCCTCCTCGGTAAACTGGTTGATTGACCGCTTTCCGCCGAATGGCCGAAAACCGGCGCATCTTTGGCGAACCCCGCCAGCAGACAGAACGACAGTACCAGGGACAGCCATTTCAAGCGTCGATCACCTCTTGAACGGTTTATTTGTCCCTATTATGTCCACCTGCCGCGTTTTTACCTCTGCAAGCGCGGTCTTGCCCGCAGCGGTCCGGTTCCTCCGATTCCGTAAATCGGGCAAACGGCGGCCGTTGCCGACAGCCGGCAGGGCCGGCCGCTTACTGCATCCTCCCGAAGTTGAGCAGGCTGTAGACGATCAGAAAAAAGGCGAATGCAATGAGCGCGATAGCCGTCAGCGCCATTCCGCGGCGCAAAGAAGGCGGAATGGAGTCGCGCTTCATGATCAGCACAAGGCCCAGCGAAAAAGCTAAAATGACGAAAATGACAATGGCAGTCGTATCCATGCGCCAGCCCCATCCTCCCGTTTAGACATGTATGCGCTGCGCGTACCCGTTATGTTCGCCGCAGAGGGGCGGTTTTCCTTCCCTTCCCGGCGCCCGTGCCGGAAAACGCGGCAAAAAGAGAACGAACGCTGCGCAGCGCCGGTTCCCCGAGGCGTTCAACATGCTGTTAAATGCTTCTGAAGGCGGACAATATTTTTCCCGCTCCTCCGGGCGCTCCTTGAAATCTTCCTCCCGGAAGCGGTTCTCCGCCCAGTTCAGCATTTCCGGCCGGCTGAGAAACGTATGGCATTCCTCGCCCCACTGGTCGGATATTTCGCGGACGATCAGCGCCTTGCCTTGCACTTCAACGGTCAACATATTGTATTTGTCCGTTTTGTAAATCTCGTATTTCTTGAACATGACAGCTTCGTCCCCTTTTCTTCGTTTCCCCTCATCATAGCCAATCGGGAGGATAGAAATCAATACGCAGCGGTGGTAAGATAGAATTCGCAGCCATCATTTTCGGCACGGACAAGATCAGCGCAGAAGAGACGAGAAGAGAAGAGACGAGGAGAGATGAGCGAATGAAAAGTATGAACAATCCGGCGTGGCGATGACTTGCCGGGGCATGGAGGAGTACCGGCGAATGTTCGCGCTGACGGACGGCCTGCTTGCGGCGGGCGAAATACTGGACGTGGCCGCGGGCGCTTCGTCGTTTGTCGCCGACGCGACGCGGTCCGGATATCGGGCTGTAGCCGCCGATCCCCGCTACGGGCTGCCTCCCGGCGAATGGCTGGCCGAAGCGGCCGGGGAAATCGGCGTTTCGTCGCGGAAGATCGCCGCGCTTGCGGATATTTACGATTGGAGCTTTTACGGCGATCCGGCGCATCATCGGCTGATGCGGGAAGCATCGCTTGCCCGGTTTGCCGAGGACATCGCGTCGCCGGATGCGCAAGAGCGGTACGTTCCGGGCGCGCTGCCCGAGCTGCCGTTCGCGAGCGACCGGTTCGATCTGGTTTTGTGCAGCCATTTTCTGTTCTTGTACGGTGAGCAGTTCGGCGAGCATTTTCATGAGCGGTCGTTGTTGGAACTGCTGCGCGTCTGCAAGCCGGGCGGCGAAATTCGGATCTATCCGCTCGTGGACTTGGCGTGGAAACCTTATCCCGGGCTCGACGGACTGATCGAGCGGATCGTCAGGCAAGGCGCGTCGGCCGAACGGCTGCCGTCGCAGCTTCCGTTTATTCCGCATTCGGACCGGCTGTTGCGAATTGTCAAGGGCGGTGTTCACGACAGTCATTGCATTTTGACCGAGGAAACGTTATAATGGATTCACTCGTCGTATATAACGGCGGTCAATTTAGGAGGTTGTTCATTTGAAAGGAACAGTTAAGTGGTTTAACGCAGAAAAAGGCTACGGATTCATCCAAGTCGAGAACGGCGAAGACGTCTTCGTTCACTACTCGGCAATCCAAGGCGACGGATTCAAAACGTTGGACGAAGGTCAAACGGTTGAATTCGATATCACTGAAGGCAATCGCGGACCGCAAGCAGCTAACGTCACCAAGTTATAAGAAACAAGTTCGTACGAACTTCTTATAATAGCGAGTGCAGACAGGATAGAGAATCCCAGGAACGCCCGGGGTTCTCTTTTTTGCGTTTGCCGGACGGCATTCGGCGGCGGAGGCGTTGTCCCGCAGGACACGGTGCGGCCGGCCTTTGCATGGATGCGCTTTCGAGCTGGGCGAAAACCGCCGCCGCATGCCCGCAAGGGGCCGTACCGCCGGTTGCGGATTGTGCAGCCGGCAGCCGATGGGAAGTTCGCACATGCGCGGCGAGGAGCGGATAGGAAGGCGGACGCAAGCGAATATGCCGCGCCTTGCGGCCCGGCAATCGCATTCAGGACGTATAGAGCAAGTTGGAGGCGGGAGAAGCGGAAGCGTAGTCGAGCTGTTCGATAAAGGCTGCGGCATCGGTGTTGTTCAGCTTGTAATTTGCGGAAGCGTGATAGCGGCGCAGGTCGCCGGCAAAGACGAGCTGCAGCTTGTCGCAAGCGAGAATGTCGGCCGGCGTCATCAGCGAAGGGTGCTTGTTAGCGAGCGGCATCCCGTGGTCGTGCAGCAGCCAGGAAACGAATTCGGTGCAGAAATAAGCCTGCTTGCGCCGCAGCGGTATATCGAGCATGACGCCGAACAACCCGAGAAAATTATACCGGTATCGATTGCTGTTGCATTTGAAATATTCGATGCGCCTTCTGATCCGTTCGTATACTTCGGGCTGCACTGCAACCGAAAAGATGACGCAATTCGTAAACCGGTTCTCGTCGCGAACCAGATTTCCGAACACTTCCTCTTTGGTGAAACCGCCGAGAAACGGATTGCGGGGGTTTAATCTTCCGAAGCTGTACACTTCGCTTAAATGTTCGTCAAATGAAATCGAGGCATGGTTGAGCGAATGCCGGGTATAAAACCGTATGCATTTGGACAGCCAGGTGCCGGTATCGCTAAGGAGGATATAGAGCTTCTTATTCTGCATAGCAACCACCTTTGAACGATTGAACTATTCCTGGAAATATTGCTCGAAAAATCCTGATGATGTCATTGTATCGTTGCGGCCGGGGGAACCGAAACCGTCTGCCGGCGGGATCGGAAGCCGGACTTTGGTCGGGGGAGCAAATGCGGTAAAAAAAGCTGCCCTATATTCAAGACGATTAAGGGGCAGCTTTGGTTGCGGGAATTTGCGAGTCGAGCCCGTCAATCCACGATGGTCAGGATGTCATCGATTTCCTTGCGGGCGAGCTTGTTCGTTTGTCCGGACGGATGGCCGAGCGCGATGACCATATTGATGTCGCGGGAATCGTCAATGCCGAGATACGCTTTGAGCTGCTTCTCCGCGAGCAGCACCGGTCCGGTCATCGGGCAGGTCGCCAGACCCAGGGCATGAGCGGCCAGCATCAGGTTTTGCGCGGCGAGGCAGCTGCTTTTGATGCCTTCCTCCCGCCATACTTCATCCGGAACGAGTCCGATCGGGTCGAAAATCCGCTCCCGAAATTTCGATTCGTAGGGAGTGGCGAGACAGACGATGAGCGCAGGCGCATCGGAGAAGGCGGTCGCATACGGTCCGAACGACTTGAGAAGAAGCTTCGCTTCCCGCTCCAGTCCCCTGCCTGCCGCTTCCTCGGCCCGGATGTGAAGCTGCTCCCATGTCATCTCTTCGATCGCTTTGATTTTGGCGCGGTTCGTAATGGCGATAAATTCCCATGTCTGCGAATTGGTGTCGCTCGGGGCGTATCGCGCGCAATCGATCAGCTCGCGAATGTGCCGGACGGAGACCGGTTCCTCGGTAAACTTGCGGATGCTCCGGCGCTCGTGAATGACTTGTTTCAAATCCTCGTATTTCATCTTATTCAACTCTTTCGTCTTTTTCTACTTCCAATATTATAGAAAATGAACGGTTGTTGCAAAAATTCAGCCCGCCCGGCGGTCGGCCCAATGCTTGGCCAGAAAACCGGCCGCGGCGATCAGGGCGAGCGCAGCCCCCAGATCGAAAAAGAGCCCGCGTCCGAAATGCTGGTAGACGTAGCCGCCGACAATGCCGCTGGCGATGCCGGCGAAGCCGGCCCAGACGATCGTATAGACGGCCAGTCCGGAGGAACGATATTCGTCCGGGATGACGCCCGACAAATAGCGCAGCGCGGTGGCGTAGTAAATGCCGAACGTGACGCTGTGCATCGCCTGGATTACGACAAACCATTCCGGCTGCCGCACCTGGCCGAGCAGCAGAAACCGGAGCGCATACAGCAAGCTGGCGATGAACAGCAGCGGCAGCTCGCGGAATTTGTGGCCGTACTTGCCGAGCAGGTAAAACACCGGAATTTCGCTGACGGCCGATATCATCCAGGCGGCGCCTACCAGGGCGTCGCTCGCTCCCATCTGGCGCATCATCACGGCGAGAAATCCTTCGTTCAGCCGGTGCACGACCGAGAAGATGAACACGAGCGTGAAGAAGATGAGCAGATCCGGCTGCCGGATAATGCGGAAGAAGCCGGAAAACTCGATCTTGCGCAGGCTGCCGCTGTAATCCTTGAGCAGCGCGGACAGACCGAAGGTGATCCCGATCGTGGCGAGAGCGACCGCAAGCGTCCATTCGGAGCCGATCTCCTTCAGCAGAAGACCGAGCAGCAGAGCGGCGCTGGCGAATCCGAGGGAGCCGAAGATGCGCACGAGCGTAAACGGCACGCCGGTGTGGCGGACCGAAAGCAGAATGAGACTGTCGGTAAGCGGATTGACCGGCGTCTGAAAAAATAAAAGCCGATCATCGCCGCACAGATCAGCGCGAACTGATCAAGCGGAAACAGCAGCGCAATCATGGCGAGCTGTCCGAGCAGAAGCAGCATCAGCAGCTTCTTGATCGTGCGATATTTGTCGCTGATCATCCCTGTCAGCAGATTGGCGAATATCGAGATGAAAGGGCCGGTCGAATAAATAATGCCGATCTGCTGCTCCGTAAAGCCGCGGTCGAGAAAGTAAAGCGGGAAATAGGAGACGACGACGGCCGTGGTCGTGTAAGAAAAGAAGCTGAACGACCGAAGCATAAACGTTTCTTTGGCCGCAGAGGCGGAACGTGTCTCGGCGGCCGGTGCATCTGCAGGTTTCAAATTGATCTCTCCACCTTGTTTCGTTTATCTCTAAGCGCCGTATCGATCGGATGGACGCGGCGCAGCGCGAAGCCGACAAAGGCGAACTCGGCCGCAAGGCCGAACGACTGCGCAAGCGCGCCGATCGCTCCGTTCCATGACGGATTCAACCCGATCAGCACGACCAGCATCAACACGGTCATGCCGAGGTTTGCGGCTTGCGAGCCGAAGATGAGCTTCGTCTGGCCGCGAACCATGACAAGGCCGTTAAGGGCGTCCAGCCACGGCATGACAAGCGCAAGCGGAATAAAAGCGCGCAGGGCGCTCAGGCTTTCGTCCCGAAGCTCGCCGCGCACGGCCATCGCGTGCTCCAGCAGCCATTCCCCGACCGGCGTGAACGCGAGCACGGCAATGAGCAGCGCGGGAACGAAACCGAGCGTCAGAGTGAAGCGGCGGACCGCTCCCGGATCGATTTTATAGAAATTAAGCACGATCTGGTGAAAGTAGCTGAAGAAGCTGGTCACCAGATTGACGAGACTGCCCGCGATGGCGAAGGAAGCGATGGCGAGCGCGGCATCGCCGGTTTTCCCCAGCCAGGCGTTGATCGTCGGACCGATCCAGACCGTAATGAAGGCCGACAGCAGAAGCGGGCGGTAAAAAGAAAAGACCTGTCCCTTCGATTCGACGGTATGTTCCGGATCTTTCGCCGGAAGCCGGCGGATGAGCCGGCGGCCTTCCGCGAAGCTGATCGCCGCCTCGATCATCATGCCCGCAAGGAAGATGATCGCGCCGACCCGGCCGCTCGTCACGCCCGTTCGAATAAAGTAGAGCGACAGCAAATACATGCCGGCCAGCCTGATCACCATGCCGATGGTCAGCCATTTGGTGCGCAATTGGAAAATGATTACGCCTTGATACAGACAACGAATGCCGGAAAAGACGCTGACGAACATCAACACCCGGTAGACGTCGAGAACATATGGATATTGCGAAGCCGATACGCCGAACAGTCCCATAAAGATCCATTCGCCAAGCGACGTATAGCTGACCAGAAAGCCGAGCGCCATAATGCTGACGAATACCGCTTGTCCGACGAACAGCATCGAGGAGAACGAAGTGCGGTCGCGCACCAGGGCGGAGCAGGTCTGCCTGAGCAGCACGGCCGGCCGCTCGGTGATCGTCAGCAAGCTCATGGCGACGGCATAACTGGCAATGATCGTCTCGGGATCGGGCGCTCTCGCAAGCGTGCCGTTAATAATAACGTGAGAGATGGTAACGAGACTGGCGGATATGCCGAGCGGCAAAAAAACGTCCACAGCCGCTTCATCGGCACCCGCTGCGCGGATTCGTTCATGCGTTGCGGTTCCCTCCCGGGGTCGTTGCTTCCAGCAAGAAATTCGCTATGCTTTCTCTTTGAAAAGCTTTCTATATGAAATATATGTGAATCAGTATATCACGCCTCGGGCGGCTTGAGGGCCTTTTCCGCGAAAAAGTCCGGACTCGCCGCAGCAGATCAATTATCGCTGGATTAATAAGTCTTGGATATGGTACATTTATGTCTGGAGGTTTACCATGGGGAACTATCGGTTTGTATGGGACGAACGTCTCGGCATTCCGCTGCCGAGGCTGGAAGCGGAATGGGAGGCGTACGACGAAGACGAACGAAAAGCGATTGTCGAACAGTGGGAGACGATTCGCGGCACGATACCGGAGCGGGTGCTCCATCTGGAGCGGATCATCGTCGCCAAGCAATCGCAGCTTGAAGAAGAGGAAGACTTCGAACGTTCCTGCCGGCTGAACGGCGAAATTGCCGAACTGGCCAGCCGCATCCACGATCTGCATATCTGGTACCGCATCGATCAGGAGGTCGAACCGCGTACCCATTTCTGACAGATGGAAGGAGAGAAGGAGGCGCGGCCGATGGACGACACTGGAGGGCGCTTCAGCCTGCGCGTTCCGCAGGAGCCTCTGCTGCTCATGTATCGCGTCTATAAGTACGTGCTTCCCGATGTTTCGGCGGAGCTGGCGAAACTCCGGTCGGCGGCGGAGCGCATCCCTGACGCCGAGCTCCGCGCCCAGGCGCTGGCCAGCATGGAGGCCAAGCGATTCCATTGCCAGGGCGGCGCGGTCTACGCGGCGGCCGACCCGGACATGCGGCATGTCCTTATTCCGCTGATCGTCGCGCTGCAGACGATCAGCGATTATCTGGACAATCTGTGCGACCGGAGCACGTCGCTCGATCCGGATGACTTTCGTCTGCTGCACCGCGCGATGCTGGACGCGGTCGATCCGACGTCGCCGCTGACGGACTACTATGCTTACCGCAACGAACGCGACGACGGCGGCTATTTGCATATGCTTGTCGAGACATGCCGGCAGTGCGTGAGCCGGCTTCCGTCCTTTGCCGTCGTACAGCCGTACGTGACGGAGCTGGTCGGGCTGTACGGCGATCTGCAGGTTTACAAGCATATCCGGTTCGATTTGCGCGAATCCCGGCTGCTCGAATGGTGGGCGCTTCACCGGGACCGCTGCCCGCAGCTGTCCTGGAATGAATTCGCCGCGGCGGCGGGATCGACGCTCGGGATGTTCGCGCTGTTTCTCGCCGCGTCGCGGCCCGGCCTGACGGACGAGGCCGCCAGGACGTTCCGCGACGCCTATTTCCCGCATGTCTGCGGGCTGCATATTCTGCTCGATTATTTGATCGATCAGGAAGAGGACCGCGAAGGCGGCGATCTGAACTTCTGCCGCTACTACGACAGCCAGGAGACGCTCGTCCGCCGGATCGGCGCTATTGCGGCGAATGCCCGCCGCGATGTGCGGCGGCTGCCGGCGCACAGGTTTCACCGGCTCATTATCGAGGGGCTCCTCGCCCTTTATCTGTCGGACCCGAAAGTGCGCAGTCAGGCCGATGTTCGCCGGGTATCCCGCCTGTTGCTGCGCAACAGTCCGATGACGCGATTGTTTTTATTGGTCAACAGCAAGTGGATCCGGATTCGGAACGTTTAGGTCAAAGGAGCGCTTGCGATTGACCGGTCTTCCAAGAAACACACGAGATGGAGGTATAATATGTCAGCTGTTAAATCGATTGCCGTCCTGACTAGCGGCGGCGACTCGCAAGGAATGAACGCCGCGGTGCGCGCCGTCGTGCGGAGCGCATTGTACCACGGCCTGGAAGTGTACGGAATTCAGCGGGGATATCAGGGGCTGATCAACGACGATATCCGGCCGATGGACCTGCGCAGCGTCGGCGACATTATTCAGCGCGGGGGAACGATTCTGCAGACGGCCCGCTGCAAGGAATTTTGACGCCGGAAGGCCAGCAGCGCGGAGCGGAGGTGCTGCGCGCGCGCGGGATCGACGGGCTGGTCGTCATCGGCGGCGACGGCTCGTACCAAGGAGCCAACAAGCTGAGCAAGCTCGGGATCAAGACGATGGGGCTGCCCGGCACGATCGACAACGATATTCCGTTCACCGACTTCACGATCGGATTCGATACGGCGGTCAGCATCGTCGTCGACGCGATTAACAAACTGCGCGATACGATGACGTCCCACGAGCGTTCGTCGGTTGTCGAAGTAATGGGCCGCCATTGCGGCGACATCGCGCTGTATGCCGGTCTGGCCAGCGGAGCCGAGACGATTCTCGTCCCGGAAGTGCCGTTCAATCTCGACGAGGTGGCGATGCGGATGCAGGAGAACTTCCGTCACGGCAAGCGGCACAGCATCATCGTCGTTGCCGAAGGAGTCGGGGACGGCGAAGAGATCGCCGCCAGAATCGCGGAGCTTAGCGGCATCGAACCGCGCGTGACTTGTCTTGGCCATATTCAGCGCGGAGGTACGCCGACGCACAACGACAGGGTGCTCGCGAGCCGTCTTGGCGATTTCGCCGTGCAGAAGCTGATCGAAGGCGAATCCGGCAAAGCGTGCGGCATCATTAAAGGCGAGCTGGTCACGACGGATATCGATCTGGTGACGAGCACGAAGAAGGAATTCAATATGGAGCTTTACAATCTGGCACTCCGCCTCTCGCAATAAGGAGAGCCGCGGGAGAAGCCGGGCAAGCTGAAACGGCCGACCGCCCCGGTCCGAGAATGGGGGCGTTCGGCCGTTTCAGCTTCGGGAAGCTTGGCCGCCTATGTCAATGCCGCTCCTCATGCTGAAGCCGCTCCAGCACGGCTAGTATTTCTTCGGTCGGGCGGTTGCCTTTGGCCGCGAATGCGATCCGGCCGCTGCGGTCGATGACATACACGATGCGCTGCTGCGCGATCAGTCCGAACAGCTTGCCTACATCGTACGCCTTGCGAATCGATTCGTCACGATCGGCGACGATCGGAAAATCGAAACCGTGTTTGCCTGCGAAGCGGAGGTGCTGTTCGGCAGAACCGGCATTGACCCCGATGACGAGCGCGCCGAAGCGGTCGTAGTCCTCTTTTGCATCCCGAACGGCGCACAGCTGCTTCGTGCAACCGGGCGTGTCGTCCATCGGATAAAAAATAAGAACGATCGGCTGCCGGCCGATATAGTCCGCAAGACGGACGTTTCCTTTCGTGCTTTCCGCTTCGAACAGCGGCGCTTCCGCACCGACGTTAAGCATAAGAATCCCCTCCGTTTATGGCGATTGGCCTATCCGCGCTCTGCGCGACGGCTTGCTTTCATTATACACGTAGGCGTAAGGAGTGAAGTGGCGATGATGTTGTATAAAATCGAAATTCAGTTTCCGGAACAGAAGGCGTATCTCGTGCTGCTGGCCGAAAACGACCAGAAAGCGTTTGCGGCGCTTGAGGCGCATATCGACCGGCATTATTTGAAGGCGCCCGGGCCGTACGAAGCGGCGATCGTCGAGAAAAAGCGGCCAGAGCCGGGCAGCGGCTACCTCGTCGAAGGATAACAGACGCTTGAAGCAAGAAGGAAGCCTGCGCCGGCAGACGCCGCGCAGGCTTCCTTCTTGCGAGCTTTCGCAAAACATAAAGCTTCGCCCTTGCGAAAGCGAAGCCGTTCTTGCGTGGAACCGTCACGGATCGTAAGATCCGTGTTCAGTGCAAAAGCGTTTCCTTCTGCACTTCGCAAATGCTGTACTGCACAATTTCAATTACATCTTCGGGCTCAAGGAGCCCCATTCCATCCCGCAGCACAATGTTGAGCTGACGTTCGCGTTCGGTCAGGCAAGGGTACAGCTCTGGTGCCAGTTTCTCGACGATCCGCGACAGTGTGACAGTTTCCATAACCATCTGCAATCACCCTTTCATGTTCATGATGAGGGTAGAACGTATGGCAAGAAACGCAAACCACGGGATACTATTATTATAACAGTTAAGCCTGCAAAAATATAGAGAGCGTATTGGAATTCCATCTTTGCCCTGCGGCCGAAAGGCAAGCCTTCAATCGTCTATCCGCCGGAATTCGCCCATAATGCCGGCCGTTTCCACAATGTTGACGAATGCCCGGGCGTCGACGGACCGGATCAATTTGCGAAGCTCGTGCAGCTCGTAACGGGTCGTGACGGTCATGAGCATATCTTGCTTTACGGAAGAATATCCACCCCTAGTCGGAATGACAGTAACCCCCGCGGGCGGGTCAGCAGCCGCTGAAGCATCTCGTCGGTTTTCGTCGTGACGATAAAGGCGGTCACTTTAACGTGCCGGATATGCACCAGATCGACGACTTTGCCGGCCGTAAAAATCGATACGAGCGAATAGAGCGACGGCTCCCAGCTGCGGGTGATCAAACCGAGCAACACGACGACAAGTCCGTTCAGCAAAAAAATGACCATGCCGACAGGGAAGTCCCGCTTCTGCGTAACGATGGACGCCACGATGTCGAACCCGCCGGAAGACCCGCCGTAGCGCAGGGCGATGCCGCTGCCCAAACCGAGCAGAATGCCGCCGAATACCGCCCCGAGCAATATATCGTTGGCGATCGGAGCGACCGGGATGATCTGCATGAAGAAAGTGGCGGTCAATACAGAATAAATGCTCCATCCGATGAACCGCTCGCCCAGGCGATACAAGCCCCAGACGAGGACCGGAACGTTAAGGGCGAGATAGAGCCAGCCGATATTCCCGCCGACGACGTAGCCGATGATCATCGCGAAGCCGGAGAGACCGCCGCTTAACAGTTGATGGGGAATGAGGAGCCGGTTGAAGCCGAAGGCGATGAGCAGGGAACCGATCGTCATAATGAGCGCCGTAATGGCGAACCGGACGTAGTTCATCCTTATCACATCCTTCCTGACCATCCGACGAACTTAGTATGCGTCATTGCGGTGAACTGGTATTCGCGTTTGCATGTGTGTTATAATGAATTGAATTTTCAAGAAGGCTGAAGATAGAAGGAGTTTGAAGAAGTTTGAAAACATTCGCTGATTTCGGCCTGGAACCAAAAGTGTTGCAGGCGATTACGGAGCTTGGATTCGAGGAAGCTACGCCGATTCAATCCAAGTCGATCCCGATTGCGATGACCGGAAGTGACCTGATCGGCCAAGCGCAGACCGGCACAGGCAAAACCGCGGCATTCGGGCTTCCGCTTATTCACAAAATTCCGGCAAGCGAGGATCGCATCGTGGCGCTCATCATGACGCCGACGCGCGAGCTTGCCATTCAAGTCTCGGAAGAAATCGGCAAGCTGTCGCGGTTCAAAGGACTGCGTACGCTGCCTATCTATGGCGGACAGGAAATCGGCCGTCAGATTCGCGCCTTGAAGAAACGTCCACAAATTATTATCGGCACGCCGGGACGGTTGCTTGATCATATCAACCGCAAAACGATCAAGCTGGACGACGTTCAAACCGTCGTGCTGGATGAAGCGGACGAAATGCTCGATATGGGCTTCATGGAGGATATTACGGCGATTTTGTCGCTCGTCCCCGAAGAGCGGCAAACGATGCTGTTCTCCGCTACGATGCCGCCGAATATTCAGAAACTCGCCCAGCAGTTTCTGAAAAATCCGGTACATGTCTCCGTTATTCCCAAGCAAGTAAGCGCGCCTCTGATCGAACAATCCTACATCGAGGTTCAGGAACGCCAGAAGTTCGAAGCGCTGTGCCGGCTGCTTGATATCGAATCGCCGGAACTCGCAATTATATTCGGCCGTACGAAACGCCGGGTGGACGAGCTTAGCGAAGCGCTTCAGAAGCGCGGCTATTCGGCCGACGGGCTGCACGGCGACCTGTCGCAAAACCAGCGCGACAATGTGATGCGCAAATTCCGGGACGGCAGCATCGACGTCCTTGTGGCGACGGACGTTGCCGCGCGCGGGCTTGACGTATCCGGCGTTTCGCATGTTATCAATTTCGACCTTCCCCAGGATCCCGAAAGCTACGTGCACCGGATCGGCCGTACCGGCCGCGCCGGCAAGGAAGGATCTGCGTGGAGCTTCGTAACGCCGCGCGAGATCGATCATCTCCGCTTTATCGAGAAAGTGACGCGCCACCGTATTGCGCGGAAGCCGCTGCCGACGATGGCGGAAGCGATTGAGGGCAAACAGAAAGTGCAGGCGGAACGGCTGCTTGAACTTGTTCATCGCGACGATATTCAGGAATATAAGGGCATCGCCATTCATTTGCTGGAGCAGTACGATTCCGTTCATCTGCTTGCGGCAGCCATCAAGCTGCTGACCGGAGAGAAGAAGGATGTCGATATCGAGCTGACGCCGGAAGAGCCGATTCGGGCGAAGAAGCGCAGACCGGACATCCGTTCGAGCGGGCGCCGTTTCTCCGGCGGATCGTTCGGCAGCAACCGCGGCAGCGGCAACTATCGCGGCCGGGGCGGCAGCAACCGCACATACGGAAGCGGAAGTTCCCGCGACGGGGGCAAAGGCCGCTTCGACAGCCGCGGCGATTACCGCAAATCGAAATCGGATGATTATATGGACCGCTAAACGAAGGAAGCCGGAGAATGCCGACCGCGCCGGCGGGCGCCGGGCTTTCCCCGGCTTTAATTTTTGGCGGGTGTCCGTGGCCGGCCGTATAGAATGGCCGGTAACGGCTCTGCATCCCGACAGGTCTCTGGCATATCGGTCCGCTATGTATTATAGTTAGGGTAAACATCTGTTTGCGCAGGGGGAACCGCTATATGGAAATGAGAGGCGTCATGGGTGGCTTTTATAAAATATCCGAATGGATTATGCGGTTGTCCGTGACGAATGTATTATGGTTAATCTGTTCGCTTCCTTTTGTGTTTTTTATTTTCACCACCCTGTTTTCGGAAAATGTGGATCAATTGTACAGCGGACTCTTCATTTCCGCAGTCGTTGCGCCTTTTACGCTGTTTCCGGCTACGGCCGCGATGTTTACGGTTGCCCGCAAATGGGTGATGGGGGAAGTGGACGTGCCGTTGTTCCGCACTTTTTTCCGGGGCTATAAAGAAAATTACGTGCAGAGCATGGTGGGCGGCATTTTGTATGCGCTTTTGTTCGTCATTCTGATTATCGATTTCCGCGTTTATTTGAACGGCATGACGTCGCTGCAGCTCATTTCGTATGTATTTCTCGGACTGATGTTCGTGCTGGCCGTTTCGCTGTTCAACTTTTTCTCGATGGTCGTCCACTATCATATGAAAACGCTGCAATTGATCAAAACGCTATTCTGATCACGATCGGCAAGCCGTTGCGCTCGCTCTCGACGCTTATTATGGCCGCCGTCGTCGTCTATATCAGCACAAAATTCACGTTCCTGATCCCGTTCTTCATGGGCAGCGTTATCGCGTATTTGTCGTTCTGGAATTTCTACATTATTTACCAGAAAATTCAGGAGCAGGCGGAGAAGGCCGCCAAGGCCGAAGAGGAAGCCGCGCTGGAGAACGGCGAGGACCGGACGGAGGAAAGCAAGTAGCCGGGCGCGTACAAGCCGGCTGGTTACCAATGTCTTTCCTTGCAGCAATTCACGCACGGCGCGACGTTTACTTTTTCCCGCGAACAGACTATAATAAGAAAGCAGAAAGTCCTGCGGTGTACGTTTCGGCTTAGTCGTTGTTTTGAACCAATGGCTGTTTCAAGGGAGTTCTATATTGGAACGAGGCTGTCATGCCCTCGAAAAGGGACTTCAAATTCGTTCCTGCGGACACCCACCTGCGAGTGCGGGTTCAGAAACATGCAGGTCGGACGGCATTTGCGGGGTTTCACATCCAAAAGTTAGGGTTCTGATTCGGCAATCAGGGCCTTTTTTCATGGTCTTTTTCATGGTATGATAAGAAATAGCTTACATAGATGCCGGAGGGGGAGGATCTTGTTTTGTTAAAGCGGACCTTGGTCGGGCTGCTGCGCAGTCATGAACTGACAGGAGACAAGGCGAAAGACCCTTTGCTGAAATCCCACTATTACAAGCTGTCCAAAGAGAAGGCTTGGGAAGAAGTAACGTCCACGCTGAAGAAGATGCAGGGCTACAAAGTGTTGCACGAGGTGCCGTCCGTCGGGGAAATCGTCATGGAGAAACGAACGCTAAGCGGCCGTACGATGGATATTACGGTATCGGTGATCAGCGTGTCCCCGGTGTTGTCGGCCGTTGATATTTATTCGGCATCGCGCGGATCGTTCGGGGATCTGGGATCGAACTACAGGGTTATTCTGGAAATTTACAGAACGCTGGACAAGAAACTCGCGGCATACAAGACCGACGGTCGATAAGAACCAAACAAAGCGAGGAAGGACCCCCTTCACTCGCTTTGTTCATATATGGATCGAAAATGTCAGCTGATCGCTTTCACCGCTTCGAGCGCTTTCTCGTAATTCGGATGCTCGGTCATTTCGGACAAATATTCGACGTACTGGATCGTATCGTTCGCATCGATGACGAAGATCGACCGCATATCGAGCGCCAGTTCCTTGATCAGAACGCCGTAGGCTTCGCCGAAGCTGTTCGTTTTGTAGTCGGAAAGCATGACGACTTTGTCCACACCGGCCGCTCCGCACCAGCGGGCTTGCGCCATCGGCAGGTCGACGCTGACCGTCAGCACGACGACATTGTCGCCCAGCTTGGCGGCTTCTTCGTTAAAGCGGCGGGTTTGCGCGTCGCATACGCCGGTGTCGATCGAAGGCACAACGCTGATCAGCTTGATTTTGCCGGCAAATCGGCAAGCGTGACCGTTTCGGTCAGCGATTTGTTCAAGGTGAAGTCCGGCGCCTTGTCGCCTTTTTTCAATTCGGGACCTACGAGGGTAATCGGGTTGCCTTTGAGCGTTGCAACGCCCGTACGTTCTTGCGGCATGAATACGTCCTCCTTCAAAATTGAATGGTGGATACCAAATTCATTATAATCATAAGGAAACAGGCTTGTCCAATCGTGAAAGAGGGGGCGCGAAGCGTGATTTTTTGCGATATGAAAGTTTCCGCGGCTACTTGCGGTTATACCCGGTCAATTCGGCGCTCATTGCGCTCAATCTCGTCATGTTTATCGTACTGCTGTTTAACGGCGGCTCGCAAACCAGGAGACCCTTGTCCGGTTCGGCGCGTTTCTGTACGGGTATAATGATCCTTACGGCTTGGCCGAACCGTGGCGCTACGTGACATCGATGTTTTTGCATTACGGATTCGAACATTTGCTGTTTAACATGTTTTCGCTGCTCGTCTTCGCTCCGCCGCTCGAACGTCTCGTCGGCTCGGCTCTTTACGCCGTCTTCTACCTGCTCAGCGGCATAGGCGGCAACGTCCTGAGCGTGATCATGGACAGCAAGCCGTATGTCATGGCGGTGTCGGTGGGCGCATCCGGGGCCATATACGGCGTGTTCGGAGCGTTTCTGTTTCTGGCGACGATGCGCAAACATTGGCTGGACGAAGCGTCGCGCAAGACGATCTATACGATGCTGATTATCGGCATCGTGTACTCTTTGCTGATGCGCGGCGTTAATCTTTGGGCCCATATTGGCGGAGCGATCGTCGGTTTTGTCCTGCTGTATGCGCTTGACCGGAGAGTGAACAGACGGTTGGGTCGACGACCTTAGGGACAGGAGAGATTAGAACATTTATGGAACTGCGGCAGCTTTATTATTTCGTGAAAGTGGCAAGAAAGGAGCATGTGACGCAAGCTGCGGAGGAGCTTCATGTGGCGCAGTCGGCGGTTAGCCGGCAAATTCATCAGCTGGAAGAAGAGCTTGGCGCGAGGCTGTTCATTCAGAAAGGCCGGAATTTGCAGCTGACGCCTGCCGGACAGCTGTTCCTGAAGCGGGTGGAGGAGATTCTGGCCGACCTGGAGCGGGCCGTTCTGGAAGTCCAGGAGTTTCTGGACCCGGAAAAGGGGAGATCCGCTTCGGATTTCCGCACAGTCTCGGCATTTCGGTCATTCCCCAGGTGGTGGCGTCGTTTCGCAAGCTCCATCCGAATGTGCGCTTTCGTTTTCGGCAAGGGATGTATCCGTCGCTGATCCGCGACTTGATGAAGGGCGAAATCGATCTGGCTTTTATATCCCCGCTGCCGGACGACCACGAAGGGGTGGCCGGGGATGTGCTGCTGACCGAAGAGCTGTTCGCGATATTGCCGCCCGGCCATCCGCTTGCCGGAAAGGAATCGATCGATCTCATCGAACTGAAAGACGAGATGTTCGTCCTGTTCAGCGAAGGCTACTCGCTCCGCCCGATCGTATGGGAAGCTTGCCATAAGGCGGGGTTCAAGCCGAAGATCGGTTTCGAGGGCGAAGAGACCGAGACGATCCGGGGACTTGTCGCAGCCGGAATGGGCGTCAGCCTGCTGCCGGAGATGGCGCTTCAGCATCAGGGACCGCTACACCCGGCAATGGTAAGGCTCCGCTCGCCGCAGGTGACGCGGACGGTCGGCGTCATCTGGCGGGCGAACGAGAAGCTTCCGCTCGTGGCCAAAGTGTTTCACCGGTTTCTGCTTGATTTCTTTGCGAAACGAAAGACGGATTAGGCCGCCCTGCCGTGCGCAGGGGCGGAACAAACGCAAAACCGCCGCATGCGTCCTGCATGCGGCGGTTTTGCGTTTTTGTCGCCGTTATTCTTCGCGGCTGGAAGTAAAGATCATAATATACTTGATCAATTCAAGCAGCGAGATCAGCGCTGCGGCGACATATGTCAAGGCTGCGGCATTCAGCACTTTGGCGACGCCGCGCTCTTCGTCGTTCGTAATGAACCCTTCGGCGATCATCAGGTCGCGCGCGCGGCTGCTGGCGTTAAACTCGACAGGCAGCGTGATGAGCTGGAACGCGACGGCAACCGAGAAGAAGATGATGCCGAGGCCGATCAGACCGGTTGCATTGAACAGGAAGCCGGCAATCAGCAAAACGGCGCAGCGCCCGAGGCGATATTGACGACCGGGAAAATCCGGTGGCGCGCCACCAGCATCGGATAATGAACCTTGTGCTGGATGGCATGGCCGACTTCGTGGCAAGCTACCGAAATAGCGGCGATCGAGCTTTCATAATAGACCGGCTCGGACAGCCGGACGACACGGTTAATCGGGTCGTAGTGATCGGTCAGCGCCCCGCGCACCGGCTCGATCGGGACGTCGTGCAGGCCGTTGGCGTCAAGCAGGCGGCGGGCGGCTTCGTAGCCGGTCAAACCGCTCATGGCTTGTACTTCGGCCCATCTGTTAAATGTGCCTTTTACCCGGAATTGCGCCCAAAGCGACAACCCGAAAGCGATAATGATCAGGAAATCCATCGGGTGGAAAAACATTCGTATCCCTCCATCTGAGTCGTTGTAGTATGGCTACATAAAAGGCCCTTTATTCGATAAGAACATCAGCGCTTCGATGCATGCCGCCGTTTGCGGCATCAGCCGCGTAAGAAGCCGGTTTACCTGCCGGGGCTTCATCTTCCGGATAACAGGCTCAAGCTCCTTCACTTCCCGTTCCAGCTGTTCCAGATGAAGCTGCAGATCGGTAAGTTTCTTCGAAACTTGCTCCTCGGGCGTAACCGCGCTCCAGCTGTCAAGCAGATGCTTGATTTCTTCGAGCGAATATTTCTGCCGCTTCAATTGTTCAATACGCTCAAGCCGCAGTAAGGTTTCATCCCCGTACAAACGATAATTTTTGGCTGACCGGCTTGCCGGTTCGATTAAACCGATGGAGGTATAATAATCGATTGTCCGCGGACTTACGCCTGCGAGCTTGGAAAGTTCCCCGATCCGGTAGAGCCGCTGCTTATCCCCATCTTCATTCACCACCTTTTCCGGTACTGCAGTCATGCTTGATTACCGCTCGGAAAGCATACGCGCATGGCGCAAATAGGACCAAAGACTTTCCGGCGGCATGAAAAGCTTCCGCTGGAATGCGGCCGCTTCTCGTCGAACAGATTTCGATGAAACCCAATTTTTATTTTTTCATTTCTTATCCTATGATAATCGGAAAATAACCATACAGTCAAACGTTATGCTTTTTTGGGCGAATACAGTCCGGTAATCAAGTCATGAAAGATTACATAACAAAACCGGATTGTACGTGTCAAGCCGCTTTTTTCTGAAAAACAACGGATACCCGCCGTATCCTTGAGCTAAATCCTAACATTCAGATCGTTTTGAAGGACGAACGTTAGATTTATTTGCAAAATGATCGAAAAATATATTGTCAAAACGAGACCTTATGACTATAATGACATTAAGATTTTCATTTAGAGTAATAAAACATGACATGAGGAGTGATTGTAGTGCTCAAGAGATTATTGTTGACATCGAGCCTGCTGTTGCTGGCTTTTCCGGCGATGGCTTTCGCGGAAGAACCTGCGGCCGCCACGCTGGATATGGGGCTGAACACGATTTGGATCATGCTCTCGTTCATTCTGGTATTGCTGATGCAAGGCGGCTTTATCCTGCTGGAATCCGGATCGACCCGTATGAAGAACGCCGGCCATGTGGCAGGCAAAACGATCTTCACGCTGGGACTCGGGACACTGGTCTACTGGGCATTCGGTTACGGTATCGCCTACGGCGGCGACAGCCCGCTCAGCAGTTTGTTCGGATGGGGAGACTTTTTCTATAACCCGGCGATCGCCGCCGGTGAGGGCGACGCCTTCCCGCCGGCCGTATACTTCCTGTTTCAGCTGGCTTTCGTTCTGATCTCGCTTTCGATTGCATGGGGCGGCTTCGCGGAACGCGCCAAACTGTCCTCATATCTGATCTTTACCTTGTTCTTCGCGGTGATCATCTATCCGGTGATCGCGCACTGGATCTGGGGCGGCGGCTGGCTGGCCGAAGACGGCGCGCAAGACTATGCGGGCTCGACGGTCGTGCATCTGACGGGAGCGATCGCCGCCTTTGCCGCCACCGTGCTGCTCAAGCCGCGGATCGGCAAGTTCAACAAGGACGGCTCGGCGAACGAGATTCCCGGACATAATCAGGTGTACAGCGCACTGTCCGTACTTCTGCTGTGGGTAGGCTGGTTCGGCTTCAATGCGGGCAGCGCGCTCACAATCGGCGACGGCTTTCTCGGATATGTCGCCTTCACGACGATGCTTGGCGCAGGGGCGGGCGCCGTATCCGCGCTGCTTATCTCGTGGGCGGTTCAAGGCAAAGCCGACATTACGACGATGTTGAACGGAACGCTGGCGGGGCTTGTCGCCATTACGGCTTCCTGCGCCTTCGTCGAACCGTGGGCGGCGGTCGTCATCGGTCTTGCGGCCGGCGTGCTCGTATTTTACAGCGTGAAGTTTTTCGAGAAGCTGAAAGTGGACGATCCGATCTATGCCCTCTCCGTGCACGGCATGGCCGGCATCTGGGGGACGCTCGCCAACGGCATCTTTGCGACGCAAGAGTTGGCGGAGAAGGTCGGCGTCGGTCAAGGCGGTCTGATCGATACGGGAAGCTGGAGACAGCTGTGGGTGCAATTTGAAAGTGTCGTCGTTTCCGGCGCATATGCGCTGGTCCTGTCGTTCGCCATTCTCTACGTCATTAAGAAAACGGTCGGCTTCCGCGTAACGGAGGAGCAAGAAATTATCGGTCTCGATATGAGCGAGCACGGCTCGTACGGCTATCCGGAACAAATGAAAAAGTCGAGAGTTTTTAAGGCTGGAAATGGTATAATCCCCTGAGACGCGATCGATGTTCGTTCATAGAAGAGGGGAGAGAGGCCGATGAACGATTCGGATTGGAGCCGGCTGCTCATGCGGATCGGTTCGGCCGAAGACGCGCGGGACTTGCGCGGCATGCGGAACGAAATTTACGCGCTGTCCGCCGCTTGTCCCGCATCCGGCGCAATCGACGGCTATTACAGGCGTCTTAATGCGGCGCATGACGCGATCGTTCGCCGGGCGGTCCGGCTGGCGGAAGCGGAAACGGCACGGTCGGGGATCGGATCTCCGCCCGTGCCTTACGCATATATGCTGTTCGGCAGCGGCGGACGCGGGGAACAGACGCATGCAAGCGATCAGGACAGCGGCCTAGTATACGAGGATCGGCCCGAGCGTGCGGAGGAGGCGGAGACTTATTTTGCGCATTTGTCCGGGACTGTCGTCCGCATGCTGGTGGAAGCGGGTTATCCGCCCTGCGAAGGCAACGTAATCAGCCGCAATCCGGCATGGCGCCGCTCGCTTGGCGAATGGAAGCGGCAGCTGGACGAATGGTTCGCCGATCCGACATGGGAGGCGGTCCGCTACTTGCTGATTGTGGCCGACGGCCGCTGCGTGGCGGGGGACGAACGGCTGGTGCGGGAATTGAAAGAGTACTATTACGGCAATATGCCCGTTCACCCCGTTATCGTGGGCCGAATGCTGGACAATACGATGCGGCACAAAGTATTGGTCGGCGTATTCGGCCAGCTGCTGAAAGAACGGTACGGCGAGGATTCGGGCAGCCTGGACGTGAAATACGGCGCCTATATCCCGATGGTAAACGCCGTTCGGCTGCTGGCGGTGCAGGCGGGGCTCCACGAAACGTCGACGCTGCGCAGGCTGGAAAGGCTGCGGGAGGCCGGCTGGCTCGACGAGGACGAGAAGTCTGCATACGAAATGGCGTTTCTGCTGTTCCTCCGGCTGCGGCTGATGACGACGGAACGGACGGAAGACGGGGTAAGGACGAGCAACGGCATGGTCTCCGCCGCCAAGCTGACCAAAGACACGGTAGACGAGCTGAAAGAAGCGCTGCGCATCGGCAAACGGCTGCAGCGTGTTGTCCGGAAACGGACGTTGGGTGAGCCGGGCGGTCCGCACAGAGGAGGTCGAACATGAAAGAGCAGAAAGGCGTCGGACGCATGTGGCATCTGTACAAGCTCGGAGGTTTCGCGCCGGCTGTCGCTTCGATGCTCGGCGCCCAGAACGCGCAGCAGATGGCGTTCATCCGTTCGGTTGCGAAGGAGCAGCGCAAACAGTCGATGCTGGATACGCCGCTGCAGGAGCTGGAAGCGGTCGTCTTCGATCTGGAGACGACCGGTTTTAATCCTTACGGCGGCGACGAAATTATTGCGATCGGAGGCGTGCTGATGCGCGGCGGCGAACGGGTGGCCGATGGGACGTTCTACACGCTCGTCAATCCGCGCCGCCGCATACCGCTTCATATTATCGAGCTGACCGGCATTACGAACGAGATGGCGGCGGAGTCGTCGGATTTGCTGCAGGCGCTGCACGATTTTATGGAGTTTGTCGGGAAGAGGCTGCTGATCGCTCACGGCTCGAAACATGACAAGCAATTTTTAAGCGCGGCGTTGTGGAAAACGTCGAAAGTCGCGCTGAATCACCGGGTGCTCGATACGATGATGGTGGCCAAATGGCTGGAACCGGGCCGGCCGGCCTACGGGCTGGACGAATTGCTCGAAAGCGCGGGCATTCCGATCGAAAACCGGCATCACGCGCTGTACGATTCACTGATGACCGCCGAGCTGTGGCGGTCGTATTTGCGCCGCATCCGCGAGCGCAATATTATAACGCTCGGCGATCTATACGCTTATTTGAGCAACCATTAGCGGATCGAAACGTCCTGCGGTCACCCGGTAAGCGCGCAGCTCGGGGCTTTCCGGCCGGCGCAGCGACAAGATCCAGCACGTCAGCCCGCTCAATCCGGCGGCTCCGGCAGCATCCTGCAGCGACGGAACCGGCGCAGTCCGGGGATGGGTATGGTACCAGCCGACGACCGTGTGGCCGTCCGCCTGAATGCGGCAGAACGTCTCGACCCATTCGGCCGGGTCGAACGCGAAGGCGCGCCCGGGCGCCGGATGGGCGTTGCGGAGCGCTATTGCCGCATCTGCGGCGGCCGGGCATCCGTCCGACGCGCCGCGGCGAATGAGCAGTCCGCACGCTTCCTCCGGCCATGAGCGCCGTCCGTGAAGGAGAAGCGAAAGGTACGCGGCGTCCGTAATATAAGCTGTTCGTTCGGGATGGCGACAATTCGATTGCAGATCGGCGATATTCGGCATAAGCGGCAGTTCCTTTGCTGCGGGCGAAGCGGGAAAGCATGAAAGCTTAAAAGCTTCGGCCGTCATTTTGTCATGTCTGCCGTTTATTATACCAGCTTCGCGTCCGCTAGGCTTGATCGTTTGCCGCGGAAGAGCCGTCGGGCTGTACGGACCGGGACTAGCCGCTCGTCTTGGCCGGCGGACGGATCAGCCAGCAGACGAGGCCGAGACCGAGCAGCGACAGCGCCGCCACCGAACCGAACAGCGCCGCCACGGACAAGCCGGCCAGCCAGGTGAAAATCGGCGGGCCGAAGGCGACGCCGAAGAAGCGGAGACTGCTGTACAGCGACGTGATCATGCCGCGGTGGCTGCGGTCGACCGCTCCCGTAATGAGTGTGTTCAGGCAGGGGAGCATCATTCCGGTGCCGATGCTGCTTAACGTCAGCAATCCGATCAGCAGGACGATGAGCTTGTAGCTGAAGATGGCTGCGGCGAGCGAAGCGGCCATTAGAACGAGCCCGATGATCATCAGCCTGCGCATCAGCTTCCCGTTGTTTTTCAGTACGCGGCCGGTCGTATAGGCGGTAATGACGAGGCCGAGCAGCGGGATGGCGAGCACGCCGCCTTTGGCGATGCCGTCGATATTGTAGGGCGGCTTCTCCAAAATATCGGAAAGATGAAACAGCACGCCGAACAAAATGAACAGGCCGAGCGAGCCGACGAAGAAGCAAGGCAGCAGCCATCTGCCCTTTTGCCTGAAAATGTCCTTGATGTCGGATACATAGGTTTTGACGCCGATCTTTTGGCGATTATCGGCTTTCGGCTCCGAAATAAGCGTCCAGACGGCAACGAGCGAAGCGGCGCAGAAGACCGGGAACGCGAAGAAAGGGGCGTACCAGACGATGAGCGCAAGCAGCGAACCGAGTATCGGGCTGATCACTTTGCCCGCCCCGTTGGAAGCCTCGATCAGACCGAGCGCCTCGCTTTCCTCGCCGTTCTTGTACTTGTCGCCGATCAGCGCCATCGCGATCGGCGACGTGCCGGCCGCCGCCAGCCCCTGCAGCGATCTGCCGGCAATCAGCGTCGCGTAGGAACCCCATATGGCGCCAAGGGCGCTTACAATGCCGGCCGCGCCGTATACGGCCAGAGAAGGCAAAATCACCTTCTTGCGGGTGTAGCGGTCGGATAAATAGCCGAGTATCGGGATGAAAATGCCTGCGGTAACCGAAAATAACGTAATCACGAGACTGGCTTGAAATGACGAAATGTTCATTTTCTTTTCCATGTCCGGCAAAATCGGCACCAGCATCGAATTGCCGAGCACCAGGACGAGCGGCACCGTAGCGAGCGCCGCGTATTCCGCCCATTTGCTTTTGCCGCCGCTTTTGGCTTCCGCCCCGTCTTTGCCGCTCTTGAAATCGGCCGTTCTCAATCGTCCGATCCCGAATGAACCGATTCCCCGCTTCGTTTTCTCCATTGCCCGACTCCTTTGTTTTTCGTCTGGTTTGACGGTTTAGTGATAAAATGCCCTTCCGCTTGAGTCTCCATTCCCCGAATGTTAACATGAATAGGAGAAGGCGATGGCGATAAAGACTGGGAAAGAAGGGAACGCCTTTGAAGCGCACAATCGGAATATTGGCGGTCGTTGCGGTGCTGGCGGCGGTCGCGATCTATCAGTATGCGGATGAACGAAAAGAACTGGCCGGGCCGAACGGAGCTGCGCCGGCTGCCGTTTCGGACGAGGAAAAGCCGAAACCGGGCTATGCGGCGCCGAAATTTACGCTGCCGAACCTTGCGGAGGAAGAGGTGGCGGTAGGCGGGCCGTCGGATAAACTCGTCATGATCAATTTTTGGGCGTCCTGGTGCGGCCCTTGCGAGCTGGAAGCGCCGGATTTGCAGAAGATCCATGAAATATACGGGGACCGGTTGACGTTATACGGCGTGAACTCGACAAAGTATGACCGGGAACGCGATGCGCGGAAATTTGTCGAACAGATGAATCTGACGTTTCCGATTTTGATGGACCGGGAAGGAACCGTAACGAAACTTTACAAAGTGGATCAGGAATTCCCGACCACGGTGCTGGTGAACCGGGACGGCCATGTCGTGGAGCGGGTCACCGGCGTCATTCCGCTCGATCAATGGAAAGCGATAATCGAACAGCACTTGTCCGCCTCTTGAACCGGCGGGGAAGACGCAGCAAGGGCTGCGCCCGTATCGTCTGCCGTGACGATACAGGCGCAGCCCTTGTTCGTTTGAATGTGCGGTATAGGCGCGGCCTTTTAATGGTTGACCAAACCGAGCTGTTCGCGTACCGGGGTGGAAACTTCGACGGGCTCCATCCCGATTAATGCATAGCGGAAACTGTCGACGAGCGCCTCCCAACTGGCCTCGATGACGTTGCTGGACACGCCGACCGTGCTCCATGTGTTCTGGAAGTCGGTCGATTGGATGAGGACGCGCACCTTGGCCGCCGTCGCATCTTTCTCGTCGATCACTCTGACCTTATAGTCTGTGAGATGGATGTCGTTGATTTTCGGATAAAATTGCACGAGCGCCTTGCGCAGCGCATGGTCGAGCGCATTGACCGGACCGTTGCCCTCGGCTACCGTATAGACGCTCTCGCCGCCGACCGTAATTTTGACGATCGCTTCGGACATCATATGATCCTTCGATTTCTCCACGAGCAGCTTCAGCGATTCCAGCTCGAATATGACGGGTACTTCTGCGAACGCTTCGCGAAGCAAAAGCTCCAGCGAAGCATCGGCCCCTTCGAACTGGTAGCCCTGATGCTCCAGATCTTTGATGCGGTCGATAATTTCCTTCGTTTTGTCGTTGTTGGCCGTAATATCGAGCCCGAGCTCCTGCGCTTTGGAAATGATGTTGCTTTGTCCGGCCAGTTCGGACACGAGAATGCGCTGCTTGTTGCCGACCAGCTCCGGCTTGATATGCTCGTACGTTTTGGAATCCTTCAAAATCGCCGATACGTGAATGCCGCCCTTGTGGGCAAAAGCGGCGTTGCCGACGTACGGCTGGCCGACCGGCATCGCGACATTGGCGATTTCGCTGACATAACGGGCGGTGCTCGTCAGCTGCTGCAGCTGCTCGGCCGAAATGCACGAATAGTTCATTTTCAGCTGCAAGGTCGGGATAATCGAGCATAGATTGGCGTTGCCGCACCGTTCGCCGTAGCCGTTGATCGTCCCCTGGACTTGCCTTGCGCCGGCTTGTACGGCCGCGAGCGAGTTGGCGACGGCAAGCTCGCAGTCGTTATGGGTATGAATGCCGATCGGCGTCTTCAGCTCGCCGCAGACGCGGGTCACGATATCGTAAATTTCGCCCGGCAGCGTTCCGCCATTCGTATCGCACAGAACGAGCCAATCGGCGCCCGCTTCCTGCGCCTTGCGCAGCGCGGCAAGGGCGTAGTCCGGGTTATGCTTGAACCCGTCGAAGAAGTGCTCCGCGTCGAATATCGCTTCGATCCCGCGGCTTTTCAGAAAGGCGATGGAATCGTAGATCATGGCGAGATTTTCTTCCAGCGTCGTCTGCAGCGCAGTATGGACGTGAAAATCCCATGTCTTGCCGACGAGCGTCGCGGCCGGCACGCCCGACTCGACGATGCGAAGCAGGCTCGCGTCGCGCTCGGCTTGCGCGTTTTTGCGCCGCGTGCTTCCGAATGCGGTAATTTTCGCCCGCAGGTTCAGGGATTTAACCCGTTGGAAAAATTCGATGTCTTTGCCGTTGCTGCCCGGATTGCCGCCTTCTATATAGTGGACGCCCAATGCGTCGAGTTTCTGGGCGATTTTCAGTTTATCGTCGGCCGACAGGCTGATCCCTTCTCCTTGCGTGCCGTCGCGCAGCGTTGTGTCAAAAATCGAAATGGCATTGGTCATTTCCGGGACGCCTCCTCATTTCATTCACGAAGCCGGATTAATGGCGAAAAAAGCCGTTCTCCGGTCAATATTCCCTATTATAGCATTACAGGGACGAAAAGTAGAAGGGTTTCAGCCGCCTTTTCCGGTTGATTAACCGGAGCGGCTTCGGTATGCTGAAATCAATCGCAGAAAACCGGAACGTATATTCGGAAGGAAGGGGAAGAGAGCATGGCCAAGGCTGGCGGGCGCATTATTTTGCATATCGATATGAATGCTTTCTATTGCTCCGTGCATGAAGCGGAAGACCCGGAAGCCTACAAGGACAAGCCGACGGCGGTGGCGGGAAGCGTGGAGCTGCGCAAAGGAATCGTCGTCACGTCGTCCTACGCCGCCCGCCGCCGGGGGGTCAAGACCGGGATGACGGTCCGCCAGGCGCTCCGGCAATGTCCCGAGCTTGTGCTCATCCGACCGGATTTCGACCTGTACCGCAAATACTCGCGCGGATTTATGGATATAGCGCGGCAGTATACGCCGCTTGTGGAGGCGACGAGCATCGACGAATGCTACCTGGACATTACCGGCTCCGGGGCGTTCGGAGAACCGCTCGCAATCGCCGAGACGATCCAGCGCCGCATCCGGACGGAATGGCAGCTGCCCTGTTCGATCGGGGTCGCGCCGAACAAGCTGCTGGCGAAAATGGCTTCGGACATGCGCAAGCCGAACGGGCTGACCGTGCTGCGCATCCGCGACGTGCCGCGCCTGCTGTGGAACAAGCCGTGCGAGGCGCTGTTCGGCATCGGGGGGAAGACGGCGGCCAAGCTGCGCAAACTGAACATTCGCACGATCGGGGAGCTCGCGGCCGCCGACGAGGAGCTGCTGATCCGGTATTTCGGAGTGTACGGCTCATGGATGAAAAATGCGGCGCACGGCATCGATCATTCGCCGGTGCAGCCGGTGCGCGGACGCAACAAATCGATCGGCCATACGACGACGCTGCCGAGCGATGTGCGGGAGAGAGCGGAAGCGCATCGGGTGCTGCTTAACCTGGCCGATCAGACGGCGCGCCGTATGCGGCGGCAGAAGCTGATGGCGTCGACGGTGCAAATTACGGTGCGCCGGCCGGACATGTCGACGATTACCCGTTCGGAGACGCTCGAATCGCCGACCGAAACGACCGCCGACATCTATGCCGCCGCTTGCCGGCTGTTCGACCGGCATTGGCCGGAAGGAGAGCCCGCCCGTCTGCTCGGCGTCACGCTGCAAAATTTGACGCCGCGCGAAGAAACGGCCGTACAGCTCGATCTGTTCAGCTACCGGGAGCAGCCGCGGAAGGAGGCGCTGACGAGAGCGATGGATCAGCTGCGTGACAAGTACGGCGAGGATGCGGTGTTGACGGCCGGCATGCTCGGCGACGATCCGTCGGCGCTCATCCGCAATAAACGAATTCGCGGAACATCCTTGCAAATGGACGAGCATTTGTTATATAGTGAGGAATGAAAAGACCAGAAAAGCTATGAACTTTGGTCGTATTTGACGCATAGAATTGCTTCCTGAAATAGAAACAGAAAGTAAGGCGGCAAGGGGAATTCGAGGAGGGAACACCATTGGCCAAATTTACCTGGGTAGACAAAGATACATGCATCGCGTGCGGCGCTTGCGGAGCGACGGCTCCCGATATTTACGATTACGACGATGACGGTCTGGCGGAAGTCATCTACGGAGGAGACAACAACCGCGGCGTGACGGAAATTCCGGAAGATCTGTACGACGATCTGCAAGACGCTGCGGACGGCTGCCCGACCGATTCGATCAAAATCGCGGACGAGCCTTTCGACAACTGAATGACGCATCAATCGGCTTGCGAAGCCTGCTCCTTTCCCTTTCCGGGCATGACGGAGCAGGTTTTTTTTCTGTTCGATTTACGATCCCGGCCGGAATGCCGATACTTATGATAAAAGAGGAAACGGCGGGGGGCGCGAATGGAAGGCTCGACCGATATCGATTATTTGAAAACTTATGTCAGCAAGCATCCCGACAACCGGATGGCCTGGTATTTGCTTGGGAAAGCTTACGAAGAGCGGGGCAAGGAAGCGAAGGCGAACTACTGCTTCCTGCAATCCGGCGATGTGTTCGAGGCGTTCGAACGGAAGCGGCATCCGCTGGCCGACGAACCGGAAGTGCTGATCGGAGAATGGAACCGCCGGCGCAAGCGGCGGACCGCCTTGCGCCGCGCTATGCTCGTCGCCGCGCTGCTGCTGCTCGGCCTGACCGGCTCTCCCGCCGCACCGGAGGAGCGAATCGGTCCCGCGGAGTTAAGGCCCGGCGAGACGGTTGAGGAAGGGCAGGGGAGGCAGCGCCTGACGGAAGGGGAAGAAGCGTGGAGCATGGGCACGGCCGCCGGGCTTGCCGTAGCCTTTGCCCCGCGCGGCTCCGAGCCGGCGCTGACGGCGCTGCTGGGCGCCCGGGATGCGGATTACGGCATCGTCGCGAAAATGGAGGAGGCCGGCGTCTGGCGGCGCTGGGACGGGGATACGCGCATTTTGCTGACCGTCAGACGGGAGAACGGCGACGGACGATGGCTCGTCCGGACGCATGATGCCGCATGGTGCCGCTGTATGCCGGCGGAAACGGGCGATGCGCCGAGGCTGCTGCGCGAGTGGAGCGGACTGCAGGAGCAGCGCTGGACGCTTGCGAGCGCCATCGCGCACTACGAGCGGCTGCACGGACGGCTTCCGCGCGGTCTGAGCGAGCTTGTGCGGCCGTATCCGGACAATATGCTGTCGGGGGATACGCCCGAAATGCGGGCTATGTTCCCCGAATTGCTGCGTTCGTTCGCCAAGGCGGACAACGGCACGGCGGACAGCGGCCCGGCGGACAGCGGCGGCGGAGATTCGTCCCTCGGACTACCGGACGGGACGGCAAGCGCAGCAAGCGGGCTGCCGGACGAACCGCTGCGCATTCTCGTCGATACGTCGCGCCACCGGCTGGCCGTCGTCACCGGCGATGTGATCGTCCGCGTCTATCCGGTCGGACTCGGAGGGGAGCGGACGCCGGAAGGAACGTTCGCCATTACCGAAAAGGTGAAAACCCGAACGGGCGGGACGACGGGCCGTTCGGCAGCCGGGGGATGACGCTGTCCGACACGCCGTATGCGATCCATGGCACGGACGAGCCGGAGACGGTAGGGGGCGACAATTCGCTCGGCTGCGTCAGAATGCTGCGGGAAGATCTCGAAGAGCTATACGATCTTGTGCCGATCGGCACGGAAGTCGTTATTAAAAAGGGATCGTTCCCGCCGCTCCTGCCGTTCCGCGCGAACGGTTCGCGCTGGAGCCGCAGGAGGATGAGACCAATCCCGGTAAAGTGTACGACTGGCTGTAACCTTTCCGTCAGTTGAAAATAAGCAGGAGGGCCATGCCGATGATGACGACGCCGATGATCGAAGCGGTCCAGATGATCGCTTTTCGGTTCGGTTCTTCCGGCTGCCTCGATCGGAGTGTGGGCGGTTTTCGTTTGGCTGCGCTCATGCGTAATCACCTTTCTTACTATTATTCTATTATAAAAAATAATGCCGTATATATAATCCCATTGTAATCGTTTCCCGATAAAGCCGCAACCGTGCCGCCTCCCGGTTTTCAGAAGGCCGACGGTCCGGAACGGACGGCGGCTTAGTCGTCCGGCGGCTCTTTTCTTTTGACCCGGAACGAGATAAACTGGTTGGTAGTACCTTTCTTTATCGCGAGAACGGAGTGAGCGAGTTTGCTTTATGAAAAAATAGCCAAGCCGGTCCTGTTTCGCATGGACCCCGAGAAAGCCCATCACCTCGTCATCGACGGGCTGTATGCGGCCGGCCGGGTGCCGGGCATGACCGGCTTGATGCACGCCATATGGGGGGTGCGGGAATCGCCGGAGCTCGCCGTCGAGCTGTTCGGCCTGCGGTTTCCGCATCCGGTCGGCCTTGCCGCCGGCCTCGACAAAACGGCAAGGCGGTCGACGGCTTCTCCAGCATCGGCTTCGGTTTCATGGAAGTCGGAACGGTCACCCCGAAAGGCCAGCCCGGGAACGAGCAGCCGCGGCTTTTTCGTCTGCCGCCCGACGAGGCGCTCATTAACCGGATGGGCTTCAACAACGACGGCGCCGAAGCGATGGCCGAGCGGCTCGCCCGCCGAAAGGTGCGGCGGATTCCGGTGGCGGTCAACATCGGCAAAACAAGACGACGCCGAACGACCGGGCGCACGAGGACTACCGCGCCTGCATCCGGACGCTGTACGACAGCGGCGATCTGTTCGTCGTCAATATCAGCTCGCCGAATACGCCCGATCTGCGCGCGCTTCAGCACGGGGACGAGCTGCGCAGGCTTCTGGACGCCGTGAACGGAGAAATGGCGGCGCAGGCGGCGAAGCGCGGTCAGCGGGCCAAGCCGGTGCTGGTCAAAATCGCGCCCGATATGACGGACGAGCAGCTCGCCTATACGGTCGAAACGATCGCAAGCAGCGGCATTTCCGGCATTATCGCCACGAATACGACGTTGTCGCGCGACGGGCTGACGCATCCGAACCGCGGCGAAACGGGCGGACTGAGCGGCAAGCCGCTCAAGGACCGGTCGACGGAGGTCATTCGCGCCATATACCGGCAGACCGGAGGCAAGCTGCCGATTATCGGTTCGGGCGGCATTTTTACAGCTGCCGATGCATACGATAAATTTCGCGCGGGAGCGAGTCTCGTGGAAATATATACTTCGCTGATATACCGCGGGCCGGGCTTGCTGCGCGAGCTGACGGACGGGCTGAAAGCCTTACTGCGGCGGGACGGATACCGCAATATTGCCGAAGCGGCGGGGGCCGATCATATTTAGACAGGAGGCGGCCGAATGGACGGTAGAGATTGGAATCTGTTCTTGCAGCCTTACGAACAAGCGGTCGAGGAGCTCAAGGTCAAATTCAAAACGTTGCGCACCGAGCTCAAGATGAGAGAAGCTTATGCGCCGATCGAATTTGTCACCGGCCGTGTAAAAAAATATCGAGCATACTGGCGAAAGCGAAGCTGCTGGGCGTCCCGATGGACCGGCTGGAGGTCGGCATTGAGGATATCGCCGGCATCCGCATCATGTGCCAATTCGTCGACGATATCCGGCGCGTCGCCGACTTGATCCGGGCGCGCAAAGATTTGACGCTCGTCTACGAGAAAGATTACATTACGAATTTTAAAGACAGCGGCTACCGCAGCTATCATATGATCGTCGAATATCCGGTGCAGACGGCGCTCGGCTTGAAGCGGGTGCTGGCGGAAGTGCAAATCCGCACGCTGGCGATGAATTTCTGGGCGACGATCGAGCATTCGCTTAACTATAAATATAAGCAAAGCTTGCCGGAGGATGTGCGGGAAAGGCTGAAGAAGGCGGCCGAGGCCGCGTTCCAGCTCGACAATGAAATGTCCAGCATCCGGAGGGAAATTATCGATTCCCAGCGCGAGTTCGAGGAACGCTCGAACATCGTCTCGCGGGTGCTGAACGGCATACAGGATCTGTACTTTTTCCGCCGCGTGCGGGAAGCGGCGCAATTTCAGCTCCGGTTCAACGAACTGTACGAAGCGGAGGACATTATCGCGCTCGAGCGGCTGTCTGACGATATCCAGGCGGCGATTTTGCGCGCCAAGAAAAGCGGACTGACATGACGGGCGAAAAGCGCGGCGAAGGCTTCCATGGCGGCGGAGATGCCGGTGGCGCGCAGCATCCGGCGTATGACGAGAAGTATGCGCGGTACATCGTGTTGTTCAACTTCCGGCAGGCGTATTACGAGTGCCATGACGAAATGGAGGAGCTGTGGCTGGAGGAGGGACGCGACCCGTTCTGGCAAGGGTTGCTGCAGGCAGCCGTCGCGCTTCATCATTGGCGGGGAGGCAACGTATCCGGCGCGGTGAAGCTGTTTCGCGGGGCGATCGGCAAGCTGTCGCGGTATCCCGCCATCGAACGGGGGCTGAATGTGGCGGATTTGCTCGAGAAGTCGGAAAGGGCGATGAGGACGCTGTCCGCCTGGCTCGCGGATTGGCGGAAGGCCGGCGGCGATACCGCGAAGCCGGGAGAGCTTCCGGCAGCGCCGCCGTTCGAGCCGTTCGCGCTGACCGTCGCCGATCCCCGTCTTGCCGACCTCGTTTCCGAGACGGAGGCGCGGCTGCCGAATACGGAGGAAGAGTCATATTGAGTTGATCGGACCGGTCATGATGATGTCGATACCGTCCCTTGTCGGGGCGGTATTCGAACGTGTACGGTTCGCACAGCGTTCCGCGCCGACGGCAAAGGCTGCGCCGGGAATCGTACTACGCGGGTGCGCGGTAACGGTCTAGGAGGTTTTGCATGAAGTTGCCCGAACGATTTGTCGAGAAAATGAGACGGCTGCTCGGACCGGAAGCCGAAGCGTTCTTCGCTTCGTACGACCGGCCGCGCCATTACGGCCTGCGGGTGAACGGGCTGAAGACGGAACCGGAGCAGTGGCGGGCCGGATCGCCGTTCGGCGGGCGGCTTGCGCCCGTGCCTTGGGCGAAGGGAGCCTATTATTACGACGGCGAGGACCGGCCCGGCAAGCATCCGCATTATTATGCCGGACTCTATTACATTCAGGAGCCGAGCGCAATGGCGCCCGCCGAGCTGCTCGATCCGAAGCCCGGCGACCGCGTGCTTGACTTGTGCGCCGCCCCGGGCGGCAAATCGACCCAGATCGCTTCCCTGCTGCAAGGGCAAGGCGTGCTGGTCGCCAACGACAATGCCGGAGAACGGACGAAGGCGCTTGCCAAAACATCGAGCGCGCCGGCGTGCGCAACGCCGTCATTACGAACGAAGAACCGGCGGCGCTGGCTGCCCGCTTCGCCGGCTGGTTCGACCGGGTTCTGGTCGACGCGCCTTGCTCGGGGGAAGGGATGTTCCGCAAGGACGAATCGATGATTGCGGAATGGGAGAAGCATTCGGTCGAACGATACGCCGTCATGCAGCGGGATATTTTGCGCCATGCCGCCGCGATGCTGAAGCCGGGAGGCACGCTCGTCTATTCGACTTGCACCTTCTCGCCGGAGGAGAACGAAGCGCAAATCGCCGCCCTGCTCGCCGACGACCCGAAGCTGGAGATCGTGCCGGTGACGCATGCGTACGGCTGGTCGCCGGGGCGGCCCGAATGGGTCGGCATGGCGGCGGCCGGACAGGACGGTATCGATGCGGACAAGCTGGCCGGGCTGGCGGGCACGGTGCGGCTGTGGCCGCACCGCACCGAAGGCGAGGGGCATTATGTCGCCGTCCTCAGGCGGCGGCCGGAGCCGGACGCGGATGGACAAGGCGAGGCGGGCGAACGCATAGCCGGACGGGAGGAATCCGGCAGGGACGAGGCCGGCAGGGAGGAACGAATCGGACGCCGGTCGGGGCGAAGAGCGGAACGGAACGGCGGCAATTCCGGTTATGAAGCGGCGCGCCCGTATGCCGGTTTCAAGAATGTCGGAAAGACGGACAAGTTTTCCCGCCGGGACGGCGCGCTTTACGGCCGCTTGCGCAAAGACAGCACGGACGGAGGGCGAAACGGACTGGCGTCCGACCCGATCGCCTGCTGGATGGCGTTCGCCCGCGGCCATCTCCGCGGCGCCGAACGGTGGGAAGGGCGGCTTGTCCATTATGGGAGCCGCGTCTACCTGCAGCCGGACGGGCTTCCCGGTCTGGACGGACTGAAGGTCGTCCGGGCGGGCTGGTATTTGGGCGATGCGGCGCGGGGACGCTTCGAGCCGTCGCAAGCGCTGGCGATGGGGCTGAAAGCCGAAGAGGCGGTGCGAACGGTCGCGTTCGACTCCTCCGGAACGGACATTGTCCGTTACCTGAAAGGAGAGACGATTCACCTCGGGGCGGATCGCGCCGGAAGCGGCGGCAACGGGTATGCGCTTGTGCTGGCCGACGGGCATCCGGTCGGCTGGGGGAAGATCGCGGACGGCATGCTGAAAAACGCGCTGCCCGCAGGATGGAGGATGATCTGACGTGGTCAGGACGATCCGGCTGGATAAAATGCTCAGCCATATGGGATACGGTACCCGCAGCGAAGTGCGCAAGGCGGTGAAGCAGGGGCTCGTCACCGTGGACGGAAGACCGGTTAAAGACAGCGGCATGGCCGTCGATGCCGGGACGCAGGATGTCCGGTTCGGAGGAGAGCGGGTTCTGTACCGTGAATTTATTTATTTGATGATGAACAAGCCGCCCGGCGTCATATCGGCGACGGAGGATGCGCGGGAGCGGACGGTCGTCGACCTGCTTTCGCCGGCGGACGCGGCGCTGCAGCCGTTCCCGGCGGGGCGGCTCGACAAGGATACCGAAGGGCTGCTGCTATTGACGAACGACGGGCAGCTTGCGCATCGTCTGCTCTCTCCCCGCAAGCATGTGCCGAAAACATACGAAGCGAAGGTGGCGGGGAGCCGGACAGTCGGCGATGCCGATGTGCAGGCATTCGCGGCAGGCGTCAAGCTGGACGACGGCTATGTCACCATGCCGGCCGAGCTGGAAGTGAAGGAAACCGATGAAGGGCCGGATGGCCGGGCGATATCCGTCGTCCGCCTGACGATCCGGGAAGGCAAGTACCACCAGGTAAAGCGGATGTTCGAGGCGGTCGGACTGAAGGTCGTTCATCTTCGCCGGCTGTCGATGGGGCCGCTGGTGCTCGATGCGTCGCTTGCGCCGGGCGACTATCGCGAGCTGACGGAGAAGGAGCTGCGGCTTCTGCAGCTGGACGGATGACCGATCGGGAACGCGAAAGCGGATTTCGGCGGCGCATGTGCGGGCTGATGGGGAGCAGTTGATAGGCGCAAGCTTATGAGCGCAAGCTGATAGGCGCAGCCCGGTGGAAAGAGCCGGCTTGAGGAAATATCAGCTTGTGAAAGAACGGGCTTGAAGCGAGCCTGTCTGAAAGTCGACAATCGGGTACGGCTTTAGGTTGAGAAAGCATCTTGTTCATAAGCATGGAAAATGAATTGGAGGCGGCAGGGAGATGGGTTTACATTACGATATTATCGCACTCGACGTGGATGGAACGCTGCTGACGGACGATCACAAGCTGACGCAGGGCACATGCGAAGCAATCCGCGAAGCGGCGCGTCGCGGTGCGGAGATCGTACTGTGTACGGGAAGGGGGCCGGGCGGGGCCATCCCGGTTCTGGAGGAAATCGGGCTGGCGGGCACGATCATCACCCATAACGGCGGGGCGACGGTCGAGACGGCGAAACGGAAAGTAATCCATCAGTATACGCTGCGCGAAGAGCAGCTGCAGGTATTTGTCGACTATTGCCGACGGAACGAACTTCACTTCGACATCAGCACGGCATTCGAGGTGCTGGTCGAGCGGTTGACGCCGGAGATCGAAGAAATATACGGGCAGTTCCATATCCGTCCGACGCTGCGGCAACCGGGCGCGGCGCTGCCCGGCGAGCCGGTCAAAATGACCGTGTCCGGGCCGAAGGATATGATCGATGAAGTCGAACGGGACTGGAACGGTTGGAACCATGAGCTGCAATGGATACGCAGCGGGGAATATTTCATCGATGTGCAGCACCGCTACGCAACCAAAGGAAGGGCGCTCGAGCAGCTGGCGCGCATTCGCGGCGTGGACCGCAGACGGATTATGGCGATCGGCAACTATTATAACGACATCGGCATGCTGGAGATGGCGGGACTCGGCGTGGCGGTCGCCAATGCGCCCGAAGCGGTGAAATCGTCGGCGGACGTCGTCACGAGCTCCAACGCGGAGGAAGGGGTTATGCGGGCGCTGCTGGAATACGCCTGGG
>NZ_BOVJ01000053.1 GCF_018403665.1 Paenibacillus cisolokensis
TTTGCTTCGCAAAGTTTTAGGAGGATGCAAAATGATTGCCGAACGGACGGGATATATCGTATGGGTGACCGACCTGAAGGCGGCAAGAGCGCTGGACAAATACGGAACTGTCCATTATATGTCGAGAAAGATGCATTACGTCGTCATGTATATGAACGCCGATCGGTCGGAAGAAACGATCCGCAACATTCAAAGGCTTCCTTACGTCAAAAAAATCGAGCGCTCTTACCGTAATGAAATCAAGACGGAGTATACGCAGAACGTCCCGGATAAAACCCGCTTTTACAGCTTGTAGTTGCGGAACAAGACTTCCGCCGTTGCCCGGTCGGAAGTCTTTTTACATAAAAGCGGTCGGACATGCCCGGCTCGGGGGAACGCGATGCGTCGAGCGCACGAAGTCGCGCGGTTCCTATGCCTTTCGAGATGCAGCGGCGCATGTCAAAAATGAAAGCGCGTTAAACGCGCTTTGACGGGCGCAACATGTGCGGGCGGTTACGGTTTTTCGTTGAAATATCTGTTAAAAATGATACAATGGACTCATCATCGTGAGTGGAACCAAAGACCTGCTTCCAGGGGAGGAGTGGATCGGGATGAAGGACAAAGTGACGGAAAGATGGAATACTTATGAGTCGTTTCATATCCTGCTGGGCGACAAAAAAGTAGCGGATGTCATTATCACGAACCACGCCAAAATCCGCTGGGCTGACCGGGTCGAACATAAAAAAACCGGGTATGAGGACATCGCCGGCTTTATATGGCAATGTTTGAAGCAGGGCCGGATCACGCCATATTACCGCAACGAGGAAGACGTATATTTGATTGACGAAGATCTTGTCTTTGTTGCGGAATTTTCCGAGCTGGAGGGCGAAACGGACATTGCCGGCAATCCGCTGCACAAGATGATCGTCGTTACGTTTCTGGGACGAATGTCGGAAACGATCGAACTGAGAGACCTCAAATCCTATTACTCCTGGCTTCGTCATTCCAGAAGGATGACGCTGATCAAAAACAGCCGGAAGCGCAAATAATCCGGCAAGCCGACATCCATCCCGTTTTGCAGTCCGAATGCGAGATCCTTGTCCTGCTGGAAGAGGCCGAGAACGCTAATTCGATAACCGCATAACGGCATGACGCCTTGATAAACCCGCAACCGTCCGGTATTGTTCCGGGCGGTTTGTTTTTTTCGGTTCAACGGCAGCGAACGATTCGATGCTTGTCTTCGCCGAGACGATCGAACCGTTCGTCGTTTCGGAAATAAGCGGCTCCGCGCCGTTACAAGGCTTTACGTCCCGGCGTGCCGGTCAGGCCGTCAGCCGAAACGGACCGGCCGCCCGTTCGGTTCACCAAATAGATGCTGAGCACGATCATGACGATACCGACCAGCAGCAAGGCATGGAACGGCTCGTGCAGGAAAAGCGTGCTCGCGATGACCGAGATGAGCGGCGTGAGAAACGTGCTGGTCGCCACTTTGCTCGCTTCGCCCGAACGGACCAGTATGAAATAAATGACCCAGGCGGTCGGAACGCCCAGAATGACTCCGAACAGCAGGCCGGACAAATAATACCCGTTCCAGACGATAGACGTCCACGATTCGGCATAGGAACCGATAGCGGTCAGGATGGCGCCTCCGGTCATGCTCTGGATGGAGACGAGCCACAGCGGATCGGCTTTCCCGCCATCTTTCTTTAAATATACGGCGCCGAACGCCCAGCAGACGGCTGTGAGCAGAGCCAGAACGATGCCCGTCGCAGACAGGTTGTCGCCCAGGCCGTCGGCGCTGATGACGGCGACGCCGGCAAATCCGAGCAGCAACCCGGCGATTTTCGGCAACGACATCGCTTCTCCGAGCCACAGCCAGGCAAGCAGGCCGACCAGCACAGGCTGCAAATAGACGAGAACGGAAAACAGGCCGCCCGGCAAATAGGTCAGGCCGATCGTTTGCAGTCCGAAAAACAGCAGCACGTTGAACAGCGCGGATATTGAATAAATTTTCGCATTTTCTTTCAGCCGGATCTGCTTCCGGCGCGGCAGGGCAACCAACGCCAGCATGAGTCCTCCGAGAAATGTCCGCATTCCGGCGAACAGAACCGGCGGCGTATAGTTCAGGGCGATTTTGTAGATCGGCCAGGACACCCCCCAGATGAGAACAAGAGCGGCAATCAAAACGGCCGTATACAATCGCGAATGCTGTTTCACCATCTATCCTTCTTTCTGTCGGTTGTCGGAGCGGCAGGCGCGTAACTTTCATTATCTTCCGAATGCAAGCCGCAAGCAACACGGATATGAGCCGGTAATGATGCAAAAATGGCGGCCCGCGCAAGCCGGATATCGGTTTTGCGGCCGTATTCGTTGTATAATGGGGATACGAAAGGACGGGGTTATCGCGAATGGCACTTAATTTTCATCAACTTCATATTTTTTACACCGTGGCGGAAAAGGGCAGCTTCTCCGCGGCCGCGCAAGCGCTGCATATGACCCAGCCGGCGGTGACGATGCAGGTGCAATCGCTCGAGGATTACTTCGGCACGAAGCTGCTGCGGCGCTCGACCAAGCGGATCGAGCTGACGGAAGCGGGGCGCGCGCTCATGCCGTACGCCAAGCGCAGCATCGACCTGATCCGGGAGACGGACGCCAGCATGTCGAAGTTTACGCGTCAGCTGAAAGGACGTCTGCAGCTGGGAGCCAGCCTGACGATCGGCGAATACATTTTGCCGCGGCTGCTCGGACCGTTCGGCCAGGAGTATCCGCATATTTCCATCAGCATGAAGGTGATGAACACCGCGCAAATTATGGAGGAAATTTTGAACCATCAATTGAATTTCGGGTTGATCGAAGCGCCGGTGAACCATCCCGACATGCATATGGAGGCTGTGCTGAGCGACGAGCTGAAGCTGATCGTGGCCAATTCCCATCCGTTCGCCCGGCGGGAGAGCGTGTCGCTGCAGGAGGCGATGGAATGCCCGTTCGTGCTGCGGGAGCAAGGGTCGGGAACGAGGCTTGTCATGGAAGAGCAGTTGATGAAAATGGGGGCGGACCCGTCGGCCATGAAGATCGTCATGGAGCTGGGCAGCACGGGAGCGGTCAAATCGGCGGTCGAAGCCGGGCTCGGCGTATCCTTCGTCTCGGCCTCCTCGGTCAAGCATGAGGTCGCCCTCGGGCTGATCCGGATGGTGCCGATCGAAGGCATTCAGTTCAAGCGGCAGTTTTATTCCATTTACCTGAAATCGGCGCTTCTTCCGATATCGGCGGTTACGTTTCTGACTTTCCTGAGAGAGAGGGATTTGCAGCAATGGCTATGAACCGTGCGGATCTGCATATACACACGACGGCGTCGGACGGGCTTCATGCCCCGGCGGATATCGTGCGGATGGCGAAGGAAGCCGGGCTTGCTGCCATAGCCGTTACCGACCACGATACGATGGCGGGGACGGAAGAGGCGGTGGAGGCCGGCCGCCGTTTCGGCGTCGAAGTCGTGCCGGGCGTCGAAATCAGCACCTCGGCGGAAGGCATCGACGTACATGTGCTCGCCTATTATCCGGACTGGCGCAACGACGAGTGGCTGTCCCGGCTTGCGGGCCTGCGGGATACGAGGGCCGACCGCAATGCGCGGATGATCGCCAAATTGCGCGGGCTCGGCATCCCGATCACGCTGGAAGAGGTGGAGCGTAAAGCCGGCAAGCTTGACGATCCCGAGAAGCCGGTCGGCCGTCCCCATATGGCGGAGGTGCTGGTCGACAAAGGGATTGTCGGATCGGTCCGGGAAGCGTTCGACCGCTATCTCGCCGCAGGAGCCGCTGCGTACGTCAATCCGCCGCGCATCCATCCGTTCGAGGCGGTAGACTGGATACGGGAGGCCGGCGGCACGAGCGTCCTCGCTCATCCCGGATTGTACGGCAATGACGCGCTGGTGGAAGAGATCGTCAAATACGGCGTCCGGGGGATCGAAGTATTCCACTCCGATCACGGCGAAGACGAGGAAAACCGGTACGCGGCGCTTGCGGAGCGGTACGGACTGATCTTCACCGGCGGCTCCGATTTCCACGGCGAGCGGGAAAGCGGGGCGTTCCACGGTCCGATCGGCGGACGAACGGTCGACGCTGCGGTGCTGCGCAAGTTGAATCCGGCGGCAAGAGGCGGCTAGCCCGGACGGCCGAAAGCCCGGGAAACGCCAACCGCCGGCCCGTCGGCCGCCGCTTCGGCCCGGCGTCAGGCGCGAATAACGGAAGGAAGCGAGCGGATTCGCTGTTCGTCAGGCGTGACGAACAGCGTTTTTTGATTGTCGTAGATGACGAACCCGGGCTTGGCCCCGTTCGGCTTGCGGACGTGGCGGATCAGCGTATAATCGACCGGCACCCGGCTCGACTCGCGCGCCTGGCTGTAATAGGCGGCGAGCATCGCCGCTTCCTCCAGCGTCGTCTCTCCGAAGCCGTCCCCGCGAATGACGACATGGGAACCGGGTATGTCCTTCGTATGCAGCCACGTATCGCCGGGCGAGGCCAGCCGGTTTGTCAAATATTCGTTCTGCGTATTGTTTTTGCCGACGTAGATCGTCGCGCCCTCCGATGAGGTGTAGCAGAGGAGCGCGGGCCGCGCCGGCTTTTTCCGCTTCGGCCCGCGTTTCCCGCGGTCCCGGATATAGCCTTGCTCCACCAGTTCCTCCCGTATTTCCTCGATATCGGCCAGCGACGCGGTGTCCAGCTGCTGCAGCAATGCGGCCAAATATTCGATTTCCTCGCGCGTCCGCTCGATTTGCCCGGTCACGACCGCAAGGCTGTTGCGGTGCTTCGCATAACGCCGGAAGTAGCGCTGCGCGTTTTCGGAAGGCGTCAGCTGCGGATCGAGCTCGATGACGACGGGGCGCTGCTCCTCGTCGTAATAATTGATCAGCTCGGCCCGGCTGTCTCCCTGCCGGATCTGGTGCATATAGGCGGTGATCAGCTCGCCGATGATCCGGTACTTGTCGGCGTCCTTAGCCTCCTCCAACGTTTCCTGAAGCTTCTCGATCTTCTTCTCGTTTTTGGCCTTCTCGTTCTGGATGAACCGGATCAGGTCCGCCGCGCGCTGCTTGACCGCGTCCCGCTCCGCCTTGTCGCCGTAATAGGCTTCGAGGCATTCGCTGATCGAAGCGTACGTTTCCCGCCTGCCTTCCGCATGCGTCAGCGCAATAGCCGAGAACACGCTTTTGCCGCCCTCCGCATCGACGATGACCGGCTCGTACCGGTGCATCCGGATATCCTCCAGCATGCGGGCGAAAGCCGGCCAGAGCCGCTCCGGGGCCGCCGGCTCGCCCGGCGCGACGCCGGCCCGATGGGCGATTTCGCGGGCGATGAGCGGGCTGAAGCCGCTGAACGCGGCTACGAGCATGCGCTCCGCCGGCATATCGCCGTTCTCGGCCAGGGGCTTGAGGCAAGCGGCGAACGACCGCTCCGAATCCACCGTCAGCGGGTCGGTCTTGCCCTGGTCGGGCGGCGCGATATAGCGGGCGCCGGGAAGGACGACGCGGTAGCTGCTGATCGCGGGCGTGACGTGATGGATGCCGTCGTGGATCGTCCCTGTCGCGGGGTTGAGCAATATGATATTGCTGTGCCGTCCCATCAGCTCGACGACGATCGTCTTGAGCGACAGGTCGCCCAGCTCGTCGCGCTGGCGGATGTTGAAATGAACGATCCGTTCGTTGCCGACTTGCCGGATCGATTCGATCCAGCCGCCTTCGCAGTGCTTGCGCAGCAGCATGCAGAACATCGGCGCTTCGAGCGGATTGACGAAGGTTTGGCGCGTCCAGTGCAGACGCGGATACGTCGGATTCGCGGAAATCAGCAATTTGCCGTTTGTGCCGCCGCCGCGAATGTGCAGTACAAGCTCCCGGTCTCCCGGCTGTTGAATTTTATGAATGCGGGCGCCGACGCACGATTGCAGCTCGTGCGTGACGGCGCGGATAACAATTCCGTCCAATGCCATCGTATCGGTAATCTCCTTTATCGCGAATCGTGTAATTTCTATCATGCCATAGTTCGGAGAAAAACTTAACCCCTTGCGCGGTGATATTTTACGGTTTGTCCGAATACATTTAGGCTAGGAAGGCTGTCCGTCGGCAGCCGCGCGCCAGCACGGCAGTTACGGGAGGGAGACAGGAAATGGAACAATTGAAGTGGCATCAGCTGGACACCGATGCGCTGAGCGATGCGCTCGGCAGCGTCCCCGATCGGGGCCTATCGCCCAAAGAGGCGGAGGAGCGGCTGAAATCCCGCGGCCCCAACGAGTTGACGGAAGGAGCGCGCATATCGCCGCTTGCCTTGCTGCTCAATCAGTTCAAAGATTTTATGGTGCTAGTGCTCGTCGGGGCGACTCTTCTGTCCGGGCTACTGGGCGAGTATCTGGACGCAATTACGATCATTGCGATTATCGTACTGAACGCGATTCTCGGCTTTATCCAGGAGTACCGGGCGGAGCGTTCGCTGTACGCCTTGAAGGAGCTGTCGGCGCCGACGGCGCGCGCGTTGCGCGGGGGCGATGTCGTGACGCTGCCGGCGCGGGAGCTGGTGCCGGGCGATGTCGTGCTGCTCGAAAGCGGCGACCGGATTCCGGCCGACGTCCGTCTGATCGAGGCGAACAGCTGCTATGCCGAAGAATCGGCGTTGACCGGGGAGTCGGTTCCGGTTGCCAAGCATGCGCAGACGCTCGCGGATGCGGACTTGCCGCTCGGCGATCAGCGCAATATCGGCTTCATGGGCACGATGGTAACGAGGGGAACGGCAAGGGGGATCGTCATCCGCACCGGCATGGAGACGGAGATGGGCAAGATCGCCGATCTGATTCAGCAGACCGAGGAGATGGAGACGCCGCTCCAGCATCGGCTCGAGCAGCTCGGCAAGGTGCTGATCGCCGTGGCGCTCGGACTGACCGTGCTCGTCGTCGCAGCCGGCATTTTGCACGGCCAGCCGGTATATGGCATGTTTCTCGCCGGCGTCAGCCTGGCGGTCGCGGCCATTCCCGAAGGGCTGCCGGCGATTGTGACGATCGCGCTGGCGCTCGGGGTGCAGCGGATGATCAGGCGCAAGGCGATCGTTCGCAAGCTGCCGTCCGTGGAGACGCTGGGCTGCGCCTCGGTTATATGCTCCGACAAAACCGGCACGCTGACGCAAAATAAAATGACCGTCACACGGATGTGGATCGGAGGCCGCCAGATCGAAGTGACGGGGGAAGGCTACGAGCCGGAAGGAGAGGCGCTCGAGGACGGCGACGTCATCGACGTCAAGCACGATCTGACGGTGCGCCGCCTGCTGCAAATCGCGGCCCTCTGCAACAATGCGTCCGTCTCCCGGCAGGAGACGGACGGAAAGAAGCGCAAGGACGGGGGGCCGGTCGCCGAATGGGTGCTCAAAGGGGATCCGACCGAAGGGGCGCTTACCGTTCTGGCGATGAAGCTCGGCGTGCCGCCCAAATCGCTGGAAAGCTTGTACGCCCGCGAGAAGGAATTTCCGTTCGATTCCGAGCGCAAGCGGATGTCCGTCGTCGTGAAGCACCAGGGCGGCCGGCTTGTCTGTGCGAAGGGCGCGCCGGATGTGCTGATGGAGCAGTGCGCCTACATACTGTGGGACGACAAGGTCGTTCCGTTCACCGCCACGCTGAAGCAGAAGACGGCCGAAGCCGCCGAGGCGATGGCGCAGGACGCGCTGCGCGTGCTCGGCTTCGCTTACCGCGATCTGCGGCCGCATGACGAATGCGGCACCGAAAGCGAAGCGGAATCCCAGCTTGTGTTCGTCGGTCTCACCGGCATGATCGATCCGCCGCGGCGGGAAGTGCGGGATGCGATCGCCAAATGCCGGCTCGCAGGCATCCGCACCGTCATGATTACCGGCGACCACCAATCGACCGCCGAAGCGATCGCCGGCCAACTCGGCATCATTCCCCGCAACGGGCTGGCCGTCAGCGGAAAACAGCTGTCCGCGATGGACGACGAGCAGCTCGACCGGCTCGTCGACAATATCTACGTCTACGCCCGCGTATCGCCCGAGCACAAGCTGCGCATCGTCAAGGCGCTGCAGCGCCGCGGCCATGTCGTGGCGATGACCGGCGACGGCGTCAACGACGCGCCGGCGATCAAGGCGGCCGATATCGGCATCGCGATGGGCATTACCGGCACGGACGTGTCCAAGGAAGCTTCCTCGCTTGTACTGAGCGACGACAACTTCGCGACGATCGTCTCGGCGATCGAAGAAGGGCGGGGCATCTACGAGAATATCCGCAAATTTATCCGTTATTTGCTCGCCTCCAACGTGGGGGAAATATTGACGATGTTCCTCGCCATGATGGCAGGGCTGCCGCTGCCGCTCGTGCCGATCCAGATTTTGTGGGTCAATCTCGTCACCGACGGCTTGCCGGCGATGGCGCTCGGCGTCGACCAGCCGGAGAAGGATCTGATGCGGCAGAAGCCGCGGCCTGCGAAAGAAAATATTTTTGCCCGCCGTCTCGGCTGGAAAATTATAAGCCGCGGCGTGCTCATCGGCGTCTGCACGCTGGCGGCGTTCTGGATTACATTGAGCGGGGCTCCGGACAGCAAGACGCAGCTTGTCCATGCGCAGACCGTCGCGTTCGCTACGCTCGTCATGGCCCAGCTGATCCACGTATTCGATTGCCGCAGTTCGCGTTCGATCTTCCACCGCAATCCGTTGCAGAACAAGTATCTCGTATTCGCCGTGTTGTCGTCGCTTATCCTGATGCTCGGCGTTCTCTATATCGATGCGCTGCAGCCGATTTTCAAAACGGTGCCGCTCGGCTTCCGCGACTGGTGCCTCGTGCTCGTGGCGGCCGGCATCCCGACCTTCGTCATGGGCATTGGCAGCGTCCTCGGTTCTCCCGGCGGCAAGAAGAAGTCCGCCGCGCGCAAAATCGGCGGCTCCCGGCCGGTCGCCCGCTAAGGATTGCGCGCTGCGCATTGCCTTCTATATATTCCGAAAACGGCCAACAACGGTGCCCGCAGGCGAAAGCTTGCGGGCGTCCGGCGTCTGTGATAGAGTGCAAACAATATATGAAATTTGCCATGGCGCTTTTCCGCCTTTTGCGGTATGCTTTATTAGGATATTGTCGGAATTTGCAGGTATGGATTTCAGCAAGGGGTGCGACGATGAATTTTACGAAAATGCATGGACTGGGCAACGACTTTATCGTGGTCGCCGGGCAGGACAAGCTGCCGGACGGCGTGGCGGAGCTGGCCGTCAAGCTGTGCGATCGCCATTTTGGCATCGGCGCGGACGGCCTCGTATACATTTTGCCTTCCTCGAAGGCGGACTTCCGGATGCGGATTATCAATTCCGACGGCTCGGAGGCGGAGCAATGCGGCAACGCCATCCGCTGCGTCGCCAAGTACGTTTACGACAACGGCTTGACGGATAAAACCGAAATTACGATCGAAACGCTCGGCGCCGGCGTACAGAAGGTGCGGGTGACGGCGGAGGCGGGCAAGGCGGCTCTGGTGCGGGTCGATATGGGCGAACCGATCCTCGAAGGGCTCAAAGTGCCGACGACGGTCGACGCCAATCCCGTCATCGCCCATCCGATCGAAGCGGACGGACGCGAATTCCGCTTTACGGCCGTATCGATGGGCAACCCGCACTGCGTCATCTATGTGGACGACGCGGTCAACTTCGATCTCGGCACATGGGGGCCGAAGCTGGAGAATCATCCGATGTTTCCGCGCAAAATCAACGTCGAATTCGTTACCGTAAATTCCCGCAATCAGGCCGATATGCGCGTCTGGGAGCGCGGCGCCGGTCCGACGCTCGCATGCGGAACGGGCGCGTGCGCAACGGTCGTCGCTTCGGTGCTGAACGGTTTGACGGACCGCACGGTCACCGTTTCGCTCAAAGGCGGCGATCTGCTGATCGAATGGGACGAACGCGACAATCATGTTTATATGACCGGGCCCGCTGCGGAAGTGTTTCGCGGCACCTGGGAAGGATTGTGATAGGTGGGATGAGCATGAAGCCGGATTTGCGGGAAGCGCTCCAAACCCGCATCCTCATAGGCGACGGGGCAATGGGGACCTATCTGTATCAGATGGGGTTCCCCGTCGGCGTTTCCTACGAGGAATTCAATACGCTGCGGCCGGACGTCATCGAGGAAGTCCATCGGCGTTATTATGAAGCGGGGGCGCGCGTCATCGAAACGAATACGTTCTCGGCGAACCCGGAAAATCTGGCCCGTTACGGGCTGGAGGACGAGACCGAGGCGATCAACCGGGCGGGCGTCAGCGTGGCGCGGGCTGCCGTCGGCGCGGACGCTTATGTGGTCGGGGCGGTCGGTTCCATTCGCGCCGGCAAGCGTCAAAATATCGGCATACCGGAGCTGGAACGGTCGTTCAGACGGCAGATCGGCGCGCTGATCGATGAAGGCGTCGACGGCATTTTGCTGGAGACGTTCTACGATCTCGAAGAGATGGCGCTCGCGCTGCGCATCGTGCGGGAGCTGTCCGGCATTACGGCCATATGCCAGTTTGCGGTCGAGGAGACCGGAAGGACGCGTGACGGCGTCAAGCTGCACGAAGCGTTCGAACAGCTGCGCGACGGCGGCGCGGACATCGTCGGCTTCAACTGCCGTACCGGACCGAACGGCATTTTGCGGGCGATCGATCGGATCGAAGCGCCCGTTTCGCTGCCGCTGTCGGTTTATCCGAACGCGGGCATTCCCGATTATGTGGACGGGAAATATTCCTATACGGCGTCGCCCGAATATTTTGCGGATATGGCGCGCCGCTTTGCCGATCGCGGCGCACGGCTGATCGGCGGCTGCTGCGGCACGACGCCGGAGCATATCGCCGCCGTCGCCGCTTCGCTGGCCGGCTACGTGCCGCAGCCGCCGCAGCCCGGAGAGGCGGAGCACAGAGGCGATCGGCAGAAGACGGCTGCGGAAACGGCGCCGACGGTTCCGCCGGTTTCGCCGCCGGAGCTGCACGTTACGAAGATCGAAGAGCCGCCGCTGACGACGCTCGTCCGGCAGCGGCATACGGTTATCGTCGAGCTCGATCCTCCCCGGGATCTCGATATCCGCAAATTTATGGCCGGCGCGGCGGCGCTGAAAGCGGCGCGGGTGGATGCGGTCACGATGGCGGACAATTCGCTGGCCGTCACCCGCATGAGCAATCTGGCGCTCGCCTCGCTCGTCAAGGAGCGGCTCGGTCTGCGCCCGCTCGTGCACATCGCCTGCCGCGACCGCAATCTGATCGGTACGCAGTCGCATCTGATGGGGCTCGACGCGCTCGGCATTGACCATGTGCTGGCGGTTACCGGCGATCCGGCGAGATTCGGCGACTTGCCGGATTCCAGCTCGGTCTACGACCTGACCTCGTTCGAGATGATTCGGATGATCAAACAGCTGAACGAGGGGATCGCGTTTTCGGGCAAGCCGCTCAAGCAAAAGGCGAACTTCGTGATCGGCGCGGCGTTCAACCCGAACGTGCGGAATCTCGACAAGATGGTCAAGCGGATGGAGCGGAAGGTCGAGACGGGCGCCGATTACATTATGACCCAGCCGGTCTACGATGCCGGTTTGATTGCCCGGATCGCCGAAGCGACCCAGCATATCAAGGTTCCGATCTTTATCGGCATCATGCCGCTGGCCAGCGGACGGAATGCGGAATATTTGCATAACGAAGTGCCCGGCATCCAGCTGTCCGACGAAGTTCGCCGCCGAATGGCCGGCCTGGAAGGCGAAGCGGGCCGAGCCGAGGGCGTCCGTATCGCCGAGGAGCTGATCGATGCGGCGCTGCCTCATTTCAAGGGCATTTATATTATGACTCCTTTTATGTTTTACGATATGGCCGTCCGGTTGACGGAATACGTTTGGAAGAAGACGGAGAGATAGCCGCTGGTGAAAATCGGCTCGTATTGGCAGGCCATGGAAGTCTTAGCAGGCTGGCGGCCGCCAATCGAGCTTTTTCTTTTATTTTCTCGCTCCTACTTGTTCGTTCGCCCAAAATCCATTAGAATAAGGGAATGAATGCCGATTTACACTTGTCGGTAATTTGCTCGGACGGACAGACTGGCGCGTTAAGGCTGCCGTCTAGGACGAAAATGGCATGGGGGAACGTATGCTCCGGACTTTTTTCGTCAAGAATAGTGCAAATGGTCTGCCTGATCCGGACGAATGCCGGAAGGACTTAGCGTACTTGCGTATCATTTGCGATATACCGATTCATTCGATCAGTTGCACGAAGGAAGACCGGAGGGGGAAACCTGATTATGGCCATCAAGCTCATTAATATCGGGTTCGGGAACATTGTTTCCGCGAATCGCATCATTTCGATCGTAAGCCCGGAATCGGCGCCGATTAAACGGATCATTCAAGAGGCGCGCGACCGGCATATGCTCATCGACGCGACTTATGGCCGCCGCACGCGCGCGGTCATCATTACCGACAGCGATCACGTCATTCTGTCGGCCGTGCAGCCGGAAACGGTCGCGCACCGGCTTTCCACCAAGGATGACGATAACGACGAATAATTGACGGGGAGTATTATGAAGAGAGGATTGCTCATTGTATTGTCCGGTCCGTCGGGCGTCGGCAAAGGAACGGTTTGTTCGGTACTCCGGCGCAAGGTGCCGGATCTCGTCTATTCCGTTTCGGCCACGACGCGCAAGCCCCGCAAAGGCGAAATCGACGGCGTCAACTACTTTTTCAAAAGCCGCGAGCAGTTTCAGGAGATGATAGACAGCGACGCTCTTTTGGAATATGCGGAATATGTGGGTAACTATTACGGTACGCCGCGCGACTTCGTCGAGAAGACGCTGGAAAGCGGCAAGGACATCATTCTTGAAATTGAGGTGCAAGGTGCGCTCAAGGTCAAGGAGAAATTTCCGGAGGGCGTCTTTATCTTTCTGATGCCTCCTTCGCTGGACGAATTGAAGCAGCGGATCGAGGGACGCGGCACGGAAAGCAAAGACGCGATCGATCACCGCATGTCGGTCGCCATCGAAGAGATCGGATTGCTGCGCCATTACGACTATGCGGTGACCAACGACGACATAGAGGCCGCCTGCCACCGGATTCAGTGCATCGTTGTAGCCGAGCATTGCCGCAGGGAGCGGGTCATGGGAGATTTCGCCGCCATGCAGCACGCTTCCACGAAGAAAGCATGACAGATCGAGAGGTGACATGGATGCTTTATCCTTCCATTGATGAACTGATGAAGAAAGTCGAAAGCAAATATTCGCTTGTCGTTGCCGCTTCCCGCCGCGCCCGGATGCTCCGCGACGGAAGCAAGACGGAGCTGCAGCAGGTCAAGTCGCACAAGCATGTCGGCGTGGCGTTGGAAGAGATTTATCACGACGTCATCGTCATCGAGCAGCCCGACAAGTAAACGAAGGGCCGGGGCTTGCCCGAATTTCAAATGTAACCGAATGACAACCTGTAAGGTTGTTATTTTTTAAGATAAAAGAAAGTGTAAAATTTACTTCCTATTTGCCTGTCTAACCGTCCGCGCCACCCGTCAAATCGTCTCCGGTCCGTCGGTGTGCCCCGCCTTCAACGCCCCCGTCTCCCGGCAGATTGCTTTGGCGAAAAGCTGCAAAAGTGCAGGAAAATTGAGGGTGTGGCAAGATATGGAAGGTATGGTGCAAAATCCTGCAAAAGTGCAGGAAAGTTGAGGATGTGGCAATATATGGCGCAAAATCCTGCAAAAGTGCAGGAATTTTGGCCCGAATGTCCGAATATGGCGCGGAATCCTGCAAAA
>NZ_BOVJ01000054.1 GCF_018403665.1 Paenibacillus cisolokensis
ATGATGAGTGACGGGCAGCCATGCCCTTTTTGAAATCCCGGAATTTCTCTCCCTTCTTCGCTATGAGCGCGCCCAAATAGAGAATGAGCGCCAGCTTGGCCGGCTCGGTCGGCTGTATGCCCAGACCGCCGACGCCGAACCAGCTTGTGGCGCCGTTCCTTTCCTCTCCGATGAAAGGAACGAGCACGAGCATCAGAAGTACCGGGATAAGGAACAGCACATGCAGCTTCTTGAACCTTTTATAAGGAATATTCATCAGAAAAAGCATCGACGCGATGCCCAGTGCCGCCCATATCAGCTGCCGCTTCGTAAAATACAACGCATCGTATCCGAATTTGTCCGACGCGATCGCAATGCTGGAACTGGAGCTGAAAACCATCACGAGCCCGAATCCGACCAGAACGAGCGTCATAATAAGTAGCAGAAAATCCGGCCTGCCCCGGACTTTCTTCTGCGGCGCATTCATCGGAAAATCCCCGTCAGGCAAGAAGCTTCTTCAGTTCTTGCAACCGCTGTGTCGCAATATTCAAAATCGCTTGCGGAACGGGCGATTCGTACTCCAGACCGTGGGGGAACGTTGCCCGCCCGATGTAGACCGCCTCGATGGTCAGAATGGCATCCGGCGATTCCAGCTTGCCCTCGACAACCCGCGTATTGATACGGAGATAATACGTGTTGCCGCTCGCGCGGTCTTCAAGCTTCAGATCGTATGTAGCTCTGTAATATTCCCATTGCCCCCGATAAAAGCCGAGCTTGTCCATCGATTCGTCCAGATGGGCAAAATCGCTCGTCATCCCGTTCAAGCCTGTATTTTCAATAATCATGGAAGCTCCTCCTTCGACTTGTCTTGCAAATGTTCATTGGTCTTTTCTCATGATAGTATGTTTCCCCGGCGTACGCAAGCCTTACTCCGGATCGCGGACGGGATTCGAACTTGACATGGCGGCGGCAGGATGCGGGCCGGCTGTCGGCGCCGCGGCGGCGAAAGACTTTCGCCGGCACCGCGAAATCTGGTAAAATACGAACATGAAGTCAAGGGGAGCAGGGAGGAGAAGCATTCATGACGGAGAACGAAGCGCGGACCGAACGGCTGAAAGAGCTTTATCCCCGGATGGTCGAGTGGCGGAGGTATTTGCATCGTCATCCCGAGCTGTCCTTTCAGGAAGAGCGCACCTCGGCGTGGATCGCCGGGAAATTGCGGGAAATGGGCTGCGAAGTGCGCGAAGGCGTCGGCGGTCATGGCGTCGTGGCCGTCATTCGGGGCGGCCAGCCTGGACCGAATGTCGCACTCCGGGCGGATATCGACGCGCTGGCCATTCAGGACGAGAAAACATGCGATTATGCGTCGACCGTTCCGGGAGTTATGCATGCTTGCGGGCATGACGCCCATACGGCGACGATGCTTGGCATCGCGTCGCTGTACCGGTCTATCGCTCCTTCGCTGAAAGGCGAGCGTCGCTTGTTGTTTCAACCTGCCGAAGAAATTTGTCCGGGCGGCGCAATCCGGATGATCGAAGAAGGGGTGATCGATCGGATCGACGCGATTTACGGCGTTCATCTATGGACGCCGCTGCAGTACGGAACGGTCGCCACAAGAAGCGGCCCCTTCATGGCGGCGACGGACGAATTTACGATCCGTCTGACGGGCAAAGGCGGCCATGGCGGGCTGCCGCATAATGCGATCGACACGGTGGTGGCCGGCGCCGCGCTCGTTCAGGCGCTGCAAACGATCGTAAGCCGCAACGTCGATCCGCTGTCGCCGGCGGTCGTCACGATCGGTTCGTTCCAGGCGGGAGCTTCGGGCAACGTCATCGCCGAGCAATGCGTGATGAAAGGGACGATCCGCTCCTTCGACGAACGGACGCGCCAGCTTGCCAGGAAGCGGTTCAAGGAAATCGTCGCTGCCGCCCCGGCCGTATACGGCGCGAGCGCCGAGTTGGAATTCCGGGAAGGCTATCCGGCGCTTGTCAATGACGACGGCGAAGCCGGGCGTTTTTTCCGCGTTGCGGCCGGCCTGTTCGGCGAAGAGGCGGTCAAGGAATCCGATCCGGTCATGGCGGCGGAAGATTTTGCCTATTACGTCCAACGAACGAAGGGCTGCTTCATGTTCGTCGGCGCGGGCAATCCGGAATGCGGCGCCATTTATCCGCATCATCACCCGCGTTTTGACATCGACGAGCGCGCCATGCTGCGCGCGGCGGAGCTGATGACGGCCATGGCGGAGAATTTCGTTGCGGAAAGCGCATGATATTGGCACGTATCGGCCATCCTAATTCTCGGATAATCGGCGTATCAGGCCGTAAACGAGAAGGAGGCAGCGCAACATGAGAACCGTTCGAGATATTATGTCCACCGATTGCGTCACGGCTACCCGGCAGGACAACATTTATGAGCTGGCGGTATTGATGAAGAAGCATGATATCGGTTTTGTGCCTATCGTCGAGGGCAAGAAGCTGATCGGCGTCGTAACCGACCGGGATTTGGTCGTGCGCGGTTATGCCGAGAAGCATTCCGGCTCCACTGCGGTTTCCGAGGTGATGACGACGGACGTCATGACGATCGAGCCGTCGTTATCGGTCGACGAAGCGGCCAAAATTATGGCGTCCAATCAGGTTCGCCGTTTGCCGGTCGTCGAAAACGGCAATTTGGTGGGTGTCGTGGCCATCGGCGATTTGGCCGTACGGGAAATTTTTGTGAACGAAGCCGGCGAAGCGCTCAGCGGCATCTCCGAGCACGAACACCGCAATCCGGCTTCCGCGCATTGAACGAGCGAGCTTAGGATAAACCTGACAGGCGCTCCGGGGTCGATCGGCCGGCCGGCGCGCCTTTTTTATGTTTGTTATCGAGGGGAAACGAAAATGAAGAAATGGCGAAACGTATTGGTATTGGCGGTATTGTCGATATTGTCAATTTTGGCTTTGGGCGGATGCGGCGTTTCGGACAGCGCTTCATCCGACGAGTTCGTAAAGGAAGTTTATCGCGCCTATCCGGAACTGAAAGGCTCGGCGTATGAAACCGGAACCGTAAAACGGGTCGTCGACGGCGATACGTTCGTGCTTCGGTCGGATGACCGGGTCCGCATGATCGGCATCGATACGCCGGAGTCGACGGGCGGCAAGGTGGAGCGGTACGGCAAGGAAGCGGCGGCGAAAAGCCGGAGCATGCTGGAAGGGAAGAAGGTGTACCTGTTCCGGGATGCGGGAAATACCGACCGCTACGGGCGGCTGCTCCGTTACGTGTTTGTCGAAGGCGACGCGGCGATGGTGAACGAGCGTCTTGTGGCGGAAGGCTATGCCCATATGATGACCGTACCGCCGAACGTGATGCTGGCGGACCGGTTCAAGGAGGCGGAACGGTCGGCGAGAAACGGCAACCGCGGGCTATGGGGAAGCGGAACGGCGGAACCGGACGCATCGGTGTCCGGAACTTGCGAAAATCCGCGGATCAAAGGCAATATCAATTCCCGCGGCGATAAAATTTATCATATGCCGGACGGACGGCATTACGAACAGACGAAGGCCGAAATGATGTTCTGCACGGAAGAGGAAGCGGTCGCGGCGGGCTTCAGGAAAGCCAAAAACTGAATCGAAAAGCCGCCGCTGTGTCCCGGCTTTTCGCCCGGCCCGTTCATGCAGCCGAAAGCAGCGGCTCCGCGCCATAGTCGCATAAAACGGCAGTCGATGCTCCATACTGACAGGAAAAGGCATCCAAATGCGAAAGGAGATTGGAGCTGTGCTGCGCAAAAAGGACGGGCCGCTGATCGTACAGTCCGATTTCTCCGTGCTGCTCGACGATTCGCATCCGCTTGCGGAAGAAGCGAGAGAGAAGCTTGCAGGCTTCGCGGAGCTGATCAAGCGGCCGGGGGTTATGCATACTTACCGGATAACGCCGCTGTCGATATGGAACGCCGCCGCGTCGGGCACGACGGCGGAGGAAATGGTCGGAACGCTGACCGCTTACGGCCGTTACGGCTTGCCGCGTCAGATTGAGGAAGCGGTGCGCCGGCTGGCGGATCGTTACGGCCGCCTTGTGCTGCGGCGGAACGGAGACGGGACGCTGCTGCTCGAAGGACCGGAGGAGCTGTTCCGGGAGCTGGCCGAATCGCCGGAATGGGCCGGCCGGCTTGACGGCAGAACGGCCGCCGGCTGGACCGTCCCGCCCGAACAGCGTGGCGCGATCAAGCGGGAGTTGGTGCGGGCCGGTTATCCCGTCGTCGATCTGGCCGGTTATCATGCCGGCGAATCGCTCGCGGTCGCCCTCCGGCAGGGTGACGGCGGCTTCGCTTTGCGGGACTACCAGGCACGGGCGCTCGACTTGTTTTATCGCGATCAGGATAACAGCGGCGGAAGCGGGGTTATCGTCCTGCCGTGCGGATCGGGAAAACCGTCATCGGGGTCGGCGCGATAGCCCGGCTGCGCAGCGCGACGCTCATCCTGACGTCGAATGCGACATCGGTCCGGCAGTGGAAGCGCGAGCTGCTGGACAAAACGACGCTGACCGACGGGGATATCGGCGAATATTGCGGAGCGCGCAGAGAAGTGCGGCCGGTTACGATCGCCACCTATCAGATGATGACCCAGCGCAAAGGAAAAGGGAACGAGTTCCCGCATATGCAGCTGTTTCGCCAGCGGGACTGGGGGCTGATCGTTTACGACGAGGTCCATCTGCTGCCGGCCCCCGTCTTTCGGATGACGGCGGAAATTCAGGCGACGCGGCGGCTCGGACTGACCGCCACCCTTATTCGCGAGGACGGCTGCGCCGAAGACGTGTTTTCGCTGATCGGACCGAAACTATTCGAGATGCCGTGGAAAATGCTCGAGTCCAAAGGCTGGATCGCATCGGTCAGATGCTGTGAAATCCGGCTGCCGCTGCCGGAAGCCGATCGTCCCCGCTATTATGCCGCCGATGCGCGCACGAAGGTCCGGCTCGCAGGCGAAAACGCCGGCAAGCTGCCAATCGTGGAGGAGCTGCTGCGGCGGCATGCCGGGCAGCCGGCGCTCGTCATCGGCCAGTATCTGGATCAGCTGCACCGGCTTGGCGCGAAGCTGAACGCGCCGGTACTGACCGGCGAAGTGCGGCAGGAGGAGCGGGAACGGCTGTACGAGGCGTTCAAGCGCGGCGAAATCCCGGTGCTGGTCGTCTCCAAGGTGGCGAATTTCGCCGTCGACTTGCCCGATGCGGTGGTTGCGATCCAGGTGTCGGGCAGCTTCGGCTCCCGCCAGGAGGAGGCGCAGCGGATCGGGCGCATTCTCCGCCCGAAAACCGGAGGCAATGCGGCGTGGTTCTACACGCTCGTAACCGCCCAGTCGAAGGAGACGGAATTTGCCGCCAAGCGTCAGCTGTTCATGCTGGAGCAGGGGTACCGCTACGAGCTTGTCCGCCTGGCGGAAGGAAGCGGCGAGCCGATGGGGGCATTCAAGGAGGCGGGAGGACGATGAAAACGAACGAACTCGAACAGCGGCTGTCCGCGCGCGACCGGGAATTATTCGCGGATTCGGTGTTATGGTCGTCGGTGCCGCCGGAGCGGCGGCGCTGGCCGTCGCTCGTCGCGAGTCCTTCCGCCGCCGCGGCGCGCTTCAGCGCATGTCGGATGAGGCGAAGGCGGTGCTGCGCACGGCGGTTTGCCGTTTCGGAGCCGGGGCCGCCGACGAGGAGCGGCTCATTCAGGCGGCTGCGGAAGCGGCCGGTCTTGCCGGTTCCGAGGCAAGGCTCGGCGCTCTCGAGCTGTACGGCGCGGGCATCCTGTTCGCCGTGCGCAAAGCCTGGGGCGACCGGATGGCATTCCTGCCGGCGGATGTATACGGCGTCTGGCTGCGGTCGCTTTATCCGTGCCGCCTCGTCCCTCTTGATGCGGATGCGGAACGGCAGGCCCTTCCCGTGGCCGGGAAGTCCGGGAGCGACGTGCCGCTGAGCCGCCGGCTGCTCGAAGCCTGGGCGGCGATGTTTCGCAGCGGAGCGGGACTTACGGCAAAGTCGGCCCTTCCCCGGCGCACGGCGGCGGCGATCGAGGAGAAGCTCGCCGTCGCAGCGGACGATCTGGCGGCGCTCGGCTTGAAGCCGAGCGGCAGCGCCGTTCATTCGCTGCCGGCGGCGCTTGCGCTCGATATCGGCTTCCGTCTCGGGATGATCGGATTCGCGCCGGAAGCCGGATGTTTCGAATGGCGCGACGAGGCGGCGAACGAATGGTTCGCCCTCGGCCACACCGAGCGGGAGAAGCGGTTGATCGGCTTGTGCGCCGTCCATTACGCCCGCAATGCCGCGCCGCTCACGCAATCCGCCGCTTTGCTGGAAGCGCTGCAGCCTTTCAGATGGTACCGCGTGTCCGATATACATGCCCGGCTGTCGGAGCTGGCGGCGCCGTTAGCGGACCGGACCGAAGCGGCTTCCGCCATCGGGGGCGCGCTGGACGGCTGGCTTAACGCCCTTTCCGCCTTCGGCTGGATGGAGCGCGGCTGCGACGGGACGGGCGAACCGCTTGTCCGCTGGCTGTGGGAGCCGCCCGGCGCCCGCGACGCGGCCGAAGACGGAGCCGTAGGAGATGCCGCCGCCGATTCGTGCGTCGGATTCGGAGAGGGGGACGCGGAGGAACCGCTCTATATCCAGCCCGACGGGGATTTGCTCGCCGGTCCGCTGGTCGGCTATGCCGTTCGCTGGGAGCTGGAGCAGATTGCCGATAAAGTGTCGGACGAGCTGGTGAACGTGTACCGGCTAAGCGCCAAGTCGATCGGCCGCGCCCGCGAAGAGGGGCGTACGGAAGACGGCATCCGCCGTTTTCTGGAGCGTGCCTCCGGCTGTCCGCTGCCGCCGGCGGTCGACGCCGCGCTGGCCGAATGGGCGATGCGGGCGGGGCGCGTCGCTTTCGCCGAAGCGGTGCTGCTGCGCTGCGATACGGCGGATATTGCCGACGCGCTGGAGCGCGACCCGGCGCTGGCGCCGCTTTTTATCGAGCGTATCGGTCCGCTTCATTTTGCCGTGGACAGGGAAGAGCTTGCGGCTATACGCAAACGGCTGGAATCGCTCGGCTTTCCGTTGTCGGCTCGGATGACGGCGCTAGGCGGCGATGCGGGCGGCGACAAGCAGCGGGCGAAAGACGCGGGCGGGCGAAGCGGCGCCGCGCTTCCGGCGCAGATGCGGAACGGGGAAGGCGGGGACGGATTCGGCGGATTTATCGAGGAGCCGCGCCGGTTGCAGCTGTACGAGCTGGCCGTTGAGCACCCGCAGCCGCACGAGTGGTTTCCCCAGCTGGACAAAACGCCGGCGATGTGGCTTCGCCAAATGCGCGCGTATCACCCTTCCACCCGCCGGGAAATGGTGGAGCGGGCGCTCTTGTGGCAGACGCCGCTCAAACTGCGAACGGAAGCGGGCGCCTTCGCTTTCATCCCCGGATCGCTTGAAGGGACCGGCGGAACGAACTGGGCGGTTACCGGCACATTGCGGGGAACGGAAAACTGTTCCAAAGTGCGGCTGACGCCCGAAATGTGGAACGAAATGATGTTGATCGTACCGGGTGTTTCCCCATAGCCGCAAACTCTCTATCGCAGCCGGCGTTCCATGTGATATGATAGGAAGTGCAAGGCGACAGGAAGGGGTGAGGGCATGGCAAACGCAGAACGGCTTCCGGAATATGCGGTATCCGTAACAGATCATGTCGGCGAGCCGCTGGATATGGCGGCCGTGCTGCTTCGTGCATACGAGCTTGGTGATTTGATCAACAGTTCGGCCGAAGTTGCCGAATATCTATATTGGAAGTCTGTCGTAGAACGGGATGAGGAAGTGCGGCGGCAATCCGCCGAATTTGCCCGTTTGAAGGAAAAATTTGCGGACTGCGAAAGGTTCGGGCGTTTTCATCCCGACTACCATGAGGCGAAAGACGCGCTCAAGGCCGCGGAGCGGGCGCTGGACGCGCTCGAGCCGGTTCGCCGGTTCAAGCAGGCTGAAAAGGCGGTCGATGAATTGCTGTACGACGTCGCCGTGTTGCTTGCCCGGGCCGTGTCGGATTCGGTCAAAGTGCCGGGCAACGACAAGATCGGGCTGGGCTGCGGCAGCGGCGGATCGTGCAGCTGCGGCTCCGGCGGCTGCGGATAATGCCGGCTGCGGCAGCGGCTTTCTTCGCAAACGTTTTATCCGATGCTGACGAGCGGCTTCGCTTCGCAAAATTTTAAGCGTTTGCTTACGAGCGGCTTTGCTTCGCAAAGTTT
>NZ_BOVJ01000055.1 GCF_018403665.1 Paenibacillus cisolokensis
CTGGCAACGTATCGCCGCCAAAGTCGCTGCCTTAGAATGACGTTTACCACAAATTAACATGGAAACCGTTTAGCCCTGTCTTATGGGGAGGGGGAAAGACTACCCTCTTTTCAGAATCGTCGCGTAATCCAACTGGGTATTTCCCTGTTTATTACAGTTGTTGCCCACTAATCCTGCTACAAACTGGCCACCATTATGGGCTTTCGAAATTCAGGTTAATATCAAAATTCCCTAGTCTGGAAAGCTACAGTGAGCTTGCATACTATGTATCCAGATTACAGCAAAAAGGTTTTATCGAGTTTAATGGGGATCCGTTTGTCAAAGGTGGGAGAATGAATTCAAAGTTCAAGAATAATGTGTTCAGTATAATGTTTGAAAGGGTTCGTATAACCGATAAAGGAATTTTCTATCTTGATTTAATCTAGAACAATCCGAGTATTGGCAACTAGCAAAAAGGATGAGGTAATTCTTCAGCCCCTCATCTTTTTAGAGTGGAATTCTTTATGACGCGAAAGTTACTACCCACGACTGAGGCTAGAGGGCTTCACCAAATTTAAAAACATTGCTTATGTAGAACAAGGGAACGAAACTATCGGTAAAATGCTGACGAAGTTTCGTTTTTTTCTTTTTAACGTGGAGAGCACTATTATTATGAGTGAGCGAAAGCATTATGATATGCGAGGTTGAAATTTGGAAGGAACACAGCAATTACATGTCGAATTTAGTACTAATACTTAGGTCTTATTTTGATAAGAAATTCATGATCGTGAGATACATGACAGCAGGATGATGCAGCATTTGAACCCAAGATATCGGACATGATCTCAAGAGGAGGACAAGGATGAAATCGAATTTTATATTCTTGGATCGCACCTTTCCGATCCTTGCTCAAATAGGCAGTGCTGCTGAAGAGTACCTTTACTCAGACCCTAATTCTTGCTTGATTAAATTGGGATTAATCGGCGAAACGATTGTGAATCTCATGATGCAGCTGGATCATATTCAGCCTCCAGCTTACGATAATACCCATGCCAATCGGATTAAATCATTGAAAGCACAGGGACTATTACCACGTGAAATCGACGATATTTTATACAGCCTTCGGATGGCACGGAATAAGGCTGTGCATGCCAATTACGACTCGCTAGAAGATTGCAAAGTGTTAATGGGGATGGCCCATGAATTGTGCATATGGTTTATGCAAACCTATGGAGACTGGCAGTATAATCCGGAGCGATTTGAACTGCCTGCTGAGAAGCGTCTCACCAAGAGTGATTACGAAGCAATTATTCGCGAAAAAGAAGCAAAAATTGAAGAACTTACGAAACTTGCTCAACAAATCGAATCCACTCAAAAGCTAACGATAGAAGAACGGGCATCAAGAGGCAACCGTGCCTTAGAGCAGCTTCATCTCTCGGAAGAACAAACGAGATATATTATTGATGAGCAACTGCGCAAAGTGGGTTGGGAAGCAGATACAATCAACTTGCGATATTCCAAGGGGACTCGGCCGCAAAAAGGGCGAAATTTGGCGATTGCCGAATGGCCGACACGGAATCATCAGGGTAAAACGGGCTATGCCGACTATGCTTTATTTGTTGGCTTGCAGATGGTGGGCATTATCGAAGCCAAACGAAAATATACGGACATTCCTTCTGTCATCGACAATCAATGCAAAGAATATGCACAGGCAATTAGAGAAGATCATGCTTCTTATCAAGTAGGTCAGTGGAATCAATATCAAGTGCCGTTTGTCTTTGCAACGAACGGACGGAAATATTTAAAACAGCTGGAGACCAAATCCGGGATTTGGTTTTGGACGTTCGGAAAAACTCCAATATCCCGAAAGCACTTCAAGGCTGGATGAGCCCTGACGGCATAATGGAATTGCTGAGCAAAGATATAGATTCTGCGGATCAAAGGTTGGAAGCGACCCCTTATGATTTGCTGCGTGATCCAGACGGACTGAATCTCCGCGAGTATCAAATTGAAGCTATTGAAGCAGCAGAACGGGCGATTCTGAACGGTCAAGATAAAGTGCTGCTTTCGATGGCTACGGGAACGGGGAAGACAAGAACGATCCTTGGCATGATCTATCGTTTCTTAAAGTCCGGCCGTTTTCAGCGGGTGTTGTTTTTGGTAGATCGTACTTCTCTGGGTGAACAAGCCCAAGATGTATTCAAAGAAGTGAAGATCGAAGAGCTCATGACATTGGACAATATCTACAACATCAAGGAGCTCACGGACAAAGAAATTGATAAAGAAACGAAAGTCCATGTGGCCACGGTGCAAAGTATGGTGAAGCGGGTGCTGTATAATGAAGGAGATACGATTCCGGCGGTCTCCGATTACGACCTGATCATTGTGGATGAAGCACATCGCGGATACATGTTGGATAAAGAGATGAGCGATGACGAGCTGCTGTATCGGAATCAGGATGATTATATGAGTAAATACAGCGCAGTGATCGACTATTTCAATGCGGTAAAGATCGGGCTAACGGCAACACCGGCTCTACAAACGACGAGAATTTTTGGACAGCCTGTATATAATTACTCCTACCGCCGCGCTGTTATTGAGGGTTATCTCGTAGATCATGATGCACCCCATACGATTGTCACGAAGTTGAGCCAAGAGGGTATTGTTTACAAAAAAGGCGAAGTCGTGCCGATCTATGATCCAGTGACGGGGGAAATCACCAACAGCGGCGAGTTAGAGGATGAGCTAAAGTTTGATGTAGAGAAGTTTAACCGCCAGGTCATCACGGAACCGTTCAACCGCACCGTGTTAACGGAAATCGCACGGGACATTAATCCTGAAGGGGACGCAAAAACACTCATTTTGCAGTGGATGACAGTCACGCGGATTTAATTGTGAAGCTGTTGAAGGAAATCTATGAACCTTATGGTGTGGACAACGACGCCATCATGAAGATCACGGGCAGCATTGGCGGCGGTAATCCGAAAAAAGTACAGGAAGCCATTAAGCGTTTCAAAAATGAACGATATCCGAACATCGTCGTGACGGTTGATCTTTTGACCACAGGGATTGATGTGCCGAAAATTACGACCTTGGTGTTTATGCGCCGGGTGAAATCTCGGATTCTGTTTGAACAGATGCTGGGGCGGGCGACGCGTCTTTGTCCAGAGATCGGAAAAACGCACTTTGAAATTTATGACCCTGTTGGGGTGTATGAGTCGCTGGAAGACGTCAACACGATGAAGCCTGTCGTGCAGCAGCCGAATACGTCCTTTGACGATCTGTTGAAGGGACTGGAAGTGCTGCCCACGGAGAAACAACTGCAAAATCAAATCGATCTGATCGTAGCGAAAATGCAGCGCAAGAAGAGAAGCTTGTCGCAGGACGGACTGGCGCATTTCCGCCATGCTGCCCAAGGTGACACACCGGATCAATTCATTCAGAAAATTAAACAGATGCCTGTGGAGCAGGCCAAAAATTATATTCTTGAACATCGGAACGTATTTGATATATTGAATGAAGGCATCGGACGGAAACCAAGAGCTGTGGTCATTTCCGATAAAGAGGACGAACTTGTATCCCATCAGCGTGGATATGGGAAGGGGTTAAAACCGAAAGATTATTTGGATGAGTTCAAAGCATTTATTACGAATAACATGAATAAAATCGCTGCGTTGGAGGTTGTCTGTACCCGACCAAGCGAACTGACGCGGGAAACGTTGAAGAGCTTGCGGTTGGAGCTGGATCGGGAGGGATTTACCGAGCAACAGTTGAATACGGCATGGAAGCAGTTGTCCAATGAGGAGATTACTGCAGACATTATCAGCTTCATCCGGAAGGAAGCATTAGGATGCGCGCTGTTGAGCCGTGAAGAACGAACAAAACGTGCGATTGCAAAGCTGAAAGAAAAGCATTCTTTCAGTAAAATGGAACTCGATTGGCTGCAGCGGATCGAAAATGTACTGCTGCATGAAGCCGTTTTGGATCGGGATGTGTTTAACAGCGGTGCATTCAAGAATCAAGGCGGTTACAATCGGATCAATAAGATTTTCCGTAACCAACTTGATACCATTATTACGGATATTAATCACTATTTGTTTGAAGACGGGGGACAATCAGCGTGAACAACCAAGAAATTGTCGCAAAACTGTGGAACTTATGTAATGTTCTCCGAGATGACGGAATTACCTATCATCAGTACGTCACGGAGCTTACCTATATTTTGTTTTTGAAAATGGCAAAGGAAACCGGTACAGAGGAGCAAATCCCGGAAGCTTATCGTTGGGATCAGCTGTTGAAGCATCAAGGTGTGGAACTGAAACGGTTTTATAAAGAGCTTCTCAATTATTTGGGGGAAAATACGACGGGACGCGTGCGGGAAATTTACGCAGGCGCATCTTCGAATATTGATGAGCCAAAAAACTTGGAGAAGATTATTACGTCCATTGATGCCCTCGATTGGTACTCGGCGAAGGAAGAAGGCTTGGGCAATCTGTATGAAGGGTTGCTCGAGAAAATGCCAATGAGAAGAAGTCGGGTGCAGGTCAATATTTTACACCGCGGGTGTTAATTGATGTGATGACGCAGCTTGTTGCACCACAGCCAGGTGAGCGGTGCAATGACCCGGCTTGCGGCACGTTTGGTTTTATGATTGCGGCGGACCGTTATGTGAAGGACCATACGGATGAGCTGTTTGCCCTTTCTCCGGAAATGCAGGAGTTTCAGCGAAAGGAAGCTTTCTCGGGCTGCGAACTCGTGCATGAAACCCATCGATTGGCGCTCATGAATGCGATGCTTCACGATATTGAAGGGCCGATTATGCTTGGCGATACGCTGTCCAACATAGGCAAAACGATGAAAGATTTTGATGTGGTGCTGACAAATCCACCTTTCGGTACGAAGAAAGGCGGCGAACGTGCAACACGGGATGATTTCACCTATCCGACGTCGAACAAGCAGCTGAATTTCTTGCAGCACATTTATCGCAGCTTAAAACAAGACGGTAAAGCCCGTGCCGCAGTCGTTCTGCCGGACAATGTGCTTTTTGCTGACGGTGACGGGGCTGCGATTCGTAATGACTTAATGGACAAGTGTAATCTGCATACGATTTTGCGCCTGCCAACGGGAATTTTCTATGCCCAAGGCGTGAAGACAAACGTGCTGTTCTTTACCCGCGGCAAGACGGATAAAGACAATACGAAGGAAGTTTGGTTTTACGATCTGCGCACGAATATGCCGTCTTTCGGCAAAACGAATCCGTTGAAGCACGAGCACTTCGATGGGTTTATTAAGGCCTATACGGCAGAAGACCGCCGCCAGGTTCAGGATGAGCGATGGAGCGTGTTTACTCGCGAGCACATTCGGGAAAAGAACAACAGTCTTGATCTTGGGCTCATTCGGGATGACAGCGTTCTGGATTATGAGGATCTTCCCGATCCGATCGAAAGTGCAGAGGAAGTCGTCGCTCAATTGGAAGAAGCGATTGATTTGATCCAAAGCGTTGTGAAGGAACTGAAGGCTTTGGAGGTTAACCGCTGATGGCTAAAAGGAAGAAGAAACAGGAATTGTCGCCTGAAGAGTTGCTGGAGCAAGCATTGGTGCCTGAGGATGAGCAGCCGTATGAGGTGCCAGAGAATTGGGTGTGGACGAGGTTAGGGAATGTTACGACAATAGTTGGAGGGGGTACTCCTTCATCTAATGTAAAAGAATATTATGAAGATGGTCATATTCCGTGGATTACTCCTGCAGATTTATCAGGTTACACTGAAAAATATATTGCTGCGGGAAGGAAGAATATAACTGATCTAGGTTTGAAATACTCATCAGCCAGATTAATGCCGAAAGGAACGGTGTTACTTTCTTCTAGGGCACCAATTGGGTATGTTGCTATAGCTGCAAATGAATTATGCACTAATCAAGGGTTTAAAAATTTCTTGCCTTCAGAGGCCTTTCTACCAGATTATCTGTACTGGTATTTATTCCTTAACAAAGATCTGCTGGAATCTTATGCTAGCGGCACTACTTTTTTGGAGTTATCCGGAAGTAAAGTGGGGCTAGTGGAATTTCCTTTAGCACCACTCGCAGAACAACAACGCATCGTCGATCGTATCGAAAGTCTGTTTGCCAAGCTTGATCAGGCTAAGGAATTGGTAGAAAATGCGTTGGATAGTTTTGAAACACGTAAAGCTGCTTTTCTTCATAAAGCTTTTACAGGTGAACTTACTGTTAAATGGCGTAAAAATAATCCTAATGTTGTGAATACAGTTTTAGAGGATGTTGCTAAGTTTGCAAATAAATTATCTAAAAAAGACAGGGAAAATATATTAGAAGGACAAGCATTAGCAAAGTTGTCCTCAATTCCAAGCTGGTATAATTCTACAATTGGTGCCATCGGTATTGTAACAAATGGCAGCACTCCATCTAGAAAAATTCATGAATACTGGAACGGAGAAATTCCATGGGTAAGTTCAGGGGAAGTAAGAAATAATGTAATACGTTCTACAACAGAAAAGATAACGAGATTAGGTTATGAAAACTCCTCAGTGAAATTACTACCTGCTGGAACTGTATTAATTGCCATGATAGGGGAAGGTAAAACTCGCGGGCAAAGTGCTGTATTGGAAATTGAAGCTACTACTAATCAAAATGTGGCCGCTATCATTATTGATCATGGATTTGTATGCCCTCGTTTCTTATGGTATTGGTTACAAAAAGAATATCAAAAAAACCGAGAAAAGGGGAATGGTACAGGTCCTCAAGCTCTCAATTGTCAGCGTGTCAGAGAGTTAGAGTTTGTTATTCCTCCGTTTCTTGAACAACAAGAAATAGTAAGAATTTTGGATAGTATTTTTGAAAAGGAAAGAGAGATAAATGAACTTGTTTCTGTTATCTCCAAAATAGATCTAATCAAAAAATCTATCCTCTCTCGCGCCTTTCGTGGAGAACTCTGCACAAATGATGAAACAGACGAACCAGCTCTTGAGTTACTTAAGAGAGTGGTTGTGAACCACTAGTCTTTACTCGAACAATTTATTGAACATAGAGTGTAAATGTCAGTATAAAAAATTTTTGAGGATTTGCTACAGACTCCCCTCGGTTTTTGTAGTCACGGAGTAGCCAAAAGGGATAAAATGCGCTAATTTTTCCTAAAAAGAATTAACACCAAATAACATGATCAAGTCCCGAAAACCAGCATACAATAAGGCTTCTTGATACTAATTAAAACATTATAAAACCAATTAAAAAATTTGAGACGAGGGTTCGACTCCCCTCGCCTCCACCATGTAAATCCACAACCGCATGAGGTTGTGGATTTTTGCTTAATTGGCATTTACTTCGGAAAACAGATCAGAGCCACCCGAGCGATTACCTCTTGCGGTTGCATTATCTCAATAAGTTGCTTCTGCCACCTGCATCAGCGTGTCGTACACGGAAGCGGCGGAATGAGGGATAGGGGATACTATACGAATCCTATTAAATATGTAAACGACTGGAACCTCACAGTCTCGCAAAAAAATTAATATTAGGAGAAGAAAAAAATGTTCTCGTCACTCGTCTGTGACAAGAACATTTGTACTTTGCCGAAAATGACAACATAGCGCGTCAGCCGCAACGGTTGGCATAGCGCTCTCATCACCGGCGGCTCTGGCGATATCCCCACAAGGTGAACAGAATGCCCACGATGGTAACCAGGGAGGCTGTCCAAGGGACGGCTTTCAGCCCGCCGCCGATGCCGTAGTCGATAACGATTCCGCCCAGATAAGCGCCGAGGGCATTCCCAAGGTTAAACGCCGCGATGTTCAGCGTTGAGGCCAAGGTTGGCGCTTCCTTCGCAGTGTTCAACATGTGTAGCTGCAATCCCGGCACAGTGCCGAAAGCGGCTACGCCGAGAAGGAAGACGACGATCAGGGTTGCGATTTTCCATTGAACCAAGGTACCCAGCAGGGCCAGCACCACAGCCAAAAACACGAGAATACCGATCAGCGAAGGCAACAACATACGGTCGGCCAGTTTGCCGCCGTAGATGTTGCCGAGCGTAATTCCGATCCCAAACAGAACGAGAATGTAAGAGATGGAGTCGACAGGGAAGCCGCTGATATCCACCAGGATCGGCTTGATATAGGTAAACGCTGTGAATACGCCGGCGAAGCCGAAGGTTGTCATCAGAAGCGCGACCAGTACCGCGGGACGCCGCAGCACCCCAATTTCTCGACTCAACCGGGAAGGCGCGGCTTGAATGCGCGGGACGAGCATGATCAAGCCGATCAGCGCTACGCTCCCGATGGCCGTGATCGCCCAAAATGTCGTTCGCCAGCCGGATTCCTGCCCTATGAACGTTCCGATCGGCACGCCGAGGATGTTCGCGAGCGTAAGGCCGGTAAACATCAGGGCGATGGCGCCGGCCCTCTTATCTTTCGGCACGAGCTCCGCGGCGACCACGGAGCCGACGCCGAAGAAGGAGCCATGTGTCAGCGCTGCGACAATGCGGGCGAACATGAGTACGCCATAGGAAGGGGCGAGAGCCGCGAGGGCATTGCCCACGATGAAAATCCCCATTAGGAGCAGAAGGAGAGCCTTGCGCGGCATGTAATGAGTAACGACCGTGATGAACGGTGCGCCGAGGGCTACTCCGAGCGCATACCCCGTGATGAGAAGACCCGCCTTCGGAATCGAAACGTTCAGGCTTACCGCGACTTCCGGCAACAGGCCCATGATGATGAATTCGGTCATTCCGATGGCGAAAGCGCCTAGCGTCAGCGCGTAAATGGCCATCGCGGAGTTGCGGTGCCAAGTGGCCGTATCTGCGTGGGGCATGCCGTTGCAATTCAAAATGAGGCCCCTCCTCTCCGAAGATGGTCAATCACGGCATTCGTGACCGCGACCGTCGATTGCGGATTTTGGCCGGTGATTAGATTGCCGTCAGCTTCATAGTGGGAAGTCCAGCTCGGAGCGGCAACGAAGATCGCACCCAGCTCGCGGAGCCGGCTTTCCAGCAGAAAAGGGAGATGCGATGCCAGACCTGTCTCTGCCTCTTCCCGGTCGGTGAACGCGTTCACGCGTTTTCCAGCGACCAGCGGGCTTCCGTCCGACAAGAAGGTACCAACCAGAGCGGCCGGGCCGTGGCAGACAGCGGCGACCAATTTGCCGGACTCATAGAAGTCGCGCAGCAATGATTGGAGCTCGCGGTCGGCCGGGAGGTCGTACATCGCGCCGTGTCCGCCCGGCAAGAAAATCGCGTCGAAACTTTCATGAGCCAGATCGTTCAGCTTCATGGTGTTATCTAGTCTCTTCGCCGCTTCTGCGAACGACGGATCATCCGAATCCGCACTTACGCTGGCGGGATCCACCGGTACTTTTCCGCCAAGCGGGCTGGCCACAACCACGTCCCAACCTTGCTTGTTGAACCCGGTATAAGCTTCCGCAAATTCCGACAACCAGACGCCCGTTGCTTTTCCTTCATGAATATGAGAGTGGCTGGTAACTACCATGAGTATTTTTTTCGACATTTTGGAACCTCCTGAAGGTTTGCTTTTTTTTGTTGCAACGCTATTCTAAGTCTGAATCTCTCATAAAACAAATTATGAAATTTACAACAAATCATAAAAATATTTATGGATATGGGGGGCATAAAAAAGACCAGAAGCCGATGGGACTGGCTCTGGCCTTCAAATATGTTCGCGGATGACCTTCATGATTTGTTGAATTTCGGGAATGTACTTGTGTTTGCTTTTGTATGCAAAGAACAACTCGTTCCGCACGGACAGGTCCTGATAAACAACCTGAACATATCCTTCTTTCGCCGTTTCCAGCAGATAGGTGGGGACCACACTCAGACCTGCGCCTAACTTGACCAGACGGAGAATCATGTGCAGATTCGGAATGACGTAAGGCGTTGACAGAATAGGGCGCTTCTTGAAACGTTCCCTCCACAGCCTCCGAATTATCGGCAGCTCCGGCCCGTACGCGATCCACTTCTGTTCAGTGAGCCAGCGTTCTTGGGCTTTCAAGGTTTTGGCTTCGGGAAACTCCCAGTGGACCGGTGCGACTATGGCGAATTCCTCTTCGCACAGTTTCTCGTACTCAACTCCCGGCTTCAGAAATTTCTTGGAGGTAATGATGAGATCCACTTTGTCCACTTCCAGGATGTCAAGCAGCTTGTCCGCAGTTCCGAAATGGGAAATCGAGCAGGTCCCGAATTTCAGCAGCAAGGGGAGGATTTTTTCTTGGTAGAACTCCGGCGCCGATCCGATTTTGATCCATTTCAGGCTAGGCAGCGAAGAAGTTTTGATATCCGCACTTAACTGCTCCAGCGCTTCGACGAGAGGAGCCACCTCGGAATACAGCAACTTCCCACGCTCGGTCGGTATCATTTTCCTGGCCGTCCGGACGAACAGCGGCTCGCCGACTTCGGACTCCAAGGAGGCCAGATGCTGGCTCATCGCCGGTTGAGTCATAAATCGGGATTTGGCGGCTTCAGAAACCGAGTTGTGCCGATAGATGAAGACAAAACTTCGATACCACTCGAAATCGATCACGTAAACGCCTCCGTTTTGGGTTTATGGTAATGATAGCACAGAGACAGGGTGGTTGCCTGCGGCTTTTTCTGTTTCATCATAAATTATATCTCCAACATTCTTTCCGTTTCCAATTGCGCTGCTCATCATCATCGTTTTTATAAAAGCTGACGGAAAAAGCAGAAACGCATAAGGAGCCTGCAGGAAGATTCGAAGAAGTCGGGGGAACGACAGACGAACGATCATTATTAATTGCAATTTCACCATTATCCTTGCCGATTTCTAATCTAATCTAATCAGCTACTTCATCGGCACTCTAATCATCATCGATCGACTGATATTCGGCTAAATGGAAGGAGCAATAGACAAGTTTTGTGCCACGAAAACAACAAATACGGGGTGAGGAGCGAATGCTCTCTTTTTTATGCCCGAAGGCCATAGGAATGATTAATAAAGTATCGATCCAGCTCAATCGAAGCCTGATCTGCAGCGGCGTTGCGATTGTGGAACGAGATGGGGCAGAAGTCTGCATCTTCTTTGATTTAGTCAAAACCAAACCACTGAAAGTCATCGTCGGGATCCGCGGAAGGGAAGTACCCGAGCGGGATGCGGACGTCTATGAAGCCGCGCTGAAGCACAACGTTCCGCTGAAAATCGGGACGTATTCCATTACGGCGTAGAGTTGAACGAGGGGCAATAGAAATGAAAAAGCCAATCTGCTTACTCATGAACTGCCGTTTTCCTTGGCTAAGAGAAATTAATGAACAAAGTGGGAATTTATTGTTTTTGCCAACTGTGGATTTACCTTGGTACGGTTCGCCTCCATACAATGAAGAAGGGTCCCGACCGTCAGGTCGGGGCCCTTCTTCATTGTACATGAGACGAAGAGGGGGGAGGGTTCGTCCGCGCGAAGGGAGCGGCTGCAGAACGCCAGCTTCGGATAGCAAGTTGAATCAGGATTTCGATACTCCCCTCGCCTCCACCATACAACCGCATGAGGTTGTGGATTTTTGCTGTGTAGATCGAATTGATCAAGTTGAACCTTGGGGTAGAAGGGCAATAATCTATTCAAGTTTGATTTTAAGTAGGGATGAGCGTATACATTGGATGAATGCAAATATCGAACATGGTGATCTTGTCGATAAAAGTTTGGCTTCATATGTAAAATCATTTATTTAGGATAATCCATAAACATTGCACTTAGCCCCTCGGAATTTGGATCAATTGGAGGAACTGTGGAAATGTCCATTGAGGAAATTATTAAAGCCCTCGAAAGAACTGGGGACGATATAGTTTACATTGATTTAGAAGAATCAAAGAAGTTAATAATTACAAATATTCCCTTAGGATTGAAAATTCAGCCTGAATTTCGAAAGCCCATAATGGTAGCCAGTTTGTAGCAAGATGAGTCGGTAACAACTGTAATAAACAGGGAAATACCCAGTTGGATTGCACGTCAATTCTGAAATGAGGGTAATCTTTCCCCCTCCCCATAGGATCGGGCTGAACGGTTTCCATGTGAATTCGTGGTAAATGTCATTCCAAGGCAGCGACTTTGGCGGCGATACGTTGCCAGACGCAGCGGTTCGCGAAATCTTTAGCCAGTTTCAGAACGACTTGTCGGCTATGCTGAATTATCTTAGCTGCACAGTGGAAAAACTCTAGACGGAACCGGGCAATCGGTATCCTTGAAGGACCGATTCGCAACAGTCTCGCTTGAATCTCTCGTAGAGATTGTAGGCGAGTAGCTTGATGAGCAGGTCGAAGCTTCCAGTAGCGGCATCGCCCTACTTCGGCCTGAAGTCGCTGCGTCCATTTCAACTTCCCGACATACCCAATTCGCTTGGCTTCCCATAGGCTGTAGAAGTCTTCGCCGCCAAATCCCTTGTCAAACCGAGCGTACTTTACCGGACGGTCACCAAGCAGTTCAAAGATCTGACGGAGGAAGGCGGCTGCATCGGTGGAAGCGTGCGTATTCCCAGCACGCAGTACTGCATTCAGGCACAGGCGCGACTGGCCCTCAAACGCCATCAGCGGATGGTAACTTTTACGTCCGGGTTTGTGGGGATTCGTGCCGACTGCCGCTCCCTCTTGGTGACCGTATACCGTTTCCACCGTGGAGTCTAGGTCCACGATGAGTTCAGAAGGCAAACAGGTTGCCATAATCTGCTGATTCAGCTTTCGCAAATCCAGCGTTAAGGTTGGGCGGGTCTCGCCGAGTCGATTCAGTTCCTTATACAGCAGGGTGTGATGCGGACAGCGCCCGCCGAGAAACCGCCGGATGAGCGCGTCGTGTTGCAGCCTGCGGAAATGAAAGAGGCGTTCGCATCCGAGTATCCAGCCGACAATGAGATAGAGCAGGATGCGGAAAACAGGGAACAGGGAATTGCCTTGCTTGGTACAATTTAAATTCTGCAAAGCCTTATCGAGCTTGATTTTTCGAGATATTCCAGAAAGATTTTGCTTCCTCCAACATTTGTGGCGTTTTGCAAGGTAAATTCGGTCTTGATTTTGCTGACGGGTGTGGTAGACTTCACCTAAA
>NZ_BOVJ01000056.1 GCF_018403665.1 Paenibacillus cisolokensis
GCGCCGCCTCCTCCAGCTCCCGCGGAATGTTGCGGAAAAATTGAGCAGCAGAATCATATTGTAGACGCCGACCGCGCCGGGAAGAACGAGCGACCAGATCGTATTGATAAGCCCCAGTTTCGTAATCAGAATATAAGCCGGGATGATGCCGCCGCTGAACAGCATCGTGAAAATAAAGTACCACATATACAGATTCCGCCCCGGGAGCGCGTGCTCTTTGGACAGCGCGTACGCCGCGGTTGCTGTCAGCGCCATGCTGAGCGCCGTGCCGAGGACCGTCCGTTCCACCGAGATGAAAATCGAGCGAATGAAATTCGGATTCTCGAACGTCTTGTTGTACGCTTCCAGCGTAAAATCGATCGGCCAGAATGTGACCAGCCCCGCATTGGCCGGCGCCGGCCCGCTGAACGATACGGCCAGCAGATGGACGAGCGGCAGTATGCAGAGCAGCGCGACGGTGATCAGAAACAGATGGTTGAAGAAGGAGAATATCCGGTAAGGCACCGTTTTGTAATACATCCGAAAGCGACTCCCCTCGTGTTCATGTCCGGTTCGAACCCGGCTAGAAAATCCGATAATTGGCGAACCGGTAGGCCAGCGTATACGAAACGATGATCAGCACCAGGCTGATGAACGACTTGAACAGGCCGACCGCGGTCGCGAAGCTGAACTGGCCGCTCAAGAGCCCTTCGCGATACACGAACGTGTCGATAATGTCCGCCTTGTCGTATACGAGCGGATTGTACAGGTTGAAAATTTGGTCGAAATTCGCATTCAGCACCCCGCCGAGCGCCAGCGTGGCGACGACGACCAGAATCGGCATAAGCGCCGGAATGGTGACGTGCACCGTCTGCTTCCACCGTCCCGCGCCGTCCACTTCGGCCGCCTCGTAGAGCGAAGGGTTGACGCCGGCCAGCGCCGCCAGAAATACGATCGTGCTGAAGCCGAATTCCTTCCAGACGTCGCTTACGATGACGGTAAAGCGGAACCAGTTGCCTTCTCCGAGAAAGAAAATCGGTTCGATGCCGAACATGCCGAGAAAGCGGTTGACGATCCCGGTCTGGGACAGCACGTCGATCAGAATGCCGGCGAGAATGACCCATGACAGGAAATGCGGCAAGTAAACGAGTGTCTGCACCGAGCGCTTGACGAACGATTTGCGCACTTCGTTCAGCAGCAGCGCGAATACGAACGGCACCAGCAGGTTCAGCGCGATTTTGATGCAGGCGAAAAACAGCGTATTCGAGATAATGCGGAGAAAATAATCGTTCTGGAGCATATAGCGGAAATGTTCCAGACCGACCCATTCCGAACGCAGAAAGCCGAGTCTCGGCTTATAATTTTGGAACGCCATCATAATCCCGAACATCGGAATATAGGCGAAGATGAACGTGAAGACGGCTGCCGGCAGCACCATGACATGCAGCATCCAGGCGTTCTGCCGGCGAACCGCGGCGGAGCCCCGGCGTTTGCCCGGAGGACGCTGCGGCGACAGTCCGGTATGCGAGGTTTCATTGGCGGCGTTCAAAGCGTTTCCCCCTTTTGACGTGAAGCTGGTTTCAGCTATACTCAATGTTACTGACGGCGCTCCGCCCTGCCTATATGGCGATCTTAGGCCGGTAGGATTCCGTTAGGCAATTCGGACAAGACGGGGGAAAACGATGAAGTTCAGACGAAATTTGTTTGCCAGACTGAATGCGGGATTGGCCGCCGTCTTTATGCTCATTGTCATCATTTATTGGCTTTCTCATCGTCAGACGACGGAAGTGATCCAGCGGGAAATCAGGCAGTCCAATCTGCAGAAGCTGCAGCTGATGAAGAGCGACATGGATTTCAAAATCGAGCAGATGGTCAGCTTTTCGATGATATTGCTCAACGACTCGACGGTCCGGCAGTTCGCTTCCATTCCGATCGATCGGATGAGCTACGATCAGATGGTTATCCGGCGGGCTATCCAGGATAAAATCGTGTTTCAGGAAAATATATCGCCGCAATGGAAAAGCTCGTTCGCGGTATATTCGACGTTCAATCGCGACATGCTTGCCGCCGAATTTTCGTCGTACGACGAGGAGGAATTGCGGAAAAACGTAACGGTTCACTGGACGCTCAGGCCGGACCGGAAAGGCGGGCGATCCTTTTACAAGTACATTTCCGATTCGATCATGCATGCCGGCGACCCGAAGGACGCGTCGGTCATTATCGAGGCCGCTTTTCCCGAATCCAATATTCGGGCGCTTCTGAATCAGGAAGCGCTGCATGGGCGCGGCGAAACGCTGCTGTACGACCCGGCTACGGGCGACTGGATATCGTCCGGAGGCGCGGACGAGGAGCTGACGACCAGCATACTTGACCAGCTGGCCCGGAAAGTCGACCGGCAGACCGGGGAGACGTTCCACTATGCTCTGGAGAGCGGCGAAGGCAAATATGCGGTGACCGGCGTCCGCTCGGCGACGCTGGGGTGGTATATCGTGGATTGTACGCCGCTTAAGGAAGCGATGAAGCCGCTCGGCAAGGCGAACGCCTTTTTCTATACGGTGCTGGTCGGATTGTTTGCGCTTACTTTGCTGATGTCCTTTGCTTTGCACCGGAATGTGCTGACGCCGCTCAAGAAGCTGATCGGCGGATTGCGAAGCGTTCAGTTCGGAGACTACGGCGTACGGCTGAAATGGGAAAGCGACTACCAGTTTTCGTTCGTGTTCGAACGGTTCAACGACATGACACGGCGAATTCGGGAACTGATCGAGCATGTGCTGATGGAACAGTTGCGAGCCAAGGATGCCTATGTGAAGCAGCTGCAGGCGCAGATCAACCCGCATTTTCTGTACAATTGCCTCGGCTTCATCATCAATATGACCGAAATGCAAAACAGCAAGGCTGTCGTGGCCATGGCGCACCGGCTTAGCGATTATTACCGCTACATGACGCGTACCGATGTCGGAACGGTAACGCTGCGGGAAGAACTGGAGCTGGTCCGCAATTATCTGGACATTCAGCAGATGCGCTTCCCGCGCCTCGATTACGATATCGATGTGGCGCCGGAAGCGGAGACGCTGGACGTGCCGCGGCTTATCGTGCAGCCGATCGTCGAGAACGCGATCGTTCACGGCGTCGCCCGCTCGGCAAGGCCGGCGTCGATCCGGATCGCCGGCGGGACGGAAGGAAAGCGCGTTTGGCTTACGGTGCGGGACAACGGCCGCGGATTGGACGAGCAGCGGCTCTTCCGACTGCAGCAGACGCTGCAGCTGCAGGAAGAGCCGGAAGTCGGCTACGGTCTGTGGAATACGGCGCAGCGGCTCAGGATGGCGTTCGGGGACGAAGCGGAGCTTACGGTAGCGCAGGCCGCCGAAGGCGGCGTCGTCGTCCGGCTCGAATGGACGAACGGCAGCGCGAAAAGCGCAGAAACGGCGGAAAGGAGACGGCAGGAATGACAGGAATGAAACATTTGCTTATTGTCGACGATGAAGCGCACTGGACGGACAATCTGGCCGACCATAAGCCGTGGGGAGAGGTGGGCATCGATGTCGTGCACAAGGCTTATTCGGCTTTTGAAGCGCTGGAGCTTATCCAAACGTACCCGATCGATCTGGTGATAACCGACATCATGATGCCGGAGTGGACCGGGCTGGAGCTGATTGAAGAAATTCGCAGGCGCCGGCCCGATACCATCTGTATCTTGCTGTCCGGCTATTCGGATTTCGAATATGCGAGAACGGCGATCGAGCTCGAAGCGTTCGATTATTTGCTCAAACCGGTGAAGGACGAGGAATTGTTCCGTGTCGTCCGCCAGGCGCTGTCCCGGCTGGAGCGGCTGGATGAGAAGGAGCGGCTGCAGCGCCGGCTTGCTTATTCGCTGAATGAGAATATGCCGCTGATCCGCAGCCATTTGCTGTCCGAATGGCTGACGGGAACGGCTCGTGCGGCGGATTGGGAGAATTGCGCCGTCCGTTACGGCATCCCGTTCCGGGCGGGGGACGAGGTCCTGCTGGTGCTCGTCCGGCCGGACGACCGGCTCGGCGGCGGCGAAGGGCGGGAAGCGCCGAAGCACGAACGGAAACTGGCGGAGTATGCGATTCAGAACATCGCCGAGGAATGGATGTCTTCCGGCGGATTCGACGTGTGGAGCTGCTGGCTTGGCCGGGATTATATGGCCATGCTGCTTCGCTGCGGGAACGGCCGGCCGCCTGCGCCGGACATCGGTGACGCGCAAGCGCTTGAGCGGCTGCTTCTCGGCCTGCAGCAAAATATTAAGCGTTTCGCGAAAGCGAGCGTTTCGCTCCTGATGACGGATCCGCACCGGTTTCCCGACGAGGTCCATGCGGCCTGCGAGAAAGCGCTGATCAGCTTCCGCCAGCAGGTCGGAGGCCGGCAGGAGCTTCTGCTGGCGCAAGAAGATGCGGCGCCGCCGCTTTCCGCCAAATCGCTGCGGACGCTGCACTGCCCGCCATCGCTGCTGCAACTGATGGAAGTGCAGCGCTGGCAGGAGGCGGAAGCGCTCGTGGAGCGGATGCTGACGGAGCTTGAGACTGACTGGTCCGAATCCCACGAGCATCTGCTGGCGGCGGCGATGGAGATCGGCGGCGCCTTTCTGCAGCTTGCGCACCGCAGCGGCATCTTTCTGCGCGACGCGGCGCCGGAGCTGACAAGCGGTTTTATCGCCGGGGAACCGATGCGTTCGATTGCGGCACTGCGCCGCTGGGCGTCCTCCATGCTGCAGGCGATGCGCTGCCATATGCGGGAGGAGGCGGTCCACAACCGCCGCGAGACGATACGCCGGGTTCATGAATATATCGAACGGCATTTGAAGACGGACGCATCGCTGCGCGCGATTGCCGATTACGTTCATATGCATCCGACCCACTTGTCCAAAATATACAAGCAGGAAACCGGACAGGGGCTGAGCGACTATTTGATGCAGGTGAGGATGGAGAAGGCTTGTGCGCTGCTGAGCGGCTCACAATTGAAGGTATATGAAATATGTGAGGAAATCGGCTATCTGGATCCGGCCTATTTCATCAAGGTGTTCCGCAAGTTTTACGGCGTGACACCGCAAGAGTACCGGGATCGGGTGAATGCCGGCAAATAACCGGATATGCGCGATCGTTGCGGAAGGCAGAGCGCCTCTTGATCCGGACTGCATGAACAATAAATTCTTATCGGCCTAACATTGTCTTATGGAACCGTCTTCAAAGGGCCTGTTAAGATGGGGCTATCATAAGGCAGGGGGGAACAAGATGCAACGCAAATTTCGCAAAGGATGGAGACTGGCGCTGGCCGCCGTCCTCAGCTTCAGCCTGCTTGCGGGCTGCTCCTCCGGAGGCGGAGAGGCGGAAGGAACGGGACAGGGAGAAGGCGGCGGACACGCCGAAGCGGCGGCGATCGCCGACGAGGCGGTCAAGAACGGCAAATACAGCACGCCGATCGAAATTACGAGCGTCGGCCGCCAACGGAAATATACGAAGGGCGACACGAAAGACAACAATGTGCACAGCCGCTGGGCGGAAGAGAAGCTCGGCATCAAAATCAAAAATATTTGGGAGCCGGCCAACGTCGACCAGTACAAGCAGAAGCTGCAGCTTGCGCTTTCGTCGGGCGAGGAGATTCCGGATTTTGTGCCGTACTACGACGATCCGGTCGTGATCGGGCAGTTGATCGAATCGGGCGAGTTTATGGCGATTGACGAATTGTTCGATAAATATGCCAGCCCGATTCTGAAAGAGCATTCCGAGAAGCATCCGGAAATGTGGTATCCGTTTATGTACGAGGGGAAGAAATATGCGTTGCCGGTACTCGAGTATCTGGACAACGACAATACCGTCTTATGGTTCCGAGAAGACTGGATGGAGAAGCTCGGGTTGTCGGAGCCGAAAACGATTGCCGATCTGGAAGTCATTATGGAGAAATTCAAGTATGAGAATCCCGACGGATTGAAGCCTGAGGAAGTGTTTCCGCTAACGGCCGCCATGCGCAGCACGCTGAACGGCTGGATGGGGTCGCTGGAATGGGTGTTCGGCGCTTACGGCACGATCCCCGAGCAGTGGAATATGGATGAGAACGGCCGGCTCGTCTACGGCTCCATTCACCCGGGAGCGAAGCAGGCGCTGGAAAAACTGCGGGAGTGGATGGCCAAAGGCTATATTCATCCGGACGCGGCGCTGTGGGACGAAGGCAAGTCGTCGGAGCTGTGGACGGCGGGCAAGGCCGGCATATTGCCGGGCGCGCAGTGGGTGCCGGACTGGCCGGCGCCGGATTTGACCAAGAACGTCAAGGGCTCCAAATATAAGGCGTACCCGATCCCGAGCGGCCCCGACGGTCATATCGGGACGAAGTGGCGCAGCAGCACCGGTACGAACGGCAGTATTCTGATCAGCCGTCACGCGAAGCATCCGGAAGCGATTTTCGTATACTACAACCATTTGCTCGAACATTACGCCAATCCGAAGGAAGGCAGCGAATACGAGTACGGTTTTGCCAAAGGATACGATTGGGATATTATCGACGGCAAACCGACCAGCGACGCGTCCAAAATTCCGGACTACAACAACGAATTCATGTTTATTACCGGGTTTAACAACAATCCGGCCCGGATTCCGGACCTCTATATGAAGACGCTGGTGAAGCTGGCGGAAGGCGGCAAGCCGGAAACGCCGTACGAACGGCAGCTTGCCGAACAGCGCAAACCGGAAAACTGGTATGCCGCGAAGGTTGTCATGGACCAGAAGGATATCCGGCGCAAAACTATTTCAACGGCGCTCCGACCAAAACGATGCAGAGCAAATGGAATTTGCTGCGGCAGTCCGAATTCGAAACGTTCAATAAAATCATCTATGGCAAACTGCCGGTAGACGAATTCGACAATTTCGTCGCGAAGTGGAAAGCAAACGGCGGCGATCAGGTGACCGAAGAAGTCAATGAATGGTATCAGGAGGTTTCGGGGCAATAATTTTCGCCCCACTGCAATCTATCGGCCGAAAGCGGCGTGAAGCGCGCCGCTTTCTTTATGCGCGGGCAGCGCAAGTGAGGCAGGAGGCGCTCTGAAGATGGGGAAACGTTTTTATGCCGTCCTGGCAGGAGCGGGGATCGTTTTGCTTGTCGGGGCGTTCGGATCGGTGTTGATGAAGGGAAAGGAGAATGTGCCGATGAGAAATAGATTGCCTGAAAAAGCGGAAAAAGGGTTGCTGCAAACGACGTTTCAATTCGAAGAGAAGGAAGGCGGCGTCATCGCCTATCAGAACGGCATTCCGGTGCCGACGTTCGAGCCTCAGCGGCGCAACGTGTTGACGTTGTCCGGAACGTGGAAGAAAGAGCGGTTTGCAGCCGACCATGATCAGACGATGGCTCCGCGGAGCAGGGAATGGGTGCGCGCCGTAGAGGAGGCGGCGGAAGGCCGTACCGCCGAGAAGTTTGACGATTCCGGCTGGGAGGACATCGAGCTGCCGCTTCCCGAGAACATCATGACCGGCGAGGAGAGCGCGGCCGGAGCGGAGACCTATGAGGACGGCGTCTGGTACCGCCGCACGTTCGAGCTGGACGATTCATGGAGCGGCCAGGCTGTCACGCTCAAAAGTTTGGGCGTCAGCTATATCGCAGACATCTGGATCAACGGTCAATGGGCCGGGATGCATGAGGGCGGATTTACGCCGTTCGCGCTGGATGTGACGCCCTTTGTCCGCAGCGGCGCCAATACGATCGCGGTCCGCGTCGACAATCCGCCGTGGGGTTCGCGGATCGATACGATTCCGGCGGTGGCGGGAACCGACTTTTTCAATTACACCGGCATCATCCAAGAGATATATTTGGAAGCGGCGCCGTATGTGCATATGGTGCGGGCGGACATTGTGCCGCAGGAAGAGGACGGAAGGCTGCTCATCCGGGCTGTCGTGGAGAACCGCGGCAACCGCAAGGCATCCGTGACGCTGGCGGGAGCTGTCTATGAGGCGGTCACCGACAGCGAGAAGCTGCTCGCATCGCCGTATCCCGCAGATATTATCGGCGCACCGGCCGAGACGGAAGGGATGGACGACCGGGACATCGAGCTTGCTCCGCTGGAAGCGCGGCTTGTGACATGGAACGTTCGTATCAAAGAGCCGAAACGGTGGACGATGGAGACGCCGCATCTGTACGTAGCGGAATTTTCGGTTCACCAGAACGGAACGGCAACGGATCGGCTGGCGACCCAGTTCGGCATCCGGACGATCCGTACGGACAAACGGAATATTTTGCTCAACGGAGAGCCAGTCTTTCTGAGGGGCATCGCCCGCCACGAGGAGTGGCCGGTATATGGCCGGACGGCTTCCTGGGAACGGATCGTCCGCGATCTGGAACAAATTCGCGGGCTGAATGCCAATATGGTACGGACCGGACACTATCCGAACCACGTTTACACCTACCTGGCGACGGATCGTCTCGGCCTTGCCGCGATGAGCGAAATCCCGCTCTGGCAGTTCGAGACGATTCATTACGAAGCGCAGCAGACGCGGCGTCTCGCCGATCAAATGTGGCGGGAAATGGTTTTCTCGCAATACAACCGTCCTTCGGTCATCATGTGGAGCACGCAGAACGAAAGCAAGGACGTCATGCTGCGCAAGGCTTACAACGAGCGGCTTGTCCGGGATATCCGCACTTTCTATGACGACGGCCGGCTCGTGACGCAGAGCGCTGCGGCCGATCAGCCCGGGCCTTGGGACGAATCGATGGAACCGCTTGACGTCGCGGCCTGGACGATGTATTTCGGTATTTTCCACGGGAGCACGCCGTACGAAGGGACTCGCGATTTTGTGGCGGAAGCGGCGCTCCGTTGGCCCGACAAGCCGCTGCTCAACACGGAGTTCGGTTACTGGACGGGAGAGACGGACCTTGAGGCGGACCGTCAGGCGGAGATTTATAACGAAACGCTGCGGGCGCTGATGGAGCAGGCGACGGTGACGATGGAAGGGCGGCCGAACCCGGAAGGGGTTTTGGCGGGAATCGACTTTTGGACGGCCTACAATTGGTATGTCAATCACGGACAGTGGAGCCAGACGATGGGAATCTACCATATGGACCGGACGACCGCCAAGCCGGTGCGGGATTTGATCCGGGAAGATTATGCCCGAATATCGGGCAAGCCGGCCCGGTAGGTTCTTTGACAACGGCGGCGCCCTTGACGGATAATGAACGAAAGATGAGGCCGCACTTGGCGGCCCGATCATCATGTCAGGGGAATGGAGCGTTGTCATGAAATCACTCGTATTGGCCGAAAAGCCGAGCGTCGCGAAAGAAATCGCCCGGGTGCTCGGCTGCGGGCAAAAGCATAAAAGCTACATGGAAGGACCGGATTATGTCGTGACATGGGCGCTCGGACATCTTGTCACGCTGGCCGAGCCGGAGGATTACGACCCGAAATACCGGACATGGAAGTTGGAAGATTTGCCGATTATTCCGGAACGGATGAACCTGAAGGTGCTGAAGGAGACGGCCGGCCAGTTTCGCGCCGTCGCCCAGCTGTGCAAGCGTGCCGACCTTGGCGAGCTTATCATCGCGACCGACGCCGGGCGCGAAGGCGAGCTGGTGGCGCGCTGGATTATGGAGCTTGTCCGCTGGCGCAAGCCGTTCAAGCGGCTGTGGATTTCATCGCAGACGGACCAGGCGATCCGGGACGGCTTCCGGAATTTGAAGCCGGGACATCAATACGATGCGCTGTATCAGTCGGCCGTATGCCGCGCGGAAGCGGATTGGCTCATCGGTCTGAACGTGACGCGCGCGCTGACGACGAAATATAACGCGCAGCTCGCCGCCGGCCGCGTGCAGACGCCGACGCTGTCCATCCTGATCGAACGGGAGCGGGAAATTCGCGATTTCCAGTCCAAGCCTTACTGGACGATCGCGGCCGATTTCGGCTCGTTCCAGGCGGTATGGCGCGAGAAGGACGGCCACGACGGGCGGCTGTGGGATGAGGCGCAGGCGGAGGCGATCGCGGAACGGGCGCGCGGGCGCGCCGCCAAGGTGACGAAGCTGCGCACGACGGAGAAGAGCGAGCCGCATCCGCAGGCGTACGATTTAACCGAGCTGCAGCGGGATGCGAACAAGCGGCTCGGCTTCTCGGCGAAGCAGACGTCAAATGTGCTGCAGCGGCTTTACGAGCAGCACAAGCTGGTGACGTATCCGCGTACCGATTCCCGCTACATCTCCAGCGATATCGTGCCGACGCTGAAGGGCAGGCTGGAGAGCGTCGCTGTCGGGCCTTACGCGGCGCTGGCCCGCAAAGTTCTGCGGGGAACGCTGCCGGTATCGAAGCGGTTCGTCGACGACAGCAAGGTGAGCGACCATCACGCGATCATTCCGACGGATCAGTATGTCAATCTGTCCGCGCTTACGAACGATGAGCGACGATTGTATGATCTGATCGTCCGCCGGTTTATCGCGCTGTTCTATCCGCCGTACCGGTACGACGAGACATCGGTCGTCCTCTCCGTCGGCGATGATCATTATTTCGCCAAAGGACGGATCGAGAAGGACGCCGGCTGGAAAGAGGTTTACGCATCCGGCGGGGCCGGTTCCCAGGGCGATGACGATTGGGACGACGAAGAGGACGGGGCGGACCGGAGCGACGCGCAGCCGGCGCAGCGGCTGCCGGAGCTGGCCGTCGGCCAGACGGTCCCGGTGAAGCAATGCCGCACGCGCGAGCAGCGGACGCAGCCGCCGGGCCGTTACACCGAAGCGGCGCTGCTGGCGAAGATGGAGAAGCACGGCCTCGGCACACCGGCCACCCGGGCCGATATTATCGAGAAGCTGCTGCAGACCGATACGATCGAGCGGACGCAGAACCGGCTCATCCCGACGGGCAAGGGCCGCCAGCTGTTCGAGCTCGTCGTGGATGAGCTGCGCAGCCCGGACATGACGGCGGAATGGGAGCGCGAGCTGGAGCGGATCGCCAAGGGCAAAGGCGACCCGCAATCGTTCATGGCCGGCATTCGGGAGCGGGCCCGGCTGTGGGTCGAGGAGGTCAAGCGGGAGACGAAGGAATACAAGCCGCACAACCTGACGACCTCCCGCTGTCCGTCCTGCGGCAAGCCTTTGATGGAAGTGAAGGGCAAGCGTGGCAAGTCGCTCGTCTGCTCGGACCGGGAATGCGACTACCGGCGGTCGGCGGAGCCGGCGCTGACGAACCGGAGATGTCCGCAGTGCCACAAGAAGATGGAAATCCGCAACGGCAAGGCAGGGAAATTTTTCATTGCCGTCCGTGCAACGTCATCGAGATGGTCGGCGACAAGCAGGGCGGCCGCGTAAGCAAGCATGAGCAGCGCAAGCTGATCGAGAAGTACAGCGACAACGCGCCGTTGTCGAACAGCCTCGGCGATGCGCTGCGGGCAGCGCTGCAGCAGAAGGGCGAGTAAGGCTGCCTGCGGCGGCGCCTCACAAATCATAAAAAAACGAAACTGCCAGGATTCATTCCTGGCAGTTTTTTTTACGTTGAAAAAAGTAAAATCTATATTTTTACTAAGTAAATTTTACAAAAGAATATTACCTGTTATATTTATATCATACAACTTTTCGATGGAGGCCGTAAAACATGATTGGATTGAAAGAGATCGCTAAGCTTGCGGGTGTTTCGGTGTCGACAGTATCCAATGTGCTGAACGGACGCAAAACGTCGGACAGGCGACACGGGAACGGGTGCTGCAAATATGTTCGGAATACGGCTACATGGAAACGTCGGGAAAAGCGGCGAAATCGGAAAAAATAAAACGGTTATCTTTATATTCAGCGATTTCGACCGGGACTTTTATTTGAAGATTATAGAAGGCATCAGCGATTGCCTGACCGAGAACGGTTACGATTTGATCATTTGCACGAATAAATCGAGCGCCAATTTTATGCGGAGCAATTTTGCCAGCGGAGTGATCAGCCTGGACGGAAGTATGCCGGACGAGCTGCTCGTATCCGCCGCCAAGGCCAATTTTCCGATCGTCGTGATGGACCGTATTATTGAAAACGAACATGCCCATACTAAAAGCGTTATCGTTGACAACTATCCCGTTATGTGTGAAATGGTGCAGGGACTGGTCGACAAAGGGTTCAGACGATTCGGCTATATCGGCGGCCTCGCTTTTACGCTGGACAATAAAGAACGTTTCGCCGGGCTGATCGATACGCTGGCCAAAAACGGCATTCCGTTCGACCAAAAGCTCTACTTCCATGGAAATTATCGCGAAAACAGCGGGTACCAGGCGGCCAAAATTATGATTTTGAGCAACGATGTGCCCGAGGTTGTCGTTTGCGCGAACGACAATATGGCCATCGGCGCGATCAAAGCTTTCGAAGAATACAACATCAGAGTTCCGGAAGACGTTGCCGTAACGGGATTTGACGATTCCGACATGGCGGCCGTGGCAGGTTTGACGACAATTTCCATCCCCCGATACGAAAGCGGCTATATCGCGGCCAAAGAATTGCTGGCGATGATCAACGGCACAGGAGGGAAAGAACCGTTTAAACTGAGTGCGTCCGTCAAATGGAGAGGAACGGCATAAATCAGATTTTATATTCATGAAGTAAAATTCGTTGTTTTTTACTAATCCGAATAAGTAAAATTTATTGACGATTTATAAAATCGATTTTATAATAAAGGCCAGTAAGCGTTTTACTCACTCGAGCAACTGGAATCACAACACCGTTAAGGGGGCATTACGTTGAAGAAGGTCAAAAAGTACTTCGGCATACTGGCCGCTACGGCGCTGTTGGCGGCTGCGGTAGGTTGCGGCAGTTCGACGGGCAACGATTCCGAGTCGGGCACCTCGGCGGACGGAACGGAAAAGTTGAAGAAAATTTCGATTTTCCAATCGAAGGTGGAAATTGCCGAACCGTTGGAAGCGCTAACGAAAAAGTATAAGGAAGAAACGGGCAACGAGGTTGAAGTGTGGGGCGCGGCGGGCGACGCTTATGCGACGCAGCTGCAGGCGAAGCTTACCGCCAATCAAGGGCCGACGATTTTCAGCGTGGCTCCCGGATCGGAAGCGGAGAAATTCAAGTCCTATTACTACGACATGAGCAATGAGCCGTATGTGCAATATATCGCACCGAACATGGCTCTGGAAATCGACGGGAAAGTGGTCGGCGTGCCGTACGGCGTGGAAGGCTTCGGCTTGGTTTACAACAAGAGCCTGGTCGATCCCGCCAATGTGAAGGACCTGGATTCGTTTACGAAAACGCTGGAGAAGCTGAAGGCGGAAGGCGTTAACGGTCTGAGCCTCTCGCAGGAAGCGTACTTCCTGATCGGACATCTGCTCAATACGCCTTTTGCGCTGCAGCCCGATCCGCAGGCGTTCATCGAGCAATTGAACAAAGGCGAAGTGAAGATGGCGGATACGAAGGAATTCCAGGAGTTTGCGAAATTTCTGGATGCCATCAAAGCCAATACGAAAAATCCGCTCGAAGTCAAATACGATACCCAGATGGGCGATTTCGCGACCGGCAAAACGGCGATGGTGCATCAAGGCAACTGGAGCTACACCATGCTGGCCGATTACGGGGACCTGGGTTTTGAAATCGGCATGATGCCTTTCCCGCTCGCCGGCAATGACAAGCTTGCCGTCGGCCAGGCAAGCAGCTGGGTCATTAACGGAAAAGCCGATCCGGAAGAAATCAAAGCGGCCAGCGCTTTCCTGAACTGGCTCTTCACAAGCGAGACGGGCAAAAATGCCATCGTGAACGAATTCAAATTCATTCCGGCTATGACCAATATCGAAGCGAACGAACTGGATCCTCTGTCCCAGGCCGTGCATGAAGCGACGAAGAGCGGCAACACGATTCCGTGGGCATTCCGTGATTTCCCGCAGGGCTTTATTGTGAACGACCTGGCTCCGCTCGCACAGGAATACTTCCTGAGCAAAAACATGACCGGGGAGCAGTTCCTGCAGAAGCTTGATGAAGTGTGGGCAAAGGCGGCAAAATAAAGCAATACAATTCAAAAAAACAAAGGCCTAACCTCGATCGTCAGCGTTAGGCTTTTGTTTTCCTTTTGAAAGCCGGAAACTATCTTTACTGAAATGAGTGAGACGGATGAATAAAAGAAAGGATAAATTATGGTTCGCCATATTCACGGTGCCGCTCCTTTTTATTTTTACAACCGTGGTCATCGTGCCGTTCGTCATCGGCATTGTCTATTCGTTCGTGGACTGGGACGGCATTCCCGCCAATCCCAAAGTGTTCGTCGGCTTTGACAACTACGTCCAGATCTTCCAGGACGAGCGCTTTCTCGCTTCCGCATGGAAAACGGTTCTTTTTACCGTTATGGCGCTTCTGTCCGTCAATGTGCTGGGGCTCATCTTTGCGCTCCTTGTGACGACGGGGCTGAAGGCAAGCAATGCGGCGCGGACGATGCTGTTCATGCCGAACCTGATCGGCGGTTTGATTCTCGGTTACATCTGGCAGTTCATTTTTACGGATATTTTGTCCATGATCGGCGAGAAACCGGTTTCGGAAGTCTGTTCTTCAATTGGCTGCTCGACCCGCAATTCGCCTTGTATTCCCTGGTCGTCGTCTTTACATGGCAGATGGCCGGATATACGATGATTATTTATATTGCCGGCATTCAAGGCATTCCCGACGATTTGATGGAGGCGGCGAAAGTGGACGGGGCCAATTTGTGGCAAAGGCTGACCCGAATCGTATTCCCGCTGCTCATGCCTGCCATTACGATCTGCCTGTTCCTGACGTTGTCCGGAGCATTCAAAATTTTCGACGTCAATTTGTCGTTGACGAAGGGCGGACCGAACAACGCCACGGAATTGTTCGCCATGAACATTTACAATGAAATATTCAGCTACAGCCATTACGGGCTCGGACAGGCGAAAGCGATCGTCTTCTTCCTGATCGTCGCCGCCGTAACCTTGACGCAAGTCATCATTACGAAAAGGCGAGAGGTGCAAATGTGATGAGAAAAACAAGCAAATGGATTTTCGAACTATTGCTTGTCGCCCTTGCGCTTGCATTCCTGTCGCCGATCTACATCATGATCGTCAACTCGTTCAAAAACCGGGCGGAGCTGTACGAGAACGCATTGGCCCTGCCGTCCACGTTAAGCTTTCAGTATTATAAGCAGGCCATGGAGAAAATGAACTTTCTTACCGCATTCGGCAACTCGTTGTTTGTAACCGTCATTTCGGTCGCGATTGTCGTCATCCTGGCTTCCATGACGGCATGGATGCTGGTCAGAACGGAAAACAAATTAAGTAAAATCATCTTTCTGACTTTCGTTTCCACGATGCTGATTCCTTTTCAGACGCTGATGATGCCGCTGATGCAAGTAATGGACTGGATCAGCCGGAATCTGCATATCCCGATGCTGAATACGCACGGGGGCTTGATCTATATGAATGTCGGCTTCCACGCCAGCATGGCGGTATTTCTGTATCACGGCTTTATCAAGTCCGTCCCGGTTGCGCTCGAGGAGGCCGCGACGCTGGATGGCTGCGGCAAATTCGGCGTATTCTGGCGCATCGTCTTTCCGATGCTGAAGACCATTACGATTACCATTGCGATTCTGGATGTCATCTCGATCTGGAACGACTATTTGCTGCCGTCCCTGACGCTTTCCGATAAAGGGCTCAGGACGATTCCGCTGTCCACCTTCTACTTCTTCGGTGAGTTCACTATCGTTTGGAATCTGGCGATGGCCGGATTGACGCTGACGATTATTCCGGTAGTCGTGTTCTACTTCTTCGCGCAAAAATATATCATCAAGGGCATTGCCGCCGGAGCGGTGAAATGATCGCCGTTTGAAACAAGCGAGACTTGCGCGATTGCGACGAAGGGAGCAGCTGAAGATTGAGAATTGTCATTCTCGGTGATTTTCATTTAAAACCCGAAGATTACGAACTGACGCGGTCGGCGATGGAAGATATTGCGAACTGCAAGCCGGATTTGATTATCCCGCTCGGCGACTTCGGCAGCCAGGAGAACATCGGCCGCGTTGCCGGACTGGAAGAAGCGGAACGATTTTGCGAATGCCGGGCGTGCCGTTGAGACCGATTTTGGGAAACCACGATTTGGAACGGGAGTCCGGCAACGGGAAGCAGCCGAAAGGCACGATGCAGGAACGCTTTTTGCAAATGTTTCAGTTGGATAAGCCGTACGGTGTGCTGGAATTCGAAAACTATCGATTCTTTTTCGCTTCGACGGAACCGCAAAGTCCGGATTCCTGCTATGACGTACAGGAGGTGTTCGCCTCCGACGAGCAATTTGCCTGGCTGACCGGAAAGCTCAAGGAACGTCCGAATGTCCCTGTTATATTTTTACTCACGCTCCCCCGGTCGGTTCCGGGCTGCGCACGGTGCCGCGCGTCCACGTACGGTCGACGAACGCTTACCTGGACGAAAACCATGATCCTTACCGGTGGTATTATTTATTCAAAAATTGTCCGGAAATCGTCATGTGGTTTTCGGCCCATTATCATTTGAGTCACATGCATCCTGATTCCCATACGTACCGGTTTGGAACCCACTTTTTATAACCGGCGTGCACGGCGCTTCTTTCACCCGCGACGGGCTGCGGCAATCCCGCATCGTGGACATCGGGGATAACGCCGTCACGGTACGCACGCTCGATCATATCAAGCGTTCGGTGACCGACGAAGGAGGCTGGAGGCACGAGGGTCCGATCCGATCGTTAATCAAAAAACCGGACGTCTTGCTGTCCCGCGTTCACTCCATCCCGGTCGGCGAAGCCCCGGCCATCCCGGGCGGCATCGTTCCGCTGTCCCCCGACCGGTGCCTGGTATCGACGGAGGACGGTTTTACGTGGGAGGCCGAACCGGGGGTGGAAGCCGTTTTCGGCACATGCCACATCGGTCCGGTTTTGTCTGCTGTAGCCGCTTCGGAAGAGCATATCTGGCTCGCTTGGGGAAATTCGGTCGGCCGCAGCGACCGGCACAGTCCCTGGCGGTTTGTCCGGGATGCGAACGGGGATTGGCCATCTGTGAAGTGGCAGTTCGAAAATGAAGCGGACGGTATGGCCGTAAGACCGGAAGGCGGCGTGTGGGTGGCGGCGGGTCCGGATTTGTGGAAAATCGATGACGCCGCGGCGAGCGGCTCGCCGTCCGCCGTTCGAATCTCCCCGCTCCCCGAACGAAGCCGGGCGTTGATTGCGGATGGGCGTACCTTATGGTCTGTCGCCGACTCGGGCACCGTATACCGGTACGATGAGGAGCGGCAGTCTTTTCAGCCTTATATGAAAAACGTACTAGCGTGGGATTCGTGGAGAGGGTACCATGCAGCGATTGTTGCCGATAATGGCGTTCTCCGGCTGAAATCAATGGACGAACGAAATCAGTATGAGGTATCGCTGCCGGTCCCGGTCGGCGAAGGCGCGCACGTTCAGGCGATCTGTTTGGGCAATCATCATGTTTTGGTTATCGCCGGCGGGCAAGCGTTCTTTGCCATCGTAAATCTGCAAATCGTGAGCAAGCTCGAAACGCCGAACGGCTATGCGGCTTCGACAGCCAGAGCGTATCACGCGAAGGCGGACAATGTTTGTTCGTCGTTTTACATCTCGGTGCAATCGAACGATCCGGGCGTGCGGCCGAGGCTCGAAATGTGGGAAGCCGCTCTCCGTTATTAGGGCGCCGCACCGGTGAAATGATCGCCGTTTGAAACAAGCGAGACTCATGCATCGCAGGGTTAGCAGCAAAGAGGAGTGTCCGATTTGAAAAAGTTTGGTGGAAAGAAGCGGTTGTTTATCAAGTATATTGGCGCAGTTTTTACGATACGGACGGAGACGGTTACGGCGATCTGCAGGGCGTAATCGAGAAGCTCGACTATATTCAGAACCTCGGGGCCGACGTCATTTGGCTGAATCCCGTCTACGAATCGCCGGATAAAGACAACGGCTACGATATATCCGATTATTACAAGCTGATGCCGAAAGCCGGTACGATGGAAACATGGGAGAAGCTGCTTCACGAAGTTCATCGGCGCGGGATGAAGCTGATTATGGATCTGGTCGTCAACCATACGTCGAACCGGCATCCGTGGTTTCTGGAATCCCGCTCTTCCCGCAGCAACCCCAAGCGCGACTGGTATATCTGGAAGGACCCGAAGGACGGGAAGGAGCCGAACAATTGGCGCTCTTACTTCTCGCCGTCCGTCTGGGAGTGGGACGAGAAAACCGGACAGTACTATTTTCACTCGTTCGCCGTGGATCAGCCCGATCTGAACTGGGCCAATCCGGAAGTTCGCGAGGCTGTCTACGAGATGATGCGGTATTGGCTGGACAAAGGGATCGACGGTTTCAGACTCGACGCCATCGCTTTGCTGGCCAAGCCGGAGCGGTTCGACGACGCGGACAATCCGCATGATATCCGGTATTTGACGAACAATCCCGGCCTGCACGACTTTTTGAAAGAAATGAACGAAAAGGTGCTGCGTCATTACGATATTATGACGGTTGGCGAAGTCGCCTATGTGTCGCCGGAAGAAGGACTGCTTTATGTCGGAGAGGACCGTCACGAGCTGAATGCGCTGTTTCATTTCGAAGTGGCCGATGAAATGCCCGGCTGGGATATGCTGCGGTTCAAAGAAATTCAAAAGAACTGGTATCAGAAATTGAAAGGGAAAGGATGGAATTCCCAATTTCTGAACAACCACGATCATACCCGGCAAGTGACGCGTTACGGCAACGACGGGAAATACCGGGTGGAATCGGCGAAGCTTCTGGCGACCATGCTGCATACGCTGCCCGGCAATCCTTACGTCTATCAAGGGGAAGAAATCGGGATGACCGGCGTTCGCTTCGCTTCGATCGAGGATTACAACGATATCGCGATGAAAAACCGGTACCGGGAGGAAGTCGAAAAAGGCAGGGACCCGAAAGAAGTGTTCGAAAGCCTGCTCGCCTTGAGCCGCGACAATTCGCGTACGCCGATGCAGTGGGACGATACCGAGCATGCGGGCTTTACGACCGGCATGCCGTGGATCAAAGTCAACCCGAACTACAAGGAAATCAATGTCAAGCGCGATCTTGCCCATGAGCATTCCATTTACCGGTACTATCAAAAATTAATCGCCCTGCGAAAGGCGAATCCGGTCATCGTCTATGGAGATTACGAGGATCTGTCGCCGGGGGATCCGCATCTGTACGTCTATACCCGGTGTCTCGACGGCGACCGGCTGCTCGTCATGCTGAATCATGCCGACCATGAGACGGCGTTCACCCTGCCCGACGGCTTCGACGATCGGCAGAAACAGCTGCTGATCGCCAATTACCCGGATGTCGGGGAGGGCGATTCCATCGCTTCCTGCAAGCTCAGACCGCACGAAGCGCGAGTGTACCGAATATGACCGGCTGCGGCCCCGGACAACACGTTTTGTCCGGGGCCGCTTGCTTGCTATTCCGTGAGCACCCGGTATATGTTCCGCGGCCTGCCTTTGGAAGCGGGGGCTTCTTCGCCGATCATTTCGGCCAGCCCTTGCTCCGTCAGGCTGTTCAGAATGCGGCGGGCATAGCGGGGGGCATCTTCAGCCATTCGGCCAGCGTCGAAGCGTTGATGGAATGGCTGCCCGACCTTTTTTGAACCGACATTCTTCGACTTCAACTAATCGATGTTCGTCTGCCAGATGCTTGCCTGTCCCCTTCCTGGCGTGCGCCGAACGTTGACGCTCCCCGCCAACCGGCAGTGCGCTTCGGCGAAAAGCATTTGCCGGTTTTGCTCCATCGGACGTACCGGCGGTTGCTCTAACGAACCGTAGGTATCTTATTTTCGAAAAACGGCCGTATTCGGTATGTAACGAACTCCAGAATCGTTATTTGGCAGAAATCCGTCGAAAATACCATCGATCGCCGCAAATAGAGATCCTACGATTCGTTAAAACTTGATAGTGGCCCGTTTGGCTTCAATAGAGCACTGTAGATTCGTTAGCCCTCCTCCGTTCTCCGTCTCGCCGGCCTATCGTCAAGTACCTCTTCCCGCCAACTGATAATCAAGTCATCGCCCAATTCGTCAGTCCGCCTTTTGCGGTTATTTTATTGTCACATTCCTGTATCCGCTTTCATATTATAATCATTAAAGTGTCTATCTCCAATGACGAGGAGGGATTTGCCGATGCGGACCAAACGCCTGCTGCTGCTGTTGCTTACGGCCGTCATGACGCTCGGAGGATGCTCGATCGGAGGGGGAGGCGGGTCCTCGGACAATCAAATTACGCTGACGCTATGGTATTGGAACCGCAGCCTGGACGACAGCATCATTGCCGAGGCGGAACAGCAATTCCCGAATCTTCACATTCGGGCGCAAAAATCGGAGGCGATTTCAAGTCCAAGCTGAAAACGACGCTGGCGGCCGGCTCGGGCGGACCGGATATCGTCGCGATCAATGACTGGGTCGCCGAGCTGTTTCCGAATGCCTCGCATTTTTGGAATTTGTACGAACTCGGGGCAGCGGATATCGAGGCCGATTATCTCGACTGGAAATGGAAGCTGGGCGTCACGCCCGACGGCTATATGATGGCTTTGCCGATCGATACCGGACCGACGGCTCTATTCTACCGCGCCGACCTGTTCGAGAAGGCGGGGCTGCCGGGCGAACCGGAGGAAGTATCCGAGCTTATGGGAACCTGGGAAGATTACTTCGAAGCCGGCCGGCAGCTGCAGGAGCGGCTTGGCAGCGGCGTCTACTTGACCGACAGTATTTCGGCGCTCTATACGCAGGTAACGGCGCAGCACGAGCGGATTTATTTCGATACGGAAGGCCGTTTCATCGGCGACGATCCGTCCCGGTCTCCGGTGAAGAAGGCGTGGGATCTGGCCGTCAAGGCGCATGAAATGGGGCTGTTGGCCGATGCCGCCAGATCGACGCCGGAATGGAACGCCTCCATGAACAACGGGAGAATCGCCAGCTTCGTCGGCGCGGTGTGGAACAAGGAAATATTGATGGATGCTGCTCCCGATACCGAAGGCTTGTGGCGCGTGACGGACGCCCCGTCCGGAGCCGGCAACAACGGCGGATCCTTTCTGGCCATCATGAAGAACAGCAAGCACCCGGAGGAAGCGTTTCAATTCATCTCCTGGCTGCTGAACCCGGAGAATCAGCTGCGGAGCTTCAAAAACATCAATTTGTATCCTTCGACCGTCGAAACGCTGGGAAGCCCGGAGATGCTGGAAGAAGAACCGTTCTTCGGCGGCCAGGCGACAGGCGCGGTGTTCGGAGAAGCGGCGCGGCAGGTCAAGCCGACCTTTTTCGGGGAGCGTCATCCGTCCGTCAACGGCATTTTTACGCGCGAGCTGGACAACGTCGCGCTGCAGGGGAAAGATCCGGAACGGGCGTGGAACGACGCCCTGGAGCGAATCCGCAAGGAGCTGCTGCGCTGACCGCTAACGGTTGTGCCGGGCCCGCGCTTCGGCGTCCCGGAAGCGCACCGGCGTCCCGGGCTTGATCCGGCGCAAGCCGCGCCTTGTGTTCCGCGTCTTTATCCCGGACACTCTCTCCGGTTCGATCAAGCAACCTTCCCAGGAGGTGTGCAAGATATGATGAGACAGATATGGAAACATCGCAAGGAATATTTGGCTATATCGCCTTTCTATGTGCTGTTTGCGATATTCGGTCTTTTTCCGATCGCCTTTTCGTTCTATCTTTCCTTTCAGAGATGGGACGGCATCGGCGAGATGACCTTCAACGGTTTAAACAATTACCGCTTCATGCTGCTGGATCCTGAATTTTGGAAAGCGGTCAAGAACACGCTGCTCATCTGGGTGTACTCGACCATTCCGATGCTGTTTCTGGCGCTGTTGATCGCTTTTCTGCTGAATTCGGCATTCGTCAGGTTCCGTACGCTGTTTCGAATCGGCTATTTTTGCCGAACGTCACGTCGCTTGTCGCCGTGTCCATCATCTTCAGCACGCTGTTCGCCAACAACTTCGGTCTGCTGAACTATTTGCTCTCCGTTGTCGGACTTGATCCCGTTGAATGGCTGAACAGGACATGGGGAATTCAGACCGCGGTTTCGGCAATGGTCGTCTGGCGGTGGGCGGGCTACAACTCGATTATCTATTTGGCCGGTTTGCAAAGCATTCCTTCCGTATTGTATGAAGCGGCCCGCATCGACGGAGCCTCGACGCTCCAAACCTTCTTTCGGATTACCGTGCCGATGCTGCGGCCTGTTATTTTGTTCACCGTCATCACTTCGACGATCGGCGGGATGCAGCTGTTCACGGAGCCGCAAGTGCTTGTCGGCAACAACGGAGGCGCCGGCGGCGGAGGGCTGACGATTGTGCTGTACCTGTACCGGGAAGCGTTCATAAACAACTATTTCGGCTACGGCGCGGCGGTCGGCTGGGGGATGTTCATCCTGATCGCGGTCTTCTCGATCGTGAACTGGCGGATCGTGCAGCATCGCGCGGACAAGTGACAGCTGAAAGGGGGATGGATGAACCGTGATGAACCGCTGGAAATCTGTCGTCGTACATGCCGGATTGCTCGCCGGGCTGCTTCTCTCCATCTTTCCATTCTATTGGCTGGCCGTTATGGCGACCCGCACGACGTCTGAAATTTACAGCTTTCCGCCCCGCCTCTGGTTCGGCGGCGAATTGGGGGCGAACATTTCGCGCGTCATGGCCAGCATCGATTTCTGGGGAGCCTTTTTCAATACGCTGTTTGTGGCGTCGGCCGTGACGGTGCTGGTACTGTTTTCGATTCGCTCGCCGGAGTCACGTTCGCGAAATTCCGTTTTCCCGGCAGCCAATGGCTGTTTATCGTACTGCTCGCCACCATGATGGCGCCTTCGCAGCTGTCCCTTGTGCCCTCCTTCGTCATCATGGCGGAGTTCGGATGGGTCGGCTCGTTCAAGGCGCTGATCATACCGGGGATGGTGAACGCCTTCGGCATTTTCTGGATTCGCCAATATGCGCAGGAATCCATCCCGGATGAATTGCTTGATGCCGGGCGCATCGACGGCTGCGGCTTCTTCCGCCTCTACTGGAACGTGAGCCTGCCGATCTTGCGTCCCGCGTTGTCGTTTCTCGGCGCTTTCACTTTTATCGGCGTATGGAACGACTATTTATGGCCGTTGATCGTGCTCACGGACAGCAGCAAGTTTACCCTTCAGGTGGCGCTGGCCTCCTTGAACGGGATTTACCAGACCGATTATTCCATGGTCATCGCCGGAACGCTGATGGCGGTCATTCCGCTGATCGTGCTGTTCCTGTTCGTCAGCCGCCAGTTTATCTCCGATATCGCCGCCGGAGCGGTCAAAAATTAGAACCGGCGAGCGAGGTTCGACCGGCCCGATCCTTTGCGTTGCGAAGGATCGGGTCTCTTGGCGTACGGAATGCTACGGGTTGAGACCCGGTTTTGTGACAGCTGGAGCGGGATTGTTTCCTAAAATGTGACGGTCAGGATTTTTCTGTCACATATAAAGGAGTGGAATTTGGGTGAAGGGTTCTATATATTAAGGATATGCAAAACTACTAACGGAGAAAGTGATTCAATGGCTGATAAGCCGGGATGTCAAAATGATCAAGTTGCTTGCAACCCCGGAAGCAAAAGAAATTTACACACAATTCGGATTTAAAGAAACGACAGAAATGACTTTAGTAATAGAATAATAGAGTATGCGGCGGTTTTTAACCTAACGCGCTGGGAAAACCATTTTAACGTTACACACCCGCGTCGTCAAATATGTGCCCGAATTGAATGGGCCGCACGTTTGCTTCAATAACGAAAGGAGCGGTTTTCCTATGGCCTCGACGCCCAAAAAGCCGAAAAAGTTAACGGGTCACGAACAAGTCGTCGCATATTTGGATAACCTCGAGTCCCCCTTAAAGCATGTGGTGGAGGAAATCAGAACCATCATTTTAAACGCTGACGGTCGGCTTACGGAGCACATAAAATGGAATGCGCCGAGCTTTTGCCTGCATGGCGATGACCGGATCACGTTTAACTTGCACGGGAAAGGCGCCGTCAGGCTTGTTTTTCATCGCGGTGCGAAAGTGAAGGGACAACCCGCTCAAGAGCGCTTGTTCGAGGATGCCACCGGTTTGCTGGATTGGGTCGCGAACGACAGGGCTACGGTTGTGTTTCAGGACATGAACGATGTGGAACAGAAGAGAGAGAAGTTGAAAAAAGCGGTGGTGAAATGGCTCGAGGTTACAAGTCCGGAATAAAGGATCGCACAACATAAACAGGTTGCATAAATCGAAGTCGCGGTGCCCGCGGCTTTTTATTTTTTCAGTGTCTTCAAGATACAAATTATAGTAACATAAGTTTAAATAAGCGGAAAAACGCTGTCGATGAAAGCGGAGAAGGACTTGCGCAATCTGTCCGATTTCACCCCCGAAGAGATGATCGACCACAAATTCTATGAGCATCACTTTGGATATTGCGCTTTAAAGGTTCGTATGGCATAACCGGCATCATATAGCTCAAATAGAAACTTTTATACATAACTTTCGTCCGGAAAGAGGTTAAGATGATGGACAATAATAAAACGGTTATTTACCTGGTGCGACACGGGCAGACGGAATGGAATGTTGAGCACAGGCTGCAAGGTCATCAGGATTCGCCGCTGACGGAATTGGGAATCAAACAAGCCGAATGGTTGGGGGAGTCCATTCAGAACGAACAGATCGATGTAATTTACTCAAGTTCGAGTGCGAGAGCCCGCAGAACAGCCGAAATCATAAGAGGTATAAGGGATATCGATATTATCGACAGTCATGAGTTGAAAGAAATTCATTTGGGCATCTGGGAAGGGAAAGCTATGGCAGAAGTAAAGGAGCTGGACCCGGAGCAATTCGACCGTTTTTGGAATGACCCGGATAAATTTAAGGTGCAAGGCAGCGAAACGTTTCAGGAGGTTTCCGACCGAGCCATTAATAAGCTGCGCCAAATCATTAGCGAAAACCAAGGAAAGTCCGTATTAATCGTCACGCACACCGTGGTAGTCAAGCTCATTATGGCCTATTTCGAAGAGCGGCCAATGAAAGAGATTTGGAGTCCGCCGTATATTCATCCGGCCTGCTTGTGCAAAGTCGAGATCGAGACGGATAAACCGAAAATTGTTTTGCATGGAGATATTACCCACTATAAAGAAGAGCCCGATGCTAGTTGAATCAAGAAGCACGAGGCGGGAGCGGCGGCCTCTTCGCTTGCGGAAGCCACCGCGATGCGTTCCGGTGCATATAGCATGGCGACCGGACCGGTTTATCGTATTTACCTACCCGTTCAAGTCGCGTTGCCGGAAGCCCGACCATCCTGCAATCGCAAGGAGCAGCGCAACCGCCGTTAAGCCAAGCAATGGCGGCCATTCGAAAGCGTCGGCAGGCAGCCGCGGCACAAAGTGAAACGGAGAAAGCCGCATCATCCACTCCGGCAATTGAAGAATGCCGCCAAGATAAACGGCAATAAAAGAGTAGATTGTAATCAGCCAACTGCTGGCGGCCGCCCTGGGAAACCATCCGATCAACGCTGCGGCCAAGCCGATTCCGACCCACAATGCCGGTACAAAGTTCAGCCCCGCAATAATCAGGTCAGGCAAGTAGCCGGAATCGTTCATACTTTGGCTTCCCGCTATCCCCATTCCAAGCCCCGCCATGAACATCAACGCAACACAATAGATGAAAGCAAGAATAAAATAGCTGCCCAGCAACCTGGTACGGGAAACCGCTCCTGACAGGAGCATGTCGATTCGTCCTTCTTTCTCTTCCGTGCGCAGCCTCAGAACGGTTTGCAGCGCCGGAATGCTTGCAATGATGGCCGTGACGGTCATAAACATGCCCGCGATGCTATCGGCAAACAACGCATTGCCCGTCTCCGGCAGCATATTGTTCAGCGCATCGTCCATAGCATCCATCATGTTCTCGGCCTCTCCGATGAAAGAACCGTAGGACATGCCGATCAGAAGCATGGCGAAGCTCCAGACCAGCAGATTCGTGCGCTGCAGACGAAAAGCAAGGCCGATGGGGGACGTCAAGGCTTTTGACGCCTCGCTGCGTCCTCTGCGCGGGCGCACCATGCCGGCGCCTACATCGCGCCTCGAGCTAAGCGGATAAGCGATGGCCACAAGCAGCACGCTCAAGCCGGCGCTTAGCAGAAGAGGCGACCACATGTTGTCGACGTAAGCGGATGTCTGCTGCGCCCATCCGATGGGCGACAGCCAGGAAAGGGAGCCGTTCCCGATATCGCCGGCTGCCCGCAGGCCGTATGCGGCAACCAATATGCCGACTCCGAGGCCGGTTGCTCCGCGGGCATGCTCCGTCAATTGCGCCAGCACAATGGCGATGGACGCAAATACGATGCCGACGGAGGCCAGCGAGGCTGCGAACAGAAAGGAACCTTCCCATGTCACAGAATCGATTCCCATCCCGCCCATTCCAAGAGCAAGCAAAAGCGCCAATACAACGTTGACGCCCAATACGAGCAGCAGGGCTGCGGTCGTGTGGGCGTGTCGTCCCGTAACCGATGCGCGGACCAATTCCACCCGTCCCGTTTCCTCTTCCTTGCGCGTATGGCGTATGACGAGTATGATGCTCATCAGTCCTGTCGCAATTCCTGTCATTCCGATCATTTGATGAGAGATCATCGCGCCGATCGTGTAATCTTCCAAATAAAATCCGGGACCGGTCAGGGCAATAGCGGCGGGATTGAGCATCGTTGCCGCCATATCCTGTCGAGCTTCTTCTGTCGGGTATAAACTTTCAAAACTAGCCAGCGTCGCCAGCACGAGCAAGATGATGCTGAGCATCCAGACGGGAACCGTTATCCGATCCCGCCGCAGCATGAACAGAAGCAGCGTGCCGGTGCCTGCCAATGTTTGTTGCCGTTTCATGTCAACGTTCTCCTCTCGCGCCGGACGTTTGGCCGGCATCGCCGTAATGGCGCATGAACAGTTCTTCCAAAGTCGGCGGTGTGCTGGTCAACGATTGAATATGAAAGGCGGCTAAAAATTGGAGCACATTTCCCATTTCCGAGCTGTCGATCTGAAATTGCGCTTTATTTCCGTTCAATTGAAGATTGTGCACGCCGGGCAGCCTCTCCAGACCGGATATGGTTTGCGCGGTTTCCACAGCGATAAACGTCCGGGTCAAATGGCGCAATTGATCAAGCGAGCCGGATTCCACAATGCGGCCGTCGCGAATAATGGCAACCCGGTCGCAAAGCTTCTCCACTTCCGCCAATATATGGCTGGACAGCAGCACCGTTCTCCCTTGCTTCCTTACTTCCGCTACGCATTCCTGAAAGACAGCTTCCATCAGAGGGTCCAGTCCGGAAGTCGGTTCGTCCAATATAAACAGCTCCGATCGGGAAGCGAAAGCGCTGACCAATGCGACCTTCTGCCGGTTTCCTTTGGAATAAGTGCGGCATTTCTTGGTCGGATCGAGATTAAACCGTTCCAGCAGCCGATCGCGAAGCTTGCGGTCCATATCTCCGCGCAACCGGCCCAATAAATCAATCGCTTCGCCCCCTGTCAGAGTGGGCCATAGATTGACATCTCCGGGCACATAACTGATCCGCCTGTGCAGCTCAACCGCATCACGCCACGGATCTTTGCCGAACAGCCGCACCTCGCCGCTTGTTTTGCGCAGCAGTCCCAGCAAAATGCGAATGGTTGTCGATTTTCCGGCGCCGTTCGGACCGATAAAACCGAGCACTTCGCCGGGACGCACTTCAAGATCGAGCCCGTTTAACGCCTTTACTTGCCCGTAATGCTTGGTCAGCTTCTTCGCTTCAATGACGGACATGTTACCCGCCTCCCGTGGTTTGTTGTCCCCAAAATATATAACGAATCTTCATTCAGTTACATAATATTGAAAGAGGGATATACTGTCAATAGAAAAAATAACAGAAGGTTGTTTTGTTACATAATTATCTTTACAATTAAGACGGGGGGATGGTTGATGAACGGATTCCAAAAGCGCAGGGAGCGGAAAAAACAACAAATACTCAATTCTTTGAAAAGCATGATTATGGAACGGAACTTTCAAGAAATCGGAGTGCGGGAAATTGCGAAGCAAGCGGGCGTTTCCCCCGCCTCTATCTATAACTTTTTTGGCAGCAAGGAAGAGCTTGCCAAGCAAATTTTTTATCATATTATGGAGGAGGAAGAGGAGACATTCCGGAACTTGATGGAAGCGGACCTCCCCTTTGAAGAAAAGCTCGAGAAGCTGTATGAATTTTCGGTCACGAATCAGGAGACATGGAGCAGCGACGGTATCAAAAATATTATGTTTGACGATCCCGTCTTTAAAGAGCATATTGAACAATACTCGAAAACAACGGCCATTCCCGCTCTCATGAAACTGATTGAACAAGGCAAAAACGAACGGAAAATATCCGGCGAGGTGTCATCCGAAGCGATTTTGTTTTTTTTAAACGCCATGACGGCTATTATTAGCAATCCGTCCGTTAAAGATCGATTGGATGTGGAGCTGCGCAAGGAAATCGGGCATTTGTTTTTTTACGGCCTGTTCGGCCGAAAGCCCGAGTAAGAGGCGTTTCTTTCGCTTTTCTCCCCGTTATTCCATTCGGTTTACGAATCGTCTCAACAAATCGTACAGCAGCAGCAAATGAACGGAGAGCCCTATCGCGAATATCGCTTGCCGCTGCCAGCCGTTATCCGCTGCCGCCAGCTCCAGATACAGTTTGGAAGGCCAGTAAGTCGGGAGAAGTCCGGCAAGCCATTGCCACGGCTCGGCAACAAAATAGGCGCATGCGGGTCCGAGCAGCGTCAGGCTGATCAGCTTGGACAGCGCCAGCCCCTCGACTTTATTGGCCGCGAAGGCAACCAGAAATAAGGCGAACAAAGGAGCTTCCAAAACGAACAGAAGAAGCGGCAGCGTCTGGCCGACCGTCAAACCGGAAATACCGGAGGCGGAAACGAACAGCAGCGACATGCCGCAGCAAATCCCAACAGGCAGAATCAGGCGATAGACGATATATCCTCTTTTCCGAAGCGGCGTAACCGCATAGCAGTCGATAATGCGTTCATCCCGTTCGTCCAGCATCAATAGCCCGGTCGCAGCCCCGATCAATTGCGGAATGAGCGCCTGTATGAGCAGGGAGATAAATGCCTTATACGCCAGCAAATCGTATCCGGTTTTATCCGCGATCCAGTTCGAAAGCGGCGGCATTCCCAATCTGGTCGTCAAGACGAGCAGCAGAGGCCCGGCCAGAATAAGCAAAAGCATCGGATCCCTCGCTGCGTTCCTCATATCGCAGTAGAGCAGCGCTTTATATTTGTTCATGGCGACGTCCTCCGTCCGTGTTTCGTACCGTTGCGCTCAACAGCCGCATCGCAAGGCTTCCGACGATTCCGATCCAGACAACCAGAACGGCGATGGCGTATCCTCCATCTTCATGCGACAGCAGGTGAACGGAGCCGGACAGCAGCAGCAGAGAGCCTTGGGACGGGAAAAGCATATAAAGCGGCGTATCGAATACGTTCAAATATCCCAAAACGGGAAGAACGAAAACCAAAGCGTACGCTTGCGACCGGATAAGAAAACCGTTGATTGAATGGCTGCCCAATGCGGCCGCAATGCCGATCAGGGTGAAGAAAAACGATGTCAGTACGATGCCAAGCGTGAAATATAGCGGCGATACGGGCCATCCGCTTACCGGAAGATGGATCGCGAATGCGGCCGCCAATGATAACAAGCTGAGGGACAGACACTTGGCAAGCAGATACTCCCATAGTTTAACCGGAGTTGCAAACAGACTGTTCCATATGCCCTGACCGCGCTCCAACAGGACGATCCCTCCGGCGAGCAGCAGACCGAGAGCAGACGGGTCGGAGAATGTAAGCAGTACCAGCACCTTGCCCAGACGCGAATCCGGAATGGCGTGCAAAATGCCGACGTAAACCGAGCAAACGAACAAATAAACGACATAAAACCGCTGCTTCCATTGAAACCGCATATCGAAAATGAACAGCTTCCACGTTTTCATACAAGCTTTCTTCCCGCAGCCGTCATAAAGATATCCTCCAAAGACGCTTCCAGCGTATGCATGGTTACGATACGATGCGACCGGATCAACGATAAAAATCGTTCGTTTGCGCCGATGCCTTCCAGTTGAAAATCCTCGGTTAACCGTTTGTTTCCCTGCTCGTATTCGACTCGCACTTTTCGTTCTCCGCCACGAAGCTTTAAATTGCGCGGGGTATCGATTAGCTTGATTTCGCCGTCCGCAATGAATGCGACCCGGTCGCACAACTGTTCGGCCACTTGCATGTTGTGCGTCGTGAGCAAAACGGTCGTGCCTGACGCGCGCCGGGCCAGAATCAGCCGTTTCAGCATGTCGGCATGGGTCGGATCGAGACCCGAGGTCGGTTCATCAAGAAAGAGCAGGTCCGGATCGTTCAGAACGGAACGGCAGTAATTGAGCCGCATTTTCATGCCTTTGGAAAACTGTTCGACTTTCATATGGGCGGCCTCCCGCAGTCCGACCTGTTCCAGCAATTGCATCGGGTCGGCGGTCCGGCACCGATAGAGCGAACGAAAGTGATTTAAGTTTTCCAATGCGGTAAACCGGCTATAGAAATGGGGAAATTCAAATGCGACGCCGATTCGTTCGTAATAATCGGAGCCGACGGAACGGATTTCCCGCCCGAATACGCGGACGGAGCCGCCATAGCGCCGCAGCTTGCCGATCAGTACATTTTGAGTGGTGCTCTTGCCTGCGCCGGAAGGGCCGAGAAAGCCGAATATTTCGCCTTTGCCGATATGAAAATCAAGTCCCTGCAGCACCTGCTTCCGAGAGGAAGGATAAGCATACGTCAATCGGTTGACTTCTATCAATTCATCGTCACGCTCCATTCCCTGCGAATAGTCCGTCCGCGACAACGGTAATCAGAAGGTCTGCCGTCGCCTCATAGACCGTTTCGCCGATAGCCTGCTTATGAAGAGAGAGCAATAGAAGCGTGCGCATCATGCTGATGATGAGCTCGGGGTCTGCATCCGTGCGCAAGACGCCGTCCGCTTGCCACTGCCGGATCAGCGGTGTCAGCTTTTGAACATCCATGGCATAGTTGCGTTCCAATCTGTCCGGGGGCAGCTTGCGGATAATGGCCTCAAGCTGCTCGGGCAGCAGAACTTCGCGGAGAATCGGATTGTCCGTCAGAAGCCGAAACGCCTCCTTGAAAAACGAGCGGAAGGCTTGTTTGCTCTTCGGGGCGCTCTGCAGCTGCCGGAGAAGGATCTGCCGGATGTTATGCTCCTCCTCTTCCACTAAATCGAAAAACAGTTCCTCTTTGGAACGGTAAAACAGATAAAATGTTCCTGAGGCGATTCCGGCGGCTTTCGCCAATTCGCTCACGTTCGTCTTTTTGAAGCCGTACCGGGAAAAGAGTGAACGGCCTGCATCAAGCAATTTTTGCTGAATTTGCGATTTTTCATTGGCATCGAACTTTCGGGGCATGCGCTCACCTTCTGTGAATTTATGAATATTATTGTAATTCATTCATAAAAAATGTGCAACAGTGGTGATAGAGTTGAAAAATCGATGCCCTAAGAGAGGGGATGAGAGCCGGATCATTCGCGAGAAGTCCAATGTTCCCGTGCTCATGCTGACTGCGAAAGGAGAGGAATACGACGAATTGTTCGGCTTCCAGCTTGGGGCGGACGATTACATTTCCAAGCCGTTCAATCCGTCCATTCTGGTTGCAAGGATAGGCGCGCTGCTGAAACGGTCTTTTCCCAAACCGGACGACTCCGAGGCGGAATGGACGAAATCGGGGTTAACCGTTAAATTCGCATCGTGCCGGGTGCTCGTGGATGAGAGAGTCGTCGAGCTGAGTGCCGATTCCCGGAGCGTCCGGTTTGAACTGGACTTGCGGTCTGGCGTGGAATGGGTGAGGTATAGCGGAAAACCAAGCTATTTAAAAAGTTCATTCCCAAATATCAATAGATATCTAACCGATAAGGGCATTCGCACATATGGTATAGAGTAAGATGCCACGGAAAGGAGCTTCAGAATGTCCAATGAGTTTGTAGCACGTTCTTTGGATGAAGTAAGATTTTGGTCGCGCATTATGAAGGAGCATTCATTATTCCTCAGACTCGGATTCCGATGTGAGGATACGCAATTGATCAATGAAGCCAATCAGTTTTATGCCATATTCGAAACGATCGAAAATAAGGCAAAAGCATTTACGATTGGAACGGATCCGCAAACGATAAAAAGGTTTAATGAAGAAGTCCATAATGCAGTTTCCCATATCTGGGTGTTTAAACGAAAAGTGCTTGGTTTGATACTGCGTTGCCAACTTCCAGGGGCGAATAATTTCCCGTTGTTGGTCGATCATGTGAGCCGGGAGGCCAAATACTTCAGAAATCGGTTGACAGAACTAAATACGGGCACTAGCGTTGCATCAAAG
>NZ_BOVJ01000057.1 GCF_018403665.1 Paenibacillus cisolokensis
TTACACGCCGTTTGGAGGCCTAAAATACTGTATTATCGCAGGAATTTGAACATTTGGGCTGTCAATAGCAGGAAAAACTGCACTTTTGCAGTATTGGTTTTGAACCGGGAAAACTTTTCGAATACCCCTCGCACACCAAGCTGATAAATGAGCCATGAATATGTGAGACAGTCCCATTTTCGAATCCGTTGACAGAAGAAAGCGTCCCTACTCGGTACGGATTTCCGCCGCCTTCATCTCCCATATTTTCATACTGGAGACGACCGCTTCGCCGCTCGAACGCAGCTCAATGCCGTTGCTGTCTTCCAAGGAAGGATACACCCTCGCCGTGAGGCAAGTTTCGTCATCCGCAAACACTTCGATGATCGACCGGTCCGCGAAAATCCGCAGTCTCAGCAGCCCGGCGCCGCCCGCAGGCGGCAAGTCCCCCTTGATCGGAGATTTATGGACGTTCGGGAACAAGCTCGAATTCGAACGATCGATGACGATCGAATTCGTCGCCAAATCCAGGCGCACATCGGTACGTTCCCGGCCGCACGGCGAAGCGAAAACGGAAACGGTCAGCTCGCCGGTCTTCAAGGTCCGTCTGTCGATTTCCAGCGAGCATTCGAAGGACGTCGAACGAACCCCCGTATTCATCGGAACTGGCCCGACGCGCACATCCGCAAAGCTTCGCTCCTCGCCCCGCAGCGTCTCCAGCTCGGGAACCGGCGACATCGCGAGCGCGCCGCTTGGCTTCAGATCGACAAGACGCGGCAGCGCCAGCGCCCCCGACCAGTCCAGGCTTGCCGGGAAGTCCTTGCCTCTTCCTTCGGGCACCCATCCGAGCAGCACGTGCCGCCCCTTCTCGTCGACGAAGCCGGTCGAGGCGTAGAAGCCTTCCCAGCCGCTGTAGTCAACGGTGCCGTGCCGCAGAACGTCCGTCAATCTGTCCCCCTCGATCGTGCCGGAGACATAGCGAACCGGCCCGCTCGGGGAGTAGAACAGAACGGCTTTATCGCCGAAGCGGAACAGGTGCGGACACTCCCAGATCCATTCGTCGCCGCGATGGAAAATCCCTTTGAAACTCCACTGTTCCAAATCGTCGGATCGATAAATCATGCCGCAGCCTTTGCCGTCGACTCTCCCTCCGAGCAGCATGCGCCATCCGTCTTGCTCTTTCCAGACGTAAGGGTCTCTCCATTCCGTTATCTGCAGCTCCCCGTGCAGCTCGGCGGTCAACACGGGATTGATGTCCGGCTTGCGCCAGGTGCGCAGATCGTTCCCTTTGGCCATCCACTGCTGGGCTCCGCTCGTCGCGTTCCGTTCTCCTTCGCCGATGCTCGTATAAAACAACGTCACCTCGCCGCCGTTTACGACCGAGCAACCCGAGTAGCAATGGCGCTCCCCGAGCTCGCGGGAAGGGGCAAGCGCGACCGGCAGATGCGTCCAGTTCACCAGATCGCGGCTTTTGGCGTGTCCCCAGTGAATATCGCCCCATTCCGTAGCCGAAGGATTATGCTGGTAGAACAAATGATATTCGCCGCCTGATTGAAAGGGGCCGTTCGGATCGTTCATCCAGTTGCGCGGCGGCGTAAAGTGATACCTCGGTCTGTAGCGATCCATCTGATCACTCCTAGTTTGTTCTGATCCATTCGACGTTGTCGATGTCCGCCCATTGACTCGGATGGCTCATCGAGGCATAAAAACCAATTGTCGCTTGCCCGTTCGTCACGTTGATTCCCGTAATGGAGATTTGCGTCCATGTCGTCGTCACGGGAAAATTGACGGTTTGCGCGCTTCCGCCGTAGTCCTTGACCTCCATATACGCGGCGTTCTGACCGCCGCTGCTGCGCAAATAGGCTCTCATCATATATACGCCGTTGTCCAGTCCGGTAATCGTCTGTCCGACGTAGGCGGTTGCGGGGCCGCTCGTTCCCGAAAGGCCCACGAAATAATCGCCGCCGCCGGGCGCCCTCGCGATGCCGTCATTCAATCCGTGAATGAGAATCCGATTCGGATAATCGTCCCCGTACGTCGTCCAGCCGTTGACGCTCGCCGTTTCGAACCCCCAGTTATTCGCGAGATTCACATGGAATGGCGTAACGGCGTTGCCGAAACGAAGGACGATGCGGCTGGACGGAAAATCCGCGCTCGTCGCGGCCACCACCTGGGTCGAATCGATCGCCATAAGCGCGTTCCAGTTGGCGCTCGTCGTATCGGATACCGGATAGGGGTTGAATTTGTAGCCCCAGGTCGCGCCGTTATCCGCGCTGATCATCGTTCGCATCGAAGAATAGGCGTCGCCGGTATTCGGGCTGTCCTCGTCCGTCTGGAACGAAGCCATCAGCCTTCCGTCGCCCAATTGGACGACGAATGGCGCACCGGCTTTTTTGCCCGGCCGCGTCGGAATATACAGGGTTTGCCTCGGGCCCGACCAGTTGTAGCCGTCGTTCGAAATCTTGTAGCGAATGACGAACGGGTATCCGCTTTGGTCGGACGCTTCAAAAACGAGAATGTAACGTCCGTCGCTCATGCGGGTCCACACCGGCATGCCGTCACGCGACCCGGCCGAGACGCCGTCGCTGACCAAAGAAGCGGAGCTCCATCCGGAGCCGTTCCACGTTTTCATGTACAAATTTTGTTTGCCGCTCGAACCGGCGACGTTCGGGCTGTCGTTGGCGTACATGACGGTGATCGTGTTCCCGATCATGCCCAGATGGGGCTCCCATACCCCCTGAAACGAGTTCGCCGTTTCGGCCGCGATTTGCCCGTTCGCCAGGTCGCTCCACGTGCTTCCGCCGTCCGTGCTGACGCGCACTTTAAGATAAGTATAATACGTGCCGCCGGACTTTACGACATCGCGGTACGCGAGCCAAATATGCCCGTTCGCCAGCTGGATCATTTGACCGTTGGCGCAGTCGCCGGACGGATTCGAAGCCGCGTCGACCGGCGAGCTCCAGGTTTGTCCGCCGTCCGTGCTGCGGATGACCTTCACCTTGACACGTCCGCCGCCCTCGTTCGAGTCGAACGACAACAACCAATCGCCGTTGTTCAGCTTCAGAAGCCTCGGGTACCACACGCCCCCGGAAGAAGGCGCGTAAGCCGTGATCGAATCGGTCGGCCAAGCCATACCCGTGGTCGAAGCGGCAGCGAAACCCGCGGGAAGCATTCCCGCGATCAAGGCGACAAGCAACAGAATGCGCGTGACGGATTGAACGCTTTTCCCCATCCTTTTCCCCTCTCCCCTGCTTATATGGAAGCCGACCTTCCGGGAGACCGGCTTCCGGTTTTCCGAACGGCTTTACCCCAAATTGATGTCCCGGATTTTCTCCGGCGGCACCTTCGGTTTTCGGTCTTCCGTCAGCAGCCCGTTCACCTCTTGCTGCACGTCGGTCAATTGGGTATAACAGTAGCCTACAATATAGTCCGTTTCCTTGATCGCCTCGTGGATGCCGCGAAAACGCGCGAGATACTCCTCTTCCGAAGCGACCTGGTTGCCATAACCCCAGCCTTTGTCCGACCGGAAGGCGATGCCGCCGAATTCGCTGACGATGATCGGCTGCCCGGCGTACGAATAACCTTTTGCGAAAGCGTACTTCCATCTGTTGAACGCTTTTTCGTTATTTACGATTTCGTCTTTGTTCGCGTAGTTTCGAAGGAACTCTTCCTTCGTCTCGACATAATCATGCAAGGTCAAAATGTCGGAAACGGTATGCTCCCACCCGTCGTTCGCGATGACCGGACGGTTCGGATCGAATGCCTTGGTCAAATGGTACACCGCTTCCGTCAGCTTCTGCTGCCTACGGTCGTACAGGATGTTCATGACGCCCCACGACTCGTTGAACGGGACCCATGTGATGATGCATGGATGGTTGTACTGCTGCCGGACGACTTCCATCCACTCCGACGTGAACTTCTGGATCGCGTTGTCGTTGAACTCGAACGTCGCGGCCATCTCCGACCAGACGAGCACCCCTTTGACGTCGCACCAGTACAGGAAGCGCGCGTCCTCTACCTTCATATGCTTGCGGACCCCGTTATAGCCCATCTCCAGCAGCTTGTCGATGTCTTCGATGATGGCCGCGTCCGACGGAGGCGTCAGATGGCTGTCCGGCCAGTAGCCTTGGTCGAGTACGAGCCGCTGGTAGATCGGCACGTTGTTCAGCAGCACTTTGCCTTTTTCGATCGAAATTTTCCGCATCCCGAAGTAAGAGTACACGCGGTCGACCTCTTCGTCGCCGTGATAAAGAACGAACTCCACATCGTATAAATTCGGGTGGGCCGGCGACCAGAGACAATGCTTCCAGGGGCCGTTCATCTCGTGTACGAGATCGACGTCGAGTTGAAGCCACTGCCGGTCGATCGCGAGGCTCGCTTGCTTGACCTGGCGGCCCTTCAGCGTAATGAGCGTCTCGAGCCGATATCTTCCGCCTGCATGCTCGCCTCCATTGACCTGATATTCGAAACGGACGGATTGAGCGTCGACGTCCGGCGTAATTTTCACGGAATCGATGTGGACCGGCGAGACGAATTCCAGCCATACCGATTGCCAAATGCCGGTCGTCTGCACGTAAAAACATTCGAAGTTGTCCGGCACCCATCTTTGCTTCCCGCGCGGCTGCGTCGCATCCGTGCTGTCCTCGGCCTTCACCGTCAGCTCGTTGGTGCCGCCGAACGTCACGTACGGCGTAATGTCGAACGAGAACGCCGTATAGCCTCCGTCGTGGCGTCCGACATAACTGCCATTGATCCACACCTTCGCGGTATAGTCTACCGCCTGGAAATGGAGCAGAACGCGTTTGCCTTCCTCGGCGGCCGGCACGACGAACGAACGATTGTACCAGACGCTTCGATGATGGGCTTCCTCCCCGATGCCGCTCGCCTTCGTCTCGTAGGTGAACGGTACGACGATCTTCCGGTCGCCGCCGAAATTGTACGGCCACCCATCCGCCTCCCCCCGATCATTATCGTCGAAGCCGAAGCGCCATTCCCCGTTCAAGTCAACCCACCGCTCCCGCACGAATTGGGGCCTCGGGTAGCCGGGGATATACATCTTTGTTGTCATCTTTTTTCTCCCGCTCCTCTTGTCTTCACTTTCTATTTAAAAGACGCAATCGTTAACGGCGAAACCGTCCAAGCTTCCGATAAGCCGCGCTTTCCGACACGGCCGTGAAGAAAGGCGTTCGGATCCGTCCACGTGAGGATCGGCTCCTCGCCGCCGTCCGCGAACACCGACAGCGCCGCGCCGCGAAGCTTCGCAACGACGCGCTTCGTCTCGCCAGGGGCGATCGCAAGCAAGCCCGACTCGACTTCTTCCACGTTTTCGTAGCTCACCCGGTACAGAACGACCCTGCCGTTGCGGAACGTCAATTGATAGCCCATGAACGAATCCGCCACCTGGTCCGGAAATTCCGACTCGTTCGTCGTGCGCAGCAGCACGCTCGTCTCGTCGATCGTCTCTTCGTTCAGAGTCAAGTCGAACGAGACGTCATAATCCGTCCAGCCGGCATCGCCGCCGAACCGCTTGTCGGTGCCGATTTCCGACGGTTCGACGATCGCGTTGTCCGGCACGGCGGCCGCTTCGGCCGCTTCGACGTAACGAAGAGCTACTTCCCCGCTGCCGCCGGCGAGCCGCACGGTAATCCGCCGGGTTCCCGTCTCCAACTCGAACAAGCCGAGGGATACTTTGGTCCACTCCCCGTCGTCCGCGAATAAGGAAGGCTCCAGCTTGCGCTTTATCGTCTTCCCTCCCGCTTCGATCGCAAGCAGAGAGCCCGCGGAAGCGTTCGAGACGGAAGCCGACAGCAAGTAATCGCCGGAACGCGCGACGTGAACCGGGAACGAGACTCCGTCCCCTTTGCGCGCAAGCACGAGCGCATCGCTGCCGTCCGGCGTTATGCCGGAACGTTCTTCCGGTCTGCCGATCGGCGTCCCGTGCACGGCTTCCATCGAGCCGGGGACGGGCTTGATTGCCTTGCGGTCGCTGCTGCCCCCCGCTTCGTTCGAGAAAGCCGTATAGCGCAGCCGCGGATTCGCCCCTTCGTTCCACGCGTAACCGATTTTTCCGCCGCGCGCCTGAAGTCCCTTCCGCTCGATTCGCAGCAATCCGTCCCAATACAGCTTGACGGAATCGCCGTCCGATTCGGCCCGAACCGTATGCAGCTTCGTCAAATCCATGCCGTCCGGCAGCGGTCCGCTCGCCTCGATCTTCTCGATGCCGTCTTCGACTTCGACCAACGACAGCGTCATACTCGCTTCGTCCAGCCGCGCCGCGCGATAGTCGCCTTCGTTCTCGTAGGCGAATATCATATCGAGCGTAGCCTCTTCCCGCGCGCCGTCGCCCGCTTCCTCGCGGAGCACAAAATTAAATTCCGCCGTATGGCGTTCTTCCGCAGCAGATCGGGACAGCCAGCCCCGGCCGTCGCCGACTTGCTCCCACTTGTCCGCAGGCGGCGCGTATTCGGGAATGTCGGCGAAAGCCGGCGGCGCGGGCGCTTGCACGGGCGTTCCGTGCGTCGGTCCGAGCACGCTCAGCTTGTCGCCGTTGAACGCCAGCCGGTCGATGTTCAGCCGGCGAACGGGAGGGCCTTCCGCCGACCTTCCGACCAAGTCGTGATAGATCAAGTAATAAGAGTCCATATCCGGTCCCATGACCGTCGAGCTGTGGCCGAGTCCGCTAAAGCCGTCGGCGGTCGAGATCAGCAGCGGATTGTTCTCCGGAATCGCGTACACGCCGTCCGGCGCTTCGCGGCTCACCCCATAGTTCACGCGGTAGCCTCTGCTGAAGACGTGATTGCCCGTATACGTGATGAAGTAACGTCCGTTCCGCTTGACGATCATCGAGCCTTCTGTCCAATGGCCGAGCGACGTGTTCAGCTTCTTCCCCGGTTCGATCGTGAACGGATCGGTCATCGGGGCAGCCATAATGCCGCCCGATTCCGCGTGGGTGAACAGCCACTTCCCGTCGTCGTCGATGAACACCGAGCCATCGATCGTCAAGCCCAGGTTTTCCGTCTTGACGACGAACGGCCCCGTCGGCTTGTCGCTTTGCAGGACGTAATGCCCTTTGCCCGCGGGAGACGTGTACATGTAGAACGAGCCGTTCCAATAGACGACCTCGGGCGCGTAAGCTCCTTCGGTCAGCGGCTCTTCCGTCACCAGGCCCTCGTAGCGCCAGGTGACGAGATCGTCCGAGCTCCAGGCTTTGACGCCGACGCGCCAGTCCTTCGTGCTGCAATACAAATAATACTTGCCGTCGTGCCGAAGCACGAACGGATCTCCGATGCCGTAATCCTCCCATTCCTGCTCCAAGACGAGCGGATTTTGCATCGTCTGTCCGATGGCGATCGTCATATTGTCCGCTCCTTCTTTCTTCGCGGGCCCCCACAGGGCGGCGGCTGCGGTGATGATGACCGCGAGCGCGCCGGCCGAGAGCAAGATCCCGATGCTTGTGCGCCTGTTCATTCGGTTCATCCTTTAATGCCGCTGATGGCCATCGATTCGATGAAGTACCGTTGGGCGAAGAAAAAGACGATAAGAACCGGAAGCAGCGCAATCAAAGATGCCGCCATCATCGACGGGTAATTGGAAGTCGAAATGTAGTTGGATTGCATGCTCGCGATCAGCACCTGGATCGTTTGCTTTTCCGGCGTGTGCAGGTAGATGAGCGGCCCGAGGAAATCGTTCCAGATGCCCATGAAGCCGAGCGCCGCCTGCGCCGCGATTGCAGGCTTCGCGATCGGAAGCGCCACCGTGACGAAGGTGCGGAAGTAGCCCGCTCCGTCGATTTTCGCCGCGTCGATCAGATCGCTTGGAATGGAGCCCTGCATGAATTGGCGGAAAAAGAAAATGGTGACGATGTTTCCGAACAATCCGGGAACGATCAGAGGCAGCAGCGTGTCGACCCAGCCGAGCTCGGAGAAGCCGATGTACTGCGGGATCATGACGACGGAGTACGGGATCATCATCGTGCCGAGCAGCGACATGAAGATCGCATTTTTAAACGGGAATTCGAATTTGGAAAAGGCGTAGGCGGCCATCGCGGAGACGAACAGGCCGACCGACAGCACCGTGACGACGATAATGCCGCTGTTCATGAAGCCGTGCAACAACGGCGCTTTCGTCCAAACGTCGATATAGTTCGCCCAAGTCAGCGGATCGGGGATCCACTTCGGCGGAATATCGAATACGTGCTGCTGCAGCTTGAGCGAGGTGGATACCGTCCAAGCCAGCGGCCCGAGCATGACGAACGAGCCGGCGATCAGCAGCGCGTAATTCAATACGTTCATGATCGTCCTTTCTCTTGCCATCCCTGCGGCTCCTCTCTAGTCCTGGTAGACCCACCGCCTGGAGAAGCGGAATTGGATCAGCGTGATGATAAAAATAATAACTCCAAGCACCCACGCCACGGCGCTGGCATATCCCATGCTGAAATATTTGAACGCTTCCTGGAAAATGTAGAACACGATCGTCGCTCCGCTGTACTCGGGTCCGCCGTCCGTGGCCATTATGTACATTTGGCTGAACGATTGGAACGTGCCGATGACGCCCATGACGATTACGAAGAAGTGAATCGGCGTCAGCAGCGGAAGCACGATATGCCTGAACTGGTGCCATCGGTTGGCGCCGTCGACCTGCGCGGCCTCGTAGTAAACCGACGAGATGCCCTGCAAACCCGCCAAATAGAGCACCATCGTCCCCCCGATCCCGCTCCAAAGCCCCATCATAACAAAGGAAGGCTTCACCCAGTTCGGGTCGCCGAGCCAGTTCGGTCCCTGCACGCCGAAAATGGTCCAAATGAATTCGTTAATCAAGCCGTAATCGTAATTCAGCATCCACTGCCAAAGCAGCGATACCGCGATGATCGGACTGATGACCGGAATATAGTAAATCGTCCGGAACACGGAGATGCCCTTGAGCGGACGGTTCATCATAATGGCGAGCAGCAGCGAAATGACCATGCCGATCGGGATGCCGATGAGCAGATAGAACGTATTGTAGATCGACTTGTAAAATTTTTCGTCCTGAAGCATCTTTTTGAAGTTTTCCGTACCGACGAATGTTGCCGGCGTCAGCATATCCCAAGACGTAAAGCTCAGCCCGAGCGACGTCAGAAGAGGCGCAAGCCCGAAAATCAAAAAGCCGAGGACCGGAGGCGTGACGAACAACAGCGACCACGCGATCTCCTTGCGACGGTATCCCGTCGTTTTATTCCGTTTCATCCGCAATTCCTCCCGGCCGCAAGCGGCGAAAAGGCAAAAGACGAATCGCGGTTGCCCGCCGCCTTTCGCCTTCCCGCCCGCGGGGCGTTTCCTAAGCGATTACTTGTTGCCTTCGTCGTACAACTTTTGAAGTTTCGGCTGTTCTTCTTTCAAGAAATCCGCGGCAGACTTTTTACCCGTCCACACTTGGCTGACATCTTGCCAGAATGTATCGAGCCATTTCGTGTTTTTGGAGCCGACTTCGATCGGCGGACGGCCGTAGTCTTCGATAATATCGAGAAATACTTGCCGGTTCTGCGGCGCTTTTTCCATTTGGAGAAACTCGCCTTTCGCAATGTCGATCAAGTTCGGCACCGCTTGGCCGAGCTCGTAGTTTTGCTTTTGCGAATCGCGGTCCAAGCTGAGGTACGCCGCGAGGGAGAACGCGTCGTCCGGATATTTCGTGTCCTTGGAGACGACGAAGCCGAGAGAGCCGAGCCAAGTCGCCGTTTTCCCCGTGTTCGGGCTCGCCGGCCATGCCGCGATGTCCCAATTGAACGGAAGATCCCAGAAGGCAGGCTGGTCCCAGGGTCCCATCGGGAACATCGCGACTTTGCCCGCCACGAATCTCGAATAACCGTTTTGCGCTTTTTCGTCGTCCGGCGAAGGGCTTACTTTGTGGACGAGGCTGAGGTCCGCGACGAATTGAAGCGCTTGCGCGAACTCCGGCGTGTCGATCGTGATCGTGCCTGTGGAGTAGTCGATCCAGTCGCCGCCGTTGGCCCATACCGCGGATTCGAGGCTGTAGCCCGCGACGCCGAACGTGTCGATTTTGCCGCGGTCGTTCACGACCGTCAGCTTTTTGGCGTCGGCGAGCATGTCGTCCCACGTATATTCGCCGGCTTTGGCGCTCGGATAGGACAAGCCCGCCTGATCGAACAAATCCTTGTTGTACGCCATCGCCCACGGCCCGACATCCTTCGGCAAGCCGTACAAGTCTCCGCTGCCGACCAGCTTGCCGTCAAAACGGTACCGGTCCAGCGCCGCCTGCCAGACGTTGCCCGGATCGACGATATCGCCGCTGTCGAGCATCGGCTGCAAGTTCATCAGAATGCCGCTGCTCACGAATTTGTTGAATTGAGCGCCGCCTGCATAGAAAACGTCCGGCGTCTTCTTGGCCGCGATCAGCGTGTCGAGCTTCTGGTAGTACTCGCCCGGAGGCACAACCGTATATTTGACCTTTTTGTTCGGGTACTTCTGCATGTACGAGTCGATCAGCTTTTGGAATACGGCTTTTTCGCTGTCGCCGCCCCAGCCCATGAACTCGATTTCGGCTTTCGCTTCCGGATCGAAGCCGCCCGTCGCTTCCGCAGACGGTGATTCGGATGACTCAGGCTCTTTTGTCGATACCGTCGGCGGGGCGTTTGACTCGCCCGTTCCGTTATCATTGTTCGATCCGCATCCCGAAAGCACGAATGAAAATGAAAAAACAACGCGATCATGCCGACGGCCCACTTGTTCTTCCAACCTTTCATCGCTTTCCCCCCAAATTTGGAATAAGCAAACCCTGTAACTCCAAACGAATACTGAACAATACAACGCTTACATCTCCAGCTTGCCGAAGGACATTCTGCGCCGGACAAACGTTCCATATGATGCAAAATCGTTGTTTTGTTACAAATATTCTGTTTATGATCAAAATATAAATTCTTATCGTTTGAATGTCAACGTTTTCTTTCATTTTTATTGAATGATTCAACAAAATTTACGGATATTCTGTTTTTATTACATGAAAACTGTAACATTTCCTTACTCGTACCGTATTCTCATGATGATGCCCTGCGGATAATCTCCGAAGTTTTTGCCGAACAGATTGATTCCGCCTTGATGCTTCGCGTCCGGCTTCAGCCCGATTCTCAGCGTGATGTAAGGCTTATCCTCCAGACGAAGATCGGCCAGCGTCACAGACGAGCACTTTTCGTTGTCGACGGCGCTTCGGTCGTGATTGATCGACCATGTTTTGAGCAGGCCGTGCTGCGTGCTTGAATCGGCCCACCAATCGGGGTTCAGCTTGCCGCGATGGTCGCCGAAATCGCCGGGGGAGATCCATGAGCCGACCTCGACATCGTTGACCCAAACCGTAATTTCCGATGGCCAGTCGTTGTTGTAATTCGGCGCTTCCGAGCATAGCTCCATCGAAAACTCAAGCGATTTCACCTTTGCGTCTTGCGGCAGCTTTTTGGGAAAGCGGTATTCGATCCAGCCTTTGCGGAACCAAATGATTTCCGCCGTCCGGCAGTCCGGGTGATAGAAGCTTTCAGGTTCGTCCTCGGGAATGACCATCTGCGTCGAATTGGCGATGCCGCACGTCGGTTGGATGTCGAATTGAATGAAGTGGCCGATCGGCATTTCGATTTCGAACGTCTTGTCACGGTTCTGGTAGTAGGCAATCGGATTCAGGATAAAGCGGACGTCGTCGAAATTGCGGCTGCACACCTTCATGGCTCCCCGCGTCGCGGGCTGCAGCTCGGTCAGGATCAGCTCCGCCTCCTCGAGCACCTTTACGTTCGTCGCGGCCGTCGAAACCGGGATATCCAGCGCTTCGGCGATTTCGATGATGTTTACGTTAGGCTTGGTCAACAACAGCTTGATAATCCCGATTCTCGTATGCGTGCTTAAGGCATGGGCGACCTTCACGAGACGGTCAGGTTCATTGATCGATAATTCCAGCATGAAGACGGCACCTCCGGATAATCGTGAATACAGTAACTTGATTTAATCATGATTTGTTGATTACGTCCATCATTTTTGTAATAAAACAGATCATCCATGCAATATCCGATCTCCATCTATCCTATTCGCAGGATCGCCGTCCCGCGAAAGGCCGGCGTGCTTAGATGCCGCCCCGCTCGGCCACTTGTGCACATGCATTGCTTTATTCGCTATCGCTTTTCGCGGCTGGCTTGGCCATTTGTGCACCTGCAGGGCCCTATTCGCTATCGCCTCCTCGGCCACACGGCCACTTGTGCGCCTGCAGGGCCCTATTCGTCCTCGCCTACGCGGCTGCTTTGCCTTTTGCGCACCTGCAGGGCCCTATTCGCTTTCGACTGCGCGGCGTTGTCGGCGCAACGACCAGTGGCATGTTGAAAAACGACTGGCATCGTGTTTGACGAAGCAGTCGAACGCAACCATGGCATTCAAGTGTACTCTGTGCAATGAAATACTTCTATACCGCCTTTCTCGGGCTCATTCATTGCACTCCGTACAGTCAAATGCCCCCATTTCAAGCGATTTGAGCGATTCCGACGAGTTTCATTGTACGTTTTGCAATAAAATGCCTTAGTATCGCCTTTTTTCTGCCACATAACTGTACAATGTACAATTCACTCCAAAATCCGCTTACGTCGGAAACCGAAAAGACCACCCTTTCGTAAACGGAGCTTCCGTCTGCCATTACGAACCGAGTGGTCTCTTTACATTTTTTTGAAAAATATTGTCGATCTTGGGAGCAATCGCCGGTCTGTTGAACGATGGCCGTGTTTTTGAGGATTAGTCGCCCTTCGAGCAATCGCCGCTTTTTGAAGAACCACCGGTCTTTTTGAGCAAATTGCAGCTTTTTTTGAGGATTTGTCGCCTTTTGCGCAATGACCGCTATTTTGAACAATTGACGGTCTTTTGAGCGATCGCCACCTATGGAGCAGTCACCGCTTTGAGGAGTCGCCGCCTTTTGCCCCAATCGCCGCTTTTATGAACAATCGTCGATCCTTTGAGCAACGCCGCCGCTTTTAAAGCAAATCGCCGCTTATTTCAGTTTGGCCCGTTCGGCCTTGGGCAGTCCGCTTACGACGAGGTCGTACGAGTGGCGCACCATATCTGTCAGCTCGGACAGCGTGAAGGTGCCGTCGAGCGCGATCGTGTTCCAGTGCTTTTTGTTCAGATGATAGCCGGGCTTAACCGCAGCGTGCTGCTCCCGCAAACGCTCGGCGATGGCCGGATCGCATTTCAGCGAGACGGCATCTCCGTCGCCGGATAAAAGCGCGAACATTTTGCCCCCGACCTTCATGACCTTCGGGTCCGGTCCAAACGGGAACTCCGCCCGAGCACCGGGCAAGGACAAGCAATAGTTTTCCAGTCTGGAAATCAATCAGCGCCGCCTCCCCATACTTCACGCGAATTGTTACGTTCATGGGAAAGCAGCCCCGGCGATCCGGCGCATACGCGCGGAAACGGTTGCCGAGGCTGCCTGTCTCTGTTTAATAGGTCAAATTCGGATACAGCGGGTATTGTGCCGTCAGCTCACGCACCAAACCTCTGGCTTTGGCGAGCGTCGCTTCGTCCTTCGGATTTTTCAGCGTCATGGCGATGATATCGGCGATCGTCTTCATTGCCGTCTCATCCATACCGCGGGAAGTCACCGCCGGCGTGCCGATCCGGATGCCGCTCGTCACAAACGGGCTCGTCGGATCGAACGGAATAGCGTTTTTGTTAACCGTAATGCCGACCGAATCGAGCACATGCTCGGCGTCTTTGCCGGTAATGTTCAAGTTGCGCGTATCGACAAGCATCAGATGGTTGTCGGTGCCGCCGGAAACGAGGTTCAGACCGTGACCGAGCAGCGCATCTGCCAACGTCTTGGCATTGTTCACCACATTCTGGGCATATTCCTTGAAGGAAGGTTCAAGCGCTTCTCCGAACGCCACCGCCTTGGCCGCGATAATATGCATAAGCGGGCCGCCCTGCGTGCCGGGGAAAACCGCCTTGTCGATGGCGGCGGCCCATGGCTTGGTGCACAGAATCATGCCTCCGCGCGGACCGCGAAGCGTCTTGTGGGTCGTCGTCGTGACAAAGTGGGCGTGCGGGACCGGATTCGGATGGAGACCAGCCGCCACAAGACCCGCAATATGCGCCATGTCGACCATGAACAGCGCGCCGACGTCCTGCGCGATGCGGCCGAGCTTCTCGAAATCGATAATGCGCGGATACGCGCTCGCCCCTGCGACGATCAGACGCGGACGATGCTTGAACGCCGCTTTGCGGACTTCTTCATAATCGATCGTAAACGTGTCTTCGCTTACGCCGTACGCGACAAAATTGTAAAGCAGGCCGGACGCGTTAACCGGACTTCCATGCGTCAAATGTCCACCATGCGCGAGATTCATGCCGAGGACCGTATCGCCCGGTTTGAGCGTCGCGAGGTATACGGCCATATTGGCCTGAGCGCCCGAGTGCGGCTGCACGTTGGCATGCTCGGCGCCGAACAGCTTTTTGGCCCGTTCGCGCGCGATGTCCTCGGCGGTGTCGACATGCTCGCAACCGCCATAATACCGCTTGCCCGGATAGCCTTCCGCATATTTGTTCGTCAGCACGGTGCCCATCGCTTCCAGAACGGCTTCGCTCACGATGTTCTCGGACGCGATCAGCTCGATGTTGTCACGCTGGCGCTGCAGTTCGAGGCCGAGCGCGCGAACCAGTTCGGGATCTTGCTTGCGCAAATGTTCCATTCTCTTCTCCTCCTCCGAATTGAATACTCAACGGTCAGCAATCTGCTTGTCGCCCGCTCGCGGCGCCCGTCATTCACACGCTTTACCGGCACGTTCCGCCGCATCCGCCGCTTCGAGCGAATAGACGGCGCGTGCGCCGCCGATCAGCTTCGGGCGCGTCAGCGCCATCGTCACATGCGCGCTTCCGATCGCGCGCACCGTCGGCCGCACCGGCACCGCAACGCGGCGCAGATGCATCCCGATCAGCGTGTCGCCGATGTCGATGCCGGCATGCGCCGATACCGTCTCCACCAGCACGGCGTCGGGCAAATGCCGGTACGCATAGGCGGCCATCGAACCGCCGGCCTTCCGTACCGGAATAGCGGCAACCGGCTCCAGGCCGTAACGTTCGGCCGCCTCGCGCTCGATCACGAGCGCCCGGTTCAGATGCTCGCAGCACTGGTATACCGGATAGAAGCCAAAGTCGCGCCGCGCCGCTTCCACCCCGGCGAAGACCGCAGCCGCCGCCTCCATCGTTCCGGCCGTGCCGATTCTCGCTCCTATCAGTTCGCTCGTACTGACGCCCAGCACAAGCAGTTGACCCGGCCGCAGCTTTGCCGCAACCGCCAACTCGCGGACGATCGTCTCGACATCCGCCGTCACGCCGCTCCACGATATTCCGCTCATGGCCGCGCCTCCCGGATCAGGGGCGAACCGCATAACGGTCTTCGATCGCCTTCACTTTGCCGATGCGCCCGACATGGCGCTCGCCGCCCGAAAACGGCGTTTCCAGCCATATGCGGATAATTTCCTGCGCGACGCCGGGGCCGATAACCCGCTCGCCCATAGCCAGCACGTTGGAATCGTTGTGCTCGCGCGTCGCTTGAGCGGAGAACAGATCGTGCACCAGCGCGCAGCGAATGCCCGGCACCTTGTTGGCGGCAATGGTCATGCCGATGCCCGTGCCGCATATCAAAATGCCGCGGTCGGCTTCTCCGGCAACGACAGCGTCGCATACGGGAAGCGCGTAATCGGGATAATCGACCGACTGCTCGCAATTGCAGCCGACATCATGCACCTCGTGGCCGAGCGATTCGATAAACGGTACCAGAACGTCTTTCAGGCGGTATCCGGCGTGGTCCGCGCCAATGGCGATTTTCATATCCACATCCTCCTTCAAGGTAAACCGTTCTTTTGCTAAGAACGGAAAGTGTCGAAATACGTTACCTTTAGTATACCTGAATTCGCCTTAAAAGACGAAAAAAGAGCAAGACATGCATCGCTGCATGCTGCTCTTTGCCCAGGCGACCGGCCGTATATTCCGATGCTCCACCGTGGTTTCGCCCACTTCGTCGCCAGTCACATCGGAACCCATTTGTCGAATCGAGTTAATCATACCCGAGTTTGTGAAAAAATCAATCGTCTTTGTTCCCGTCTTTACCTTCGAATTCGCCCTTTTCGCCCTTATCGTTGCCTTCGCTGCCTTCAACTTCGCTCTCGTTTTTACCTTCATTACCTTTATCTTTACCTTCGTCTTTGCCGCCTTCATCTTTACCTTCGTTTGCACCCTCGACTTCGCCCTCGTCCTGCCCCTGCATTTCCTGCAGCTTGTCGAGCAACCGGCGCAAGGCGTCCTCAATTTCGTTGGCGCAGCTATGATATTCCTCTAGCGAACCGCCAAACGGATCGGCAATATCAAAACTCGGAATGCGCCGCTCCAGCTCCAATAGCCGCGTCCGCTCCGCTTCGCCTAGTTGCTCGCCGAGCGCGGCTTTCATATGCAGCTCGGAATAAAGCCGCTCCACCTCCTCCAGATCGGAGAGGACTGACGAATCGCGGTCGACGAATTCCTTGAGCGTATGGGTTTTGTTCACCGCTTCCGGAAACCGCTCCAGCAGCATCCGCTTATGGCTGACCGTCATCGTCAGAATGAGATCGGCCCAGCCGACGGCTTCTCCGCTGATTGCGGAGGATCGGCCATCGTAAGCCACTTTTCGGTCGGCCAGCACCTTGGACGCGTGAGCGGATACCGGCAGGCCGTTCACCGTCGATACGCCCGCCGAGCGGACCTCCACCGGAAACCCCCGGCCTTCCGCCATGCTTCGAAGCATCGCTTCGGCCATCGGAGAGCGGCACGTATTACCGGTACATACAAACAGAATACGCATAGCCAATGCAGAGCTCCTTTTCGAAACCGGCGACGTCTTGACCGATGCCGCCGTTCTTGTGATGGATTTGCGCTTCTACTGCGGTTACTCCGTTTATACCAAAAACAGTATGCCGAAAGCAAGCAAAATGACTCCGCCGCACGCTTCGCCGTAATCCCCGAGGTTGACGCTGACGCGTCGGCCGAGCAGCAAGCCGAGAACGGACATGAGCCCGCCGAATGCCCCGAACAGCAAAATGGTCATCATCATATCCGCGGCGAACAGCCCGAGTGAAATGCCGACCGAGAACGAATCGACGCTTACGCCGAACGCAAAGAGCGTCATCCCCCAAACGCTGCGGTGATTGAACGATCGGGCGTGATCGCCGCGCATCGAGCTGTAGATCATATGTCCGCCAAGCACCAGCAGCAGCCCTCCTGCCGCCATCGTGGCGACATGGCCGAGCAATACTCCCATGTAGCGGCCGGCCACAATTCCGGCGAGCGGCATCCACACATGAAACAGCGCGATGACGGAGCTGAGTTTCAGAATATCCCGCAGCCGGATCCCCTTCAGACCGATGCCAATGCCGAGTGAAAAGGCGTCCATTCCGAGCGCGAACGCCATCATGAGCAGCGTCACAAAATGACCGCTTTGCAAATTGGCGACGTCCAAAGTCCATCTCCCCCGATTCCCGTTGGCGTTCACTACCCAACATATGCGGACGAGCAAGGAAAGATGACCAAGCTTTCGGCAATGGGAATGGAAACCGGCCATAAGCAACGGAATGGATTCCGACGCACAGGAGAGCTGTGCATACCGGATACGGACCGGGTTACACCCGGACGATCCGGTGGGCGGCCGCCTTGGCCAGCCGGTTCAGAAGGGCAAGTCCGATGCCCGTCTGCGGGCAAGCTTCGGCCCATATCCGGTCGATGCCACGCGCGTCGAACTCGCGAAGCGAGCCGTACAGACGCCGGGCCGCCGTCTCCAGCCGCGCCAGACTGCCGCAGACGATCACGGCGTCGGCGTCGTATCCGGCCGCCCTTTCCTCGTACGTGAGCACGCCGGTCCGTTCGCCTCGCCGCCGCGCTTCTTCGACCGCCTCAAGAATATAGGCCCGAACGGCGGAAGGTTCCCCCTGCACGAGCTCCATGACGCCCCGGGGAGCGTAATGGGCGTATTTCATGCCGGGGGAGCGCGGCGCGCCATGCGCGGCTTCCGCAGCTTCGTTTTCACGCCATGACGCGGACGGCTCCTCGCCCGGCTGCAGCGAGACACTCGGGAGGCCAAGACCGAGCGCCGGATCGAGCAGCACCTCGTCCGCCGTCTCCCGCAGCTGCTCCGCGGTTACCCCGCCCGGGCGCAAAATGCGGACCGAGCCGGGTCCGGCGATTTCCACCACCGTCGACTCCACGCCGACGCCCGTCGGACCGCCGTCGACAATCCCGTCGATCCGGCCGTTCAAATCGTCGATGACATGCGCCGCCTCCGTCGGGCTGGGCCGTCCGGAGCTGTTGGCGCTCGGAGCGGCAATCGGCCTGCCCGCCTCGGCAATGAGCCGCAGCGCCAGGTCGTGGTGCGGCATGCGCAGCGCCACCGTATCCAGACCGGCCGTTACGCGCGGCGAAACCGCACCGGGACGGACGGGCAGCACCAGCGTCAGCGGGCCGGGCCAGAAGCGCTCCATCAGCCGGCTTGCCAATTCGCCGTACGGCAGGACAAGCGCATCCAGTTGCCCGGTATCGGCAATATGGACGATAAGCGGATTGTCGGCCGGACGCCCCTTGGCCGCGAATATCCGCTCCACCGCCGCCGTGTCGGCCGCATCAGCGCCAAGCCCGTATACGGTTTCCGTCGGAAAGGCGACAATTCCGCCGTCCCGCAGCATGCGGGCCGCTTCCGCGATCGCCCGCTCCCGGCCGCCCGGCTCGAGCGCCCGCCATATTTTCGTATTTGCAGTCATACCAACGTCAATCCTTGTCTGTCGTTTCTCGCCAAACGTCAAGCGAGCCGCCCGATTCGGGGCGGCGTCGCATCATGCCTGCTTTATTATATCATATTGCAGCCAAAAAACCTCAATTCGAAGACGTTGAAACCGGGACGTTCGGCAGCGCGGGCATACGCTGTGATTTGCAGGCCAACAATTCCTATTGCTTGATCGCCGCCTCCCCCTACAGTTTGATCTGGACCTTCAACAAGCCCGGATCTTTATGGCCGCTGAAAAATGCCGGCGCATCCTCCAGCGCGATAACTTTGGAAAGCAGCGGCTTCACGTCGACCCGCCCTTCCTTAATCCAGTGAAAGGCGGGATAAAACGTCTGGTTGGTCGCTTTTGTGCCGATAATCGTCCAATCCTTGTTAAACAAATCGAACGGACTGAACCGGATCCGATCATCGTTGTTCGTCACGCCGAACTGCAAAAACCTGGAGCCGGGGCCCATATAGGCAAACGCCTGTTCAATAACGGACGGAATCCCTGTCGCCTCGACGACGACGTCGAAGCCTCCGGGGAAGTCATCCGGCGACAAATCCCGGCTGAGCACGCCTCTCGTCGCGCCGAATCGCAGCGCAAGATCGAGCTTTTCCCGGGATACGTCGACGACCACAAGTTCGGACGCTCCCGACCTCGCGATCGTCTGCACCAACTGCTGGCCCATCGCTCCCGCGCCGAACAGGATCACCCGCTCCCCTACCTGGAGCTGCAACCGGTTCATCCCGTACACCACGCAAGCCATCGGTTCGATAAACGCGCCTTCCTCGAACGTCATGGCATCCGGCAGCTTGAGCACATTTTGCATCGGCACGCGCACATATTCGGCCATGCTTCCGTCCAGACTGACCCCGATCCCCTTCCAGTTGCTGCACAGATTTCCCCGGCGGGTCAGGCAATACGCACAACGCCCGCAACCAATATTCGGTTCGGCGCTAACCCGGTCGCCCACTTTCAGATCCGGCACGCCTTCGCCAACCTCATGGATAACGCCGGAAAACTCGTGGCCAGGTACGATCGGGTAGGAAGCAATGAATTTCCCCTCGTAGATATGTACGTCTGTGCCGCAAATGCCGACGTTGTGCACCTTTATCGTCACTTCCCCGTATCCCGGCTTCGGATAGGGTACTTCCCTGATTGTCGCATGAAACGGTTTTTCGATCACGAAAGCTTTCATTTTTGTCCCTCCGTTGAACGACTGTCCGTTTATGGCGGCGCCGAGCGCCGATAAGACATTTGAATGCCATTCAGCCTTTGCCGGTCCAGACGGTAAACAGCTCTTTGTTGCGAGCGTACACTTCTTTAAACAAGCCGTAATCATGCTCGTATATCGGTTGCGCCGCCGGATCGGGCTCGAACTGTCGGCCGGTCATGGACACCGCTTGACGGCAGCCTTCCGCCAATGACCGATATGCACCGATTCCCGTTCCGGCTATGATCGCCGCGCCGACACAGGCTTCCTCTTCGATTCGGGTTGTATAGACCGGCTTGCCGAAGATGTCGGCCTGAGCTTGCAGCCATACCTCGTGTTTGGAGCCTCCGCCGGACGCCAGAATGCGGTCAACTTTAATCCCTTGTTCCTCGATCGTCTCGAGCGAGCTGCGAAGCGCGTAAACCACCCCTTCCACCACCGCTTTCACGATATGCTCCTTGCGGTGCTTCAGAGTCATGCCGAAAAAACAAGCCCGCGCGTTCGGATCCATATGCGGAGTCCGTTCCCCGATCAAATACGGCAGGAACAGTACACCTTCGCTGCCCGCACGGACGCGCGTCGCCAGTTCCAACAGGCTGTTGAAGTCGGATGTCTGAAGCACATTTTCCTTCAGCCACTTCAAGGCAAGGCCGCTGTTCAGGTTGGAGCCCTGTATGACCCAGGAGCCCTTGAAGACATGGCAAAACGTGTTCAGTCTCCATTGAAGGTCATAGAGCGGTTCGGCCGTCATCGAGGAGACCTGTCCGCCCGTGCCGATATTGGAAATGACCCATCCCGGCTCGATCACCCCGTTGCCTACCGCTTGCATCGTTTGGTCGGAACCGCCGAAAACAACGGGTGTGCCCCGACGCAGCCCGGTTTCAAGTGCAGCCGATTCCTGAATGTCACCGGCAATATCCATGGGCTCGAAGCATTCGGGAAAATGGACGGAGGCAAGCCAAGCGCCTCGATAAGCGGATGGCACCACTGCCGTTCCCGGGTATTAAATGCCAGCGTGCTTGAAGCGTCAGTCGCTTCGCACGCGATTCTTCCCGTTAATTTGTACCGGATATAGTCTTTCGGCAGCAGCACCTTGTCGATGGCCGCGAAAACTTCCGGTTCGTTCTCCTTCACCCACAGCAGCGAAGCAGCCGCAAAGCCGGCGGACGCCTGATTCATCGTTTGCGACGCAAGCTGCTGCTCATGCAGCAAATCGTTGATCGATCGGACCTGCTTTTTCGCTCGTTGGTCGGACCATATGATGGCGGGCCGAATAGGTTCCCCGCTCCGGTTCAGGACAACCAGACCGTGCATCTGGCCGGACAGCCCTACCCCGCGAATACGCTCCGCTTCGACCCCCGATTCGGACAAGAGCTTCCGTATGACCCGTGTCGTCGCAGACCACCATCTGTCTGGCGACTGCTCCGCCCACTCTTCTTGGGGAACTTCAATCGGATACTGCTCATGGCAAATGCCGTACGTCTTCCCGGTTACGTCCATTAACAAAGCTTTCACGCTTGATGTGCCCAAATCAATCCCGAGCAAGAAAGTCACATGCATGACCCCCTTTGTCTTTTACGTTCCTTTGCACACGCTGCGCATAAATGGGCAACCTATTCGATTGCGCCGTTCGGATACACGACAATTTTCAGACATTCGCTCTTGTGGTTAAGCGCCCGCTCCATCGCCGCTTGCGTCTGTTCAAGCGGAAACTTGTCCGTGACGATCGCGCTCGCATCCACCAAGCCGGACGACAGAAACGCAATGCCTCTCGGATAGACGTTGGCATAGCGGAAAATGCCGTAAATATCCACTTCATTGTCGGCAATAAACGGGATGTTCAGCGCGATGTCGGCTTGGGCCGGCAATCCGACGATCGCAAGCTTGCCTCCCCGCCGAAGCGATGCCAGGGCGGCTTGAAGCGCTTTCGGATTGCCGGCCGTCTCCCATGCGACATCAACCCCGTCACCGTTCGTTAACCGTCTGATTTCCTCGACCGGGTCCTGTTCCCGGATATTGATCGCGTGGCTTGCGCCGAGCCGTGTTGCGGCTTCCAGCCGCAACGGCTCAAGATCGGTCACGATGATCGTGCCCGCACCGTATGCTCTCGCTGCCGCCACAGCCATCAGTCCGACCGGCCCCATTCCCATGATCGCGACGGTGGAGCCGGGCTGCAGGCGCGTGCGGACGGCCGCATGCAAGCCGACCGAAAACGGCTCCACCAAAGCCGCCTCCTCGTAGGACAAATGATCCGGAATCGGAAAAACGAAGTCTTGCCGCATTTTAATATATTGCGCGAACGCGCCATCGTAAGGAGGGGTTGCCAGAAACTTTACATCCGGACACAGATTGTATCGGCCGCTCTTGCAAGCGTCGCAACGTCCGCATGTCACGCCCGGTTCGACCGCAACCCGGTCGCCTACCCGGAATTTCCGGACGTTCTCACCGACCGCGGCAATGTCGCCGGAGCACTCGTGTCCCAAAATAAACGGTTTGTCCACCACATATTTCCCGATACGGCCATGTGCGTAATAATGCAAGTCGGATCCGCATATCCCGACCGCCATCACCTTGATCAGCACCTCGTCAGGTCCGATGGCGGGGACTGCCATCTCCTCAATGCGAATTTCCCGTGTTTGATGCATCACAGCCGCTTTCATCGCCGCGGGCAATTGGCTCGTCGTCATCGCTCCCAGTTCCTTTCTCCAAAGAAATTCGTAAGCAAAGGTTCAAAAGCGCTTACATATTGATTCTGTTATCATTTTAGCTTTTGCCATCGGGAATAAAAATGAAAAATCTTTGAGTTTGTTGCGCTTTCTTTTTATACTTGCTCGCGATACTTTTTAGGCAGAACGATCGTCATTTCCGTCCCCTTTCCGCTAACGCTCCGAATTCGAAGGCCGTAAGGCTCGCCGAAATACAGCTTGATTCGCTCCTCCACATTTTTGAGGCCGATTCCGGTATGCATCTTTTTATCTTTCCCTGCTCCGCTCTTCCACTCCTTCTCGTCCATGCCCGCCCCGTTGTCGATGACGCTGATTTCTAAAAGTACGCCGTTTCGGACATGCGCTTCGATTCGTATCAGGCCGCCTTCTTCCTTCGACTCCATCCCGTGGTAAATCGCATTTTCGACCAGCGGTTGCAGAATCAGGTTCAAAACGCAGCACTCCCAAGCCTCGTCCTCAATATCATACACCACTTCAAAAATATCGCCATAGCGGTATTTCTGAATGGTGATGTAATTTTTGATCATGTTGATTTCTTCCTCCAAGGTGACAACCCGGCCCTTGTGAGAAATGCTGTACTTCAGCAATTGGATGAGCGAGGTAGTCATATGGCCGATATTTTCCACGTTTTGAATGACCGCAAGCCATCGGATCGAATCCAGCGTGTTATATAGAAAATGAGGATTAATCTGCGATTGAAGCAACTGGAATTCCATTTCGCTTTTCTTCTGTTCCTGCTCGATCGCGGTCTTCAACAGAGAATCCAGTTTCACGACCATTTTATTGAAGGAGTTGCTCAATTGCCCCAATTCGTCGGTCCGGGTAATTTCAATTCTCGTATCCATATCACCTTTCTCGAATTGTTTGATCTTGCGGTTCAATTCGATGATCGGAGTCGTAAAGTAAATCGACAACCGGTACGAAGCGAGAAACGAAACGATTAGAAAGAACAGCAGCGCGAACAGCCCGATTTGGCCCAATTGATTCATCGACGTATTAATTTTGGCCGTATCGATCATCCGCACAATTCGCCAATTGCTGTAGCTGATGGAATCGGAGACGATAATGCTTTCCTTGCCGAAAATCTTGCCGTTGATCCGGGTTTGATTCATGTCCAACAACTGGGGATATTGCTCGATGATTTCGCTTAAGTTAGCGGTGTAGGGATAACTGAGGACCGTTTCGTTTTCGGCTGTGACGATCAGCACCTTTTCGTCGGCTCCGCCCGTCGTCGTCGCCACAATCTCCTCCAGATAGGACCGGTTGATATCGATCACGAGAAAACCGATCCGATAGCCCGACTGCGGCTGGAAGATCGGGACGACAAACGAAATCACTTTGTCGTTTACGCACAAGAAATAATAGGCTTCCGCCGCGTCCTTGTAACAATTCTTCAGCATGGCCTCAATCTCCGCATTTCGTTCGCCGATCCGTCCCTCCACGTCGTCGAAGACGGTGCTGAAGTAGGCGCCATTCTCGCGGTTTCCGATAATCTCGATTTTCCGGATATACTCGTGGACGGAAACCAGATTGTAAATGAGGGAATTGACGACCGTACGCGAGTTCTCCTCCTCTTCCGCGCCAAGGTAAGAGGCGCCGCTTAGCGCATGGATGACATTCGCATTTCTGCTGATCGAGCTCACCGTCTTGTTCATGAAACTTAGAATCAGCTCGACGCTTTGCTTGGTCCCGTTGGAATAGCGGACAGCGCTGTCCATTTCCTTTTCCCGCATCGTTTGAAAAAGTAAAAGTAGACGATGACGCTGATCGAGATCAGCATCATCACGACCAGGGATGAAATATAGAGAAAATCTTTTTTGAATCAAGCTGCCACCTGCTTTTGGGATGTTGGTCGCTTACCCGTTATGTTCGAGCGGAGCGGACGATTTTTGAACTCCTGGCAACTCATCCCCGTCGTTTCCTTGAACACCTTGCTGAAGTAATACGGATTGTCGAAGCCGACCATTTTCGCGATTTCGTACGCCTTGTAGTTGGTATGAAGCAGCAGCTCCTTCGCTTTTTCGATACGGATATTGTTCAGGTAGCTCGTAAAGTTCACGCCGATTTCCTGCTTGAACAACAGGCTGAGATAGCTCTTGTTGATCTGCAAATAATCCGCCAATTGCGACAGCGAGATATTCTCGTCATAATGTTGCTGCAAAACCGGAGGCTTTTCGCGATATGGACGGAGCAGATGTTGCGCTCGCCGTGCTGGCATATCTTTTTATAAACGTCGATCACATAGTTTTTCACTTCGTCGAATCCGGAAAAGTCGGCAAACGACTGCTGATTCAAAATCAGGTTGTTCGAGTCGAACAGCTCCGCATTCTCGCGGATCAGCTTGCCGAATGCGTTTTGCACCGTATCGACAGATTTTCGATTGTACAGCGAATGAAACACGTCCTCCAGAAACTTCTCCACCCGCTCGGCGTCCTTCAGCCGAACCAGCTTGTTCAACTGTTCCATATCGAGATGAAGGCTTCCGCATCCGTCAGGCGCATTCGTCCGGTCTTCGGCATAAATCGCGATCTCGTTTGTGAAGAAGCTCTGCTCCCGGGCGCAGCGGGACTGATCATAGAGCAGGCGCAATTGGTCGGGCGCGAAGCCGATGCTGCTGATGCCGATGAAGAGATGCTGGTTCAAAAACTGCTTCGTATTGTTTCGGACCGTCTGCACCATCCTTTTGATCCGCTCCGGCATGCCGTCCATCGTTTCGCCGCCGCTCAAAATGAAAATGATTTCATTTTTGCACAAGACGGAAAACACCTGAAACTCCTTGCTCTTGAGCGTCTCCAAAGCCATCGATTCGATCGTCTCTTCTTTGGTCAAATCCCATTTTCCGCTTCCGGTTCAGCGAAATTCAGCAGCATGGAAATAACGGCGAACGGGGGGCCTTGCAGCTTCCCGCTTAAGGCCGCAAGAATGCCTTCCCTTTCCCGCTCCGTTAGATTATCCTTAAAAAGACGGTACAAATTGGCGTGGAAGCCTTCGTTTTTCTTGTCGTTGACGGGCAGCGGCCGTTCGCTGTGAAAGGGTCCGGCCAAACTTTCAAGCGCTTCCAAAACTTTTTCCGCCGAAATCTCATGCTTCAGAATATACGCATTGACGCCCAGTTGAATCCCTTTCTGGGCATATTTGAAATCGTCATAGTTGGAAAGAATGATGACTTTTAACGACGGGCGTCTGCTCTTGAGTATCCGGATAAGCTCCAACCCGTCCATGAACGGCATCGAGATGTCGGTCAGCAAAATGTCCGGCTCGGTTTCGTTGAAAATTTCGATGGCTTCCGCCCCGTTCTTGGCGTCGCCCAACAACGTATAGCCTTTCTCTTCCCAAGGAATGATCGATTTCAGGCCCATTCGAACCAATATTTCATCGTCGACGATTAATACTTTCATCGTGAAGCTACCTCCAACGTTCGCAAAAAAATGGACGAAAATGATGACCGGATGAAAATACCGTCGATAAACCTGACATTTCTTCATAAATAGGAGGTTATGGTTTGGTGCTCGGCTCAAGCTTCCACAAATTTACCGTACGGATCTGTGCATGTTTGCTCCTTCTTATTGCCGGTTGCGGAACGCAGACGAAACCAGACTATAGCTATAATTGGAGGGCCTTCCAGGGCGAGCGGATTAACGTTATGCTCAGCCAACATCCATACTCGGCGGCCGTCGTGCAGCAGCTTCGCCAATTCGAGAGCATGACCGGCATAAAGGTGAATTATATCATAACACCGGAAGACTATTATGTCGACAAGCTCGATCTGGCTTTAAACGACCGCAGAGGAAGCCCCGATGTGTTTATGACCGGTTCCCATTACATATGGGAGCATGCGCCGAAGCGTCTGATGCAGTCACTCGACGAGTTTCTTGCGGATCCGGCGACGCTGGTGCCGGATTACGATCCACAGGATTTCGTGCCGAAGGTCGTCGATTCGCTCAAATGGAATCTGCTGGACGGCGATCCGGCCGGGACGGGCAGCCTGTGGGCCGTTCCGATCGGTTTTGAGCTAAGCTCCCTCGCTTATAACAAGCGGATATTCGGGCAATACGGCCTTGAGGCGCCGCACACGCTGAACGACCTGCTGAACCGGTGCGAAACGCTCCGCGGCAACGGCATCGACGGGTTATCGCTGCGCATCTCGGAAAATGGAACAGTCTTTCCTCCTCGTTTATTACGATGTTTGCGAACTTTGGCGCAAACGATTTCGTCATGGAGAACGGCCGGCTCCGTTCGGCGGTTAATTCGGACAAAGCCGTGGAAGCTACCGAGATGTGGGTAAAGCTGGTTCACAGCTGTTCTTCCGTCAGTTCCTGGCGGCAAAATCCATGGAATGAGGCGAGCGCCGATCTGGGCGCAGGCAAGGTCGCCATGCTGTTCGACGCCGACATCAACGCCTATATGCAAAATGTCGAAGGTTACTCCAAAGAATCGGGCAATATCGTCTTTACTCCGGCTCCGTTAGTCAATCCGAACGTCAAGGTCGCCTCCAATTTATGGGCATGGGGACTCGGAATGAACAATGCGTCCAATCACAAGGAAGCTTCATGGCTGTTCATGCAGTACTTCACCTCGAAAGACTTTATCCGTTGGGCCGCACTAAATGCCAACCTCGTTCATCCCGCACGCCGATCGGTTATGGCGGACAAAGATTATGTAAGGCATATCCGAAAAGTCGAAGGTTTGGAACAAACGTTGAATGAGCAGTTGGAGAACGCGAGGACGCTGTTTACGCCGCACGCTTCCTTCTTCGATACGACGAACGAGTGGGCCTCCGCCTTGAAGAAGATGGTCAACGGCGAGTATGCCGACACCCGGCAAGGTCTGGACGAGCTGAAGCGAAAAATCGACAACCTGTTGGACAAAGCCGGAACGTCGCAGTAAAGGCAGTTGTCCGGAAAGCATGAAACGGTCAGTCCGGTAAGAGACCCAAACTGACCGTCATGCCGCGGGTTTCGGGCACTGCCCGCCGGTCAGATTTTGATTTGCACTTTGAAGAGGTTCGGATCGCGGACAGAGTGGAAAAAGGATACGGTTTCTTCCAGCGAGATCTGTTTGGAAACCAGATGCCGGACTTCGATTCGTTTATCTTTCAGCCAGTGATACGCCGGAATGAACGTGTTGTTGATCGCCATCGAGCCGAGCAGCGTCCAGTCCTTGTTGTAAAGCTTAAAGGGGCTTACCTGCACCTTGGCCTTTTCCGGCGTCACGCCGAACTGCAGAAATTTTCCTGCCGGTCCCAAATAATCGAATGCCTGCTCGATGACGGCCGGGATGCCGGTCACATCCACGACGATGTCAAAGCCGTGCGGATAGTTCGCTTTGGACAGCGCATCTCCGACATCCCGGCTTAGAACCCCTTTGGTTGCGCCGTATCGGCATGCCATTTCCAGCTTGGATTCGGCGACATCCACGACGACAAGCTCCGATGCCCCCGAGCGGGCGATCGCCTGCACCAGCTGCTGCCCCATCGCGCCTGCGCCGAACAGCAGCACCCGGTCTCCGGCCTTGATCTGCAGCCGATTCATCCCATGCACGACACAGGCGAGCGGCTCGATAAACGCCGCCTCCGACATCGTCATCGTCGGCGGAATCCGCACCAGATTTTGGCCGGAACGACAACATACTCGGCCATCGTTCCGGCGGTCGTATTCCCCAGCGCTCCCCAGTTCTCGCATTGATTGCCGCGGCCGGTCAGACAGAACGGACAGGAACCGCAAACAGCGACGGATCCGCGCTCACCGCCTCCCCGATCTCCCATCCCGATACGCCTTCCCCCAGTTCATGAATCGTACCGGAAAATTCATGCCCGGGAATGATCGGATAAGGGGAAATAAAATCGCCTTCGAAAATATGAATATCCGTTCCGCAAATCCCCACGCTGTCTACCTTGATGGTGACCTCATGTTTGCCGGGCTTCGGGTAGGGAACCTGCTTCACGATCGCCTTTCGCGGTTCCTCAATCACAAGCGCTCTCATCGTTCGAATGGTCATTTCCGTTACCTCCGCATCGCTATTTGATTACCCTTTTACAGCTCCCATCGTCATCCCGCGAACCAACTGTTTTTGCGTGAACCACCCCAATAGCAGCGCGGGAACGACCGCAATGGACGCGACCGACGACATTTTGGCCCAGAAGAGCCCCTGCTGGGTCATGAAGGATGCCATGTGAACCGGCATCGTCGCCGCATTCGTGGCGGTTAAACTGACGGCAAGGAAAAATTCGTTCCAGGCGAAAATAAACGACAACAGCGCCGTCGAAATCAGGCCCGGTCTGACGAGCGGCAGCGTAATCTGAAAAAATGTCCGCGTATCGGATGCGCCGTCCACTCGCGCGGATTCCATCACTTCGAGCGGAACCTCCTTGAAGAAAGAGCGCATCATCCATACTACAAGAGGTACGTTCATCGCCGTGTATAGGAAAAACAGCGCCCACAAATTGTCCAGCAGACGTATTTCTTTAAGCAGCATATAGAGCGGGATAATAATGCCCGCCACCGGCAAAAATTTCGTGGACATAAACCAGAACAACACATCCTCGGAACGTTTCAGCTTGAACATGGCCAGACCGTAAGCCGCCGGCACACCCAAAAGCAACGCGAACAGCGTCGAGGTCAGCGTCACGATGACGGAATTGCCGAAGAAGGCCGCCACTCCGCTGTCCCAAATAAGCCGGTAGTTCTCCATGGTCGGAGAGAACAGCAGCGAAGGCGGCATTTTGACGGCATCGCCCTCCGATTTGAACCCGGTCATGAGCATCCAGAGCACCGGATAGAAGTAAACGACGGCCATGACATAGGTCAGCAGCGTCAACAGCGGGGCAACGACTTTTTCATGTCAGCTCTCCTTGAAACGTTTTGCGTAAAAACTTGAACAGCGCTGTCATCAGCACGATGGTCATCAGCACGATGATGACGCCGACTGCGGATGCTCCGCCGACGTCCCAGCCCTGGAACCCGACCCGGTATACGAAATACGGAAGGTTCGTGGACGCATAGCCCGGCCCCCCGGCCGTCGTCACGTAAATTTCGCCGAAGGTTTGCATAATGAAGATCAATCCGAGCAGCACCGCAACCTCGATATATTTCAGCAGGTGCGGCAATATCACATGCTGAAACCGCTGCAAGGCGTTTGCCCCATCCAGGTGAGCGGCTTCCATGACGTCATCCGGCACGGACTGGAGACCCGCCAATAAAATCAGCATAAAGAACGGAATCCATTGCCAGGCGACCATCAATACGATCGTCATTAACGGATAAGACGCCAGCCAATCGATCAACGGAAAATGAAACAGCGAAGCAAAGTAAGCCGTCAATCCGAAACTCGGATTTAAAAGCATCGTTTTCCACACAATGCCTGCCACGGCCGGCATAATAAAGAATGGCGACACCAGCATCGTGCGGACGATTCCTTTGCCGAAAAAATCCCGGTTCATCAAGAGCGAGAAAACAAGACCTACGACGAGACATACGATCAGCGCTCCGCCCGTCAACAGAAACGTGTTCCCCAATACCTCATAAAAAGCCGCATCCGACAAAATTTTCGAGTAGTTGCGTATACCTGAGAAGGTGATCCCTTTGTCGGGCCGCATCAGGTTCCAATCGTGCAAGCTGTAATAAATGGTGACCAAAAACGGGATTTGCGTAATGAGAGCAACGAAAATAATGCTCGGCCACAGCAGCCGCCTCACCGGCGGAGCGAACCCTTTTTTGTCCGGGATGCCTGTTGGTTTATGCATATTCATCAACCCTGGTTCATTATTTTTACACTATTTCTTGTATCCGCCGTCAACGGCCACTCGTTCCGCCCTGGCCTGCGCATCCTTCATCGCTTGCTCCACCGTTTTGCTGCCTGCGATCGCTGCGGCGATATCCTGGCTGACCTCGGTGCCCAATTGCTGAAACTCCGGGATCGCGACATACTGAATGCCGACATACGGCACCGGCTTCAGGGACGGTTCCTTATAGTTCGTGCTGTTCATCGCTTCCAGCGTGATGTCGGCAAACGGAGCCGCTTTCTTGTAATTCTCGTTCTCATACGTCGATTTCCGCGTTCCTCCGGGAACGACCACCCAGCCTTCCGACTCCCCGACCAGCTGGATGTATTCTTTGCTTGTTGCCCACGTCACGAATTTGAACGCGGCTTCTTTGTTTTTGCTGGATGCTTCGATGCCGAGCGCCCAGGACCACAGCCAGCCGTTGTTGTCTTTGGCCTGGCTCGGCGCCAGCGCATAGCCTACTTTACCCGCAATCGTGGAAACCTTCGGGTCTTCAAGGAAGCCGGCAGCGGTCGTCGCATCGTACCACATGGCCGCTTTTCCCTGCTGCATCAGCGTCAACGCTTCCGTAAAGCCGGTCGTCGTCGCCCCCGGCTGTCCGGCCGCAGCCAGAAGGTCGACATAGAATTGGATCGCCGCTACGGTTTCGGGACTGTCCAGCTGCGCGTTCCAGTTTTCATCGTACCAGCGGCCGCCGAACGCATTGATAATCGTGTTGACCGGCGCCAGCATTTCACCCCAGCCCGGGAGACCGCGAATAATAATGCCCGGTTCGTTGTTTGCCGCTTTCACTTGCCTTGCGGCTTCGGCCACTTGCTCCCAGGTCGGATTTTTCGGAATTTCGACACCGGCTTTCGCCAGCTTCTCCTTGTTGTAGTACAGGATGCTGCTCTCCGCGTTGAACGGAATGGCGTAAAGATGGTTGTCATAGGAGAGCGCGTCGCGGATGGAAGGGAATATGTCTTCCAGATCGTACGCTTGTTTCTCTTCGTCCGACATATTGGACAAATAGGGATCCATATTTTCGATCCAGCCGTTTTTCGCCCAGATCGGCGTATCGTAGGTTCCGATCGTCACGATGTCAAATTTGCCGGCTCCCGAAGAGACGTCCATCGTCACTTGCTTGCGGAGATCGTTCTCGGGCAGGACGACATAGTTGACTTTAATGCCCGTTTGTTCTTCGAAAACGGGAGTCAGCTTCTGCATAATTTTCATATCCGGATTGTTAACGGTTGCAAGAGTTAGCGTCACACCTTCGAATTCCTTCTTGTTATCGCTTTTATTCGCGGCGGATTGGTTTGCTGCCTGATCGCCCGCGTTCGTTTCGCTACTGCCTCCGTTGCCGCCGCCTGATGTGCCGCAACCGGCGAGGACCAGGACGAACACGAGCAGCAACGCACTTAACATTTTGAATCTCTGCACCATTTTCATTCCCCCATAGCTTAATTAAGGCGTTAACCTTAGCTCCATCATAATTTAGGATGAAAGGGGTTGAAATGAACGCGTTTTGGAATTGATATACGATTTTTTTATAAAATGAAAGCGTTTTATTTAACATTTTGTATACTGGAGTGCGTCATGAAGTGCATCAATGATCCAAAAATATTTTACCAAATAATAGAAAAGACCCTTTCGGGTCATCGCCACTTTCTATCGTTGGACGACGCCAGGAAAGAGTCTTGAAAGTAAGTATGTCAGGTTACAATCACCCGAATGCCCCGCTCTCGAAGCTGGTCCAGCTGATCCGGCGGCGCCTTCGAGTCGGTAATGACGGTGTGTACTTGATGGGAGTCCACGATCCGGTAAAAGGCGAACGTGTCGAATTTGCTATGATCGACAAGCGCCACGACATGCCTGGCGTTATCGATCAGCTTCCGCACCACTCTCGCCTCCTCCATGCTGGGCGTAGTAAAGCCTTTCTCCACACCGAAGCCGTTCGCGCCGAAGAACACATACTCCGTATAGACGCCGTCAAGCGATTTCTCGGCCGTTTCGCCGATCAGCGCGAACGTGTTGGGCCGCAAACGGCCGCCTGTCATAAACAACTCGATGCCGGGGCGGCCCATAAGCGCCGTGGCCACGTTGACCGCGTTGGTGACGACCGTCAGCGAGGAACGGTCCCGAATATGCTCGGTTATCCGGCCGGCGGTCGTTCCCGGAGCGATCGCCACGACCATTCCGTCCCGAATCAGCTTGGCGGCCTCGGCGGCAATCGCCGATTTCTCGGCCGCCAGCCGATCCTCCTTCTCGACAAAGGACGGTTCGATAAACAGCTTCTCGTTGAGCACAGCCCCGCCATGACTTCTGATCAGCCAATTGTCCTGCTCGAGCTTCTCGAGATCTTTTCGCACCGTCACCTCGGACACCGACAGCGCGGAGCTGAGAAACGACACATCGACGCTTTTATGGCTTTTCAAATAATCGAGAATAAACTGCTGCCTTTCCAGGCTGCGCATCTTTCGTTGCTTCCGCTGCTCGCCCATCGCTGATTTTCCTTTCCATGATCCGAGCTGACGCCATCGATCGGCTCCGGAGGGTTTCGTTGCGGCACAGTTTCTAGTATAGGAAATTTGAAGCAGGCAGGCAATCAGCCGGGAAGCAGCATCATTTTGCCTTTGACGCCGCCGGGCGTCCGGTACAAATCGAAGGCCGCGTTAATTTCATCAAGCGGAAATGTCCGGTCGATCAGATCCTTGAAATTCAATTTGCCTTGCTTCAGAAAATGCAGCGTCGTCTCCCATTCCTTGCCGGGAAACGGGGCGCTGTAGGACATCCACGAGCCGGTCAGCGTAAATTCCTTGCGGTTCATCAGCTCAAACCGTTTCGGAGAAAACGTCAAATCCCGCACAGGCGTCCCGATAAAGCAAACTTTCGCCTTGTTCGCGGCGAGCTCGAAGCTTTGCTTTATCGTCGCATCGGAACCGGCCGTTTCGAGAACGACCTCATAACCTCTGCCGCCCGTAATCTGTCTCCAGCTTTCCTCAGTGGCAGCCCGCAGATTGTTCAGCACATAGTCCGCGCCCAACTTTCGGGCCAGTGCCAGCCGGTCATCGTCAATATCGAACACGGTGACCTCCCGGGCGCCCATCAGTTTGACCCATTGCAACGCCAGCAGGCCGATATTGCCGCCGCCGAGAATGGCCACTTGTCCGCCGCCTTCGAAACGAATGTGCTGCAGAGCATGAAGCGCCACGGAGGACGGTTCGACGAAGGCGGCTTCTTCAAAGCTGACCGCATCGTCGAGCGGGATCGCGTTCATTTCCGGCAGGACGACGTATTCCGCCCAGCTTCCGTTCACCCGCGAACCGATAAACGAGTAAGATTTGCACTGCGCATAATTTCCGGCCTGACAATCGTGGCAGCGGAAGCAAGGCATGAGCGGCACGCCCGCTACGCGATCGCCGACCTTCACCCTGGAAACGCCTGCTCCGATCCGTTCCACCACGCCGGAAAATTCGTGACCGAGCACGATGGGATAATGATGGGCCGCATTGCCGAGCACTCTCGGCAGGTCCGAACCGCAAATGCCTGTCGCCTTCACCTTCACCAAAATTTCATGCGGCTGAAGAGACGGAACCGCAACGTCCTCCACCCGGATTACATTCCGCGCATGCAGCACCGCTGCTTTCATATGCGTCACCCACCCATCCTTGGAAAAGATCTTTCAGCCGTTCGTAGCATTCCAGATAAAGCTCGAAGACGTCGCGGTAAATCCGTTCGTTGTCCGCGATCGGCGTCTGTTCGCGCTGCATCCGAACCGTCCTTGCGACCGCATCCTCGCCGTTCTTGTAAACGCCGGAGCCGATACCGGCCAAAATGGCCGCGCCCAAGGCCGCCGCCGAATCGGAGGACGGAATTTTAAACGTCTTGCCGGTGACATCCGCTTTGATCTGCGTCCACAGCGTGCTGTTGGCCGCTCCGCCGACGCTGTGCAGCGCATTCACGGGAACGCCGGACGCTTCGGCCGTGACCAGATTATGCCTCAGCGCCATGGCGCAGCCTTCCATGATCGCCCGGATCATATGGCCTTTCGTCGTTTCGAAGCTTAAGCCGAGAAACACGCCGCGAGCATGCGGGTCCCAGATCGGCGAGCGTTCGCCCGCCATGTAGGGCAGAAACAGCAGCCCCTCGCTGCCGGGGCGGATTCGCGAAGCCGCTTCGTTCGCCGCTGCGAAGAAATCGTCCTGCGCATCGCCGGCAAACTCCCTTTTCAGCCAATTCAGGCTGCCGCCGCCGACCGTTCCGCCCTGAAGAATCCATCGGTCCGGCAGCACATAGCCGCTGAGAATCAGCTTGTCGTTTTTGACCGGGCGATCCATCACAATGCTCATGCCGCCGGCTTGCCCGCCTTGCTCCTGCACCTCGCCCGGCAGAACCGCGCCGGCTCCCAGTGCGGCGCATGCCGCATCCAATCCGCCCGCGACGACAGGCGTCCCGGCTGCCAGTCCGGTTTCCGCAGCTGCCGCAAGCGTGACCTCGCCGACTACATCGCTGCACCGATAGATCGGCGGGAGCAGCTCGGGGGCGATGCCCATCCGCTCGCACAGCGTCTCGTCCCATGCGAGCGTTTCGATGTTGAACGCATGAAACCCGTTGCCCTGCGATACGTCCAGGGAATAGCGGCCGGTCAGCTTATAGACGATATAGCCGTTGCATTGAAGCACCTTCTCCGTCCGGCTGTAAATATCCGGCTCGTTCTCTTTGATCCACAGCACTTTGCCCGTAACGTACGAAGGCGATATCGGATTGCCCGATACCGCGAACAATCGCTCCGCACCGATCCGCTCCGCGATCGTTTCGCACTGCCTGACCGTTCGCCGATCCAGCCAAATCATGGCGTTGCGCAGCGCCCGGCCTTGCCGGTCCACGGGAACGGCCGCCCCGCTCATGCCGTCCACGCCGATGCCCTTGATATGTGCCGGATGAATACCGGTACGGTGAAACATTTGACGGAGGCCGTCGCAAACGGCCTTCCACCAGTCCCCGGGATTTTGCTCGACGCTGCCGGGCTGCGGGTAATGCGTCGGATAGCGGGTCGTTCCCTGGAACAGAATGTCGCCGTCCGGCGTAAACAATGCGATTTTGCAGCCCGATGTCCCGACGTCGATGCCGACCAAAAAAGAATTCGCGATGTCCATCGCCCCCTTTCCCGATTACCGGGCCGGCTACGCTTTGCCCGCGCATCCGCTCAACCGCATTTTCTCCTGCGCCAAACGTTTGACGGTTTGTTTGGCTGCCGACATATACGAACGGGGATCGAGATCGTCGGGGTTTGCGGCAAACGATTGCTGCAGCGACAATGAAAATGCGTTCTTCAGTTCGGTCGCCACATTGATTTTGGCCATACCGAGCGATACGCACCGTTTGATCTGCGCCTCCGGAATGCCGGAGCCGCCGTGCAGCACCAGCGGGACTTCGACTTTACCGGCAATGTCCTCGATCCTTCGAAAATCGATGTCGGGCTCGCCTTTATAAATGCCGTGCGCGGTGCCGATGGCCGGAGCCAGCGTCGGAACCCCCGTCAGTTCGACGAATCGTCGGCACTCCTCCGGATCGGCCAGCGTGGCCTTATCGTCTTCCACACGGATGTCGTCTTCCACGCCGCCGACTTTGCCCAGCTCCGCCTCCACATTGACGTTCAGCGCGCGCGCGACCTCGACGACCTTGCGGGTCATCTCCACATTCCGCTCGAACGGATGCATCGACTGGTCGATCATCACCGAAGTGTAGCCTGCGCGCATACATTGCAAAATCAGCTCGAAGTCTTGGCAATGATCGAGGTGCAGCGCGATCGGCACGCTGACCCTCCTGGCCGCCGTCTGCGCGGCACCGACAATATACTCGATGCCCAAATGTTTGACCGTTCCGACCGTCGTTTGCAAGATCAATGGAGAACGGCTCTCCTCGGCCGCTTCCACGACAGCCTGCAGCATTTCAAGCGTATGGACGTTGAAGGCGACGATGCCGTAGCCCCGTTGTCTGGCCTCGATCAGTAACGGAGTTGAAGAAACCAAAGCCATGGCGGATGCCTTCCTTTCTGCAATTCGATTTTTTTAGAGGCCGGCAAAGGCTTGGATCGACCGTATATCCCGGATGCCCTCCATCGGCCCCCTCGCCGTTGTCGAGAGCGCGGCCGCCGCGTTCGCGAAACGGAGCGTCGTTTCCCAGGACCAGCCATGCAAATAACCGTATACGACTCCCGCGTTGAAGATGTCGCCGGCCCCGGTCGGATCGACGCAATCGACCCGGAATCCCGGCGCCGATACGGAAGCGGCGCCGTCGAGATAGACCATGCTGCCCTTCTCCCCCATCTTCCTGACGACCGTGCCGATCCCCTGCTCGTGCAGCCGGGCGGCCGCTTCATCCGCACGGTCGCAGCCCGTTAGCCATTCGAGCTCCTCCCCGCTCGGCAGCAGGATGTCCGTATGTTGAAGCACCGGATCGTACCAGCTCCGCCAGCTTCGGTCCTCGGCCAGCTCAGGCCGCAAATTCGGATCGAAGGTCACTATGCCGCCGTCTTGCTTGACCTGACCGATCGCATCGTAGATGAGGCTGCGGTAAGCTTCGTTGACCGTCAGGCTCGTGCCGCTGATATGCAATACCTTCGTTCCGGCCAAATATCGGGCGTCCGCGGGATGCCGGACGTCCACGGCGGCGGAATCTTTCATATGAAACAAAATTCGCGCGAGCCGTCGTCGAAATACGTGACAAATGCCATGCCGGTCGTCCTGGCGCTGCGGTAAACGCAAGAGCAGTCCACGGCATCTCGCTCAAGCCGATCGATGAGGCAGCGTCCGAACGCATCCTGGCCTACCGCCCCGACGATGCCGGCCTGCAATCCCCACTTGGCCGCCGCATCGATGAAGATCGCCGGCGCCCCGCTCGGATAAGGCCCGGCAAACAGCCCCGGCTCCGAAAGCGGGCAATTGGTCTCGGTCCGCATAATTTCGACCAGCATCTCGCCGATTGTAAACACCCGATTCACGCCCATCACCCCTCAAGGCTGCCTGACGGCGCCTTTGATGATATCGCCGTTCGCCGTAAGTTCGCGAGATCGATGTTCGCGATATCGCGAACTTGATCAATCGCGGTCAAAAAGTTACGAATCATTTTAAATAATTTCGATTTGTTTCGATTTTATAATAAGACTGCACGTTAACCTCTGTCAACAATTACGTTTTATTTCGAAAAAAATATTTTCGAAAGTTCTTCCTGGATCGCAATAAAGCGGGCGGTTCCGCCGGTCTGTCCAGACCTCGAAACCGCCCGCTTGTTCAGCTGTTCCAGTATGCCGTTAAGCCCCGCTCTTGTTTTTATTGTAAATGTCAAAGCTGACGGCAAGCAGCAGAACGAGCCCCTTGATTCCCTGCTGCCAGTCGATGCCGAGGCCGATCAGCGACATCCCGTTGTTCATGACGCCCATCACGAGACCGCCGATAATGGCGCCAACGACCGTTCCGATGCCGCCGGAAGCCGAGGCGCCGCCGATAAACGCCGCCGCAATCGCGTCCAGCTCGAAGTTGACGCCCGCCTTGGGCGTGGCGGCATTCAGCCTTGCCGCATAGATCAGGCCGGAAAGCGCGGCCAGCGCGCCCATGTTGACGAAAACCCAGAACGTCACCTTCTTCGTTTTGACGCCCGACAGCTTCGCGGCCTTCTCGTTGCCTCCGATCGCGTAGACGTGCCGCCCCATGACCGTCCTTTTCATCACGAACGTATATACCACGACAAGCGCGAACAGCAGAATCAGAATAAATGGTATACCTTTGTACCGGGCAAGGACAAACGTGAAAATATTGATCACCGCTACCATAACCGCCAGCTTCAGGACGAACCACGGCATCGGCAGCACGTCGAACCCGTACTTTTGCTGGGTGCGCCGGCTGCGGAGTTCCTGGACAACCGTCACGAGCGAGAGCGCAGCGCCGACGACAATCGTCAGCATATGAACGGAGTTGCTGCCGAAATCCGGAAGAAAACCGGTGCTGATCTTCTGAAACGCCTTCGGAAAGGGCGCGATCGACTGGCCGTTCAGCACGATCATCGTGAGGCCGCGGAACAGCAGCATGCCGGCAAGCGTAACGATGAAGGACGGAATTCTGACATAGGCGACCCAAAACCCTTGCCAAGCGCCCACGGCAGCCCCGATCAACAGCGACAGCACCGTCGCGGCGTAAAACGGCATGCCGTAATCCACCATCATAATAGCGGACAGCGCGCCGACGAATGCGGCGACCGAACCGACAGACAAATCGATGTGGCCGGTAATGATCACCATGACCATCCCGATGGCAAGCACCAGAATGTAGCTGTTCTGTTGAATCAGGTTCGTCACGTTGAGCGGCTTCAGCAAAATGCCGTCCGACAAAAACTGAAACAGCAGCGTGATCAACACCAGCGCGACGATCATTCCGTATTGCCGGATGTTCGTTCGGAACACATTCTTGATGACGTCCATCATTCATTCCCCTTGCCTTTCGTCATATATTTCATCAGCAATTCCTGGCTTGCGTCCTGGCGCCGGACTTCGCCGGTGAGGCGGCCCTCGCTCATCGTGTAAATCCGGTCGCACATGCCGAGAATTTCCGGAAGCTCCGAGGAGATGAGCAGCAGGCCCTTTCCTTCCGCGGCCAATTGATTCATAATCGTATAGATTTCATATTTGGCGCCGACGTCGATCCCCCGGGTCGGTTCGTCCAGCATGAGGATATCGGGTTCGGAAAAATCCACTTGCTGAGCACGACCTTCTGCTGGTTGCCGCCGCTCAGGTTGCCCGTTTTCTGCAGCACCGAGGGCGTTTTGATGTTCATTTTCCGGCGGAATGTCTCGGCGACCACAAACTCCTCGTTTTCGTTCACGACCGTATTGCGGGAAATCCGGACCAGATTGGCGAGCGTTATGTTCCGCTTGATGTCGTCGATCAGAATAAGACCGTATTGCTTGCGGTCCTCGGTTACGTAGGCGATCCCGTTGTCGATCGCGTCGCTGACGGTGCGAATCCGCAGCTCCCGGCCGTTCTTGTAGATTTGTCCGCTGATCTGGCGGCCGTACGACCTGCCGAATATACTCATGGCCAGTTCGGTTCGTCCCGCTCCCATCAACCCGGCAATGCCGACAATTTCGCCCCGGCGTATATGAAAATGGACGTCGTCGATCACTTTGCGGTCCTGCTGCGGATGATAGACATTCCAGTTGCGGACTTCGAAGATCGTTTCTCCGATGTCGGGCGTTCGTTCCGGATAACGGTTCGTCAAATCCCGGCCTACCATCCCTTTAATAATCCGGTCTTCGGTTACATGGTCCGCCCGCATATCCAACGTCTCAATCGTTTTTCCGTCCCGGATAATGGTGATCGAATCCGCCACTTTGGCAATTTCGTTCAGCTTGTGCGAAATGATAATCGAGGAGATGCCCTGCGCTTTAAGCTGCAGGATCAGCTTCAGCAAATTTTCGCTGTCTTCTTCGTTGAGCGCGGCCGTCGGTTCGTCCAGAATGAGCAATTGCACCTTTTTGGACAGAGCTTTGGCGATTTCGACCAGCTGCTGCTTGCCGACGCCCAAGCTTTGAATCAATGTGTTCGGATGCTCCTTCAAACCGACGGTTTCCAGCAGCGCCTTCGTTTTGACGAACGTCTCGTTCCAGTCGATAAAACCGCCGCGCTTCTGCTCGTTGCCGAGAAAAATGTTTTCCGCAATCGACAGATACGGAATGAGCGCGAGCTCCTGATGAATGATGACGATGCCCATCTGTTCGCTTTGCTTGATGTCTTTAAACTGGCAAATCCGGCCCTTGAACAGAATTTCGCCTTCGTAGGAGCCGTGCGGGTATACCCCGCTCAGCACCTTCATCAGCGTCGACTTGCCGGCGCCGTTCTCGCCGCAGAGCGCGTGAATTTCGCCTGCCCTAACCTTCAGGTTGACATTCTCCAGCGCCTTGACGCCGGGGAATGTTTTCGTAATCCGCCGCATCTCCAGGATCGCGTCCATCATCTCGTCACCCGGCCTTTCTTCCTTCAGGAAATGATTTAAAACGGGGCCGGAAATAACCCCGGCCCGCAGCTTCCTGCATTATTTCAATTGGTCTTCGGTATAGTAACCCGTGTCGACAAGCGCTTCCTTGTAGTTGGATTTGTCCACGGATACTGGCGTGAGCAGGTAGGAGGGGACGATTTTGACGCCGTTGTCGTACGTCTTCTCGTCGTTGACTTCCGGCGTCTGGCCGTTCAGAATCGCATCGGCCATTTTGACGGCGACTTTGGCCAGCTCCCGGGTATCCTTGAATACCGTTTGCGTCTGCTCGCCGGCAATAATCGACTTGACGGAAGCCAGCTCCGCGTCCTGGCCGGTGATGATCGGCAGCGGCTTGTCGGCGGAACCGTAGCCTACGCCTTTGAGAGAGGACAGAATGCCGATCGAGATGCCGTCATACGGGGACAGGACCGCGTCGACCCGTTCCGCGGTGTAGTTGGCGCTGAGCAGGTTATCCATCCGGGATTGCGCAACGCCGCCGTCCCAGCGCAGCGTGGCCGCCTGTTCGAACTTCGTCTGTCCGCTGCGGACGACCAGCTTGCCGGAATCGATGTACGGCTGAAGCACGCTCAGCGCCCCGTCGAAGAAGAAGTACGCATTGTTGTCGTCCGGCGATCCGGCGAACAGCTCGATGTTGAACGGCCCTTTTCCTTCTTTCAGGCCAAGCTTTTCTTCGATATAGGAGCCTTGCAGCACGCCGACCTTGAAATTGTCGAACGTGGCGTAATAGCTGACATGCTCGGTTTTCTTGATCAACCGGTCGTAAGCGATGACCGGAATATTCTGATCGGCCGCCTTCTGAATGACGTCCGTAAGCGCTTCTCCGTCAATGGAGGCAATGACAAGCAGCTTGACACCTTTGGTGATCATGTTTTCGATCTGGGAAACCTGGTTTTCGATAATGTCTTCGCCATATTGAAGGTCCGTCGAGTAGCCGAGCGCCTCGAACTCCTTCACCATGTTGGCGCCGTCGTTCACCCACCGTTCCGACGACTTGGTCGGCATCGCAATCCCGATGGTGCCCTTGCCGCCGCTCTTGCCGCCGGAAGAGCCGTCCGAAGCGGTCCCTTGAGCGCCGCCGTCATGGCCGCTTCCGCAAGCGGCGAGCGCGAGTACGAGTGCGAGCGCGATGATCCATACTGCTGCCGGTAATGTTTTCTTCACTTCAAAACTCCCCTTTCGTTTTGACTGAGAAAACTTTATCATGGCAGCGCTTCCATCGTCTTTCGACTAAAACGACACCTTTTTAAGAAAATATAGCTTTTCTTATGCATCCTCGCCGGCGGCTTCGCCTTTCCGGTAACGGTTCGGCGATACGCCTACCGCTTTTTTGAACGCCGTGCTGAAATAGTGCTGCGATTCGTAACCGACCGCTTCCGCGATGTCCGCGATGCTGCGGTTTGTCGACCCGAGCAGCTGGATCGCTTTCGAAATGCGAATCTGCGTCAGCAAGGCCACGAACGTGGTGCCCAGCTCTTGCTTGAACAGGCGGCTTAAATAGACGGAAGACACCCCGACCGCCTTCGCCACGCTTTCCAGCGACAGCTGCGGATCGTCATAATGGTCGCGCAAATATTGCCGCGCCCTGCGAACGACCGGCGAGATCGACGTTTCCTTGTATACGCCTCCCCGCGCTTTCCGATAGGCGGACTCCACTCCCCGAAAGCCGCCTTCCACCGGTACGGCCTGCGCCACCACGTGCAGCTTCAGATAGCGGACGACCGCTTGCTCGACCGAAGCGAACAAAGCGGTATCGGATGATTCCCATACGATAGCGCAGATGAATCCGAAATCATCGCGGAACAGCACGTGCGGGGACGGGGCGATCAGTTCTTCGGCGATATTTTCGATCGCAAACAGCATAAGCTGCCGGTCGCGTTCCGAGCGGACGGACTGCCCCAAGTCCACTTCCGGCCAGCGTACGATCCCGACCATCGCCGGGGGCGAGTCGGGCAGCAGCAAAAAACGGAGCTGCTCTTCGACTTCCTGAACGCTGATCGCGTTCTCGATCCATTCGTGGCAGAACCGTTCGCGCAGCAGCGGAATGTTTTTGCGAATTTGCTGCGACGCCAGCTTCAGATGCTTCTCCTGCGTCCGGGAACGCTCCAGCTGATCCCGGATGCCGCGCAGCACTTCGGCAAGCTGCTCCGGGGTTGCCGGCTTCAAAATATAATCGTCCACACCGTAACGAATCGCTTGCTGCGCATAACCGAACTCGTCATGCCCCGTCACGATGACGATCCGGCAGTCCGGCAGCTCGCGCCTGACCTCCTGAATGAGCGCCATGCCGTTCATGATCGGCATATTCAAGTCCACGAGCATCAGATCCGCTCTGCACTCTAGCGCCAGCTCCAGCGCCTCCTCGCCGTCCTCCGCCTCGCCGGCCACGGCAAAATCCATTTCGTCCCAATCGACGGCATCCCGCAGCCCTTCGCGAATGATCGGTTCGTCGTCTGCAATAATAACCTTCCATTTATATCCATTCACAGGTCATTCCTCCTCCGTCAGCGGGTAGACCAGTTTGACCGCCGTGCCTTTCCCGCGTTCGCTCTCGATGAACAGATCGGCCGCTTCCGCGCCGTAAGTCAGTTTAAGCCGCGCCTGCACATTGGCCAGCCCGTACCCGGAACGTGACGTTTCCATTTGCGCGTCCGTCCCGCGATCCAGCTTGCGGCGAATGTCTCCGAGCGTTTCCTTGTCCATTCCCGCGCCATCGTCGGCGACCGTCAGCACAATGCGGTCTCCCTGCCGCTCGCCTTTGACCGCGACGCTTCCCGGCCCTCTCCGTTCCTTGATACCGTGGTAAATGGCGTTTTCCACAATCGGCTGGAGGATGACCTTCGGCACGGAGCAATGGGCAATGTTCGGATCGAGATCGAGCGTATACTGCAGTTTGTTTTTGTACCGCTGCTTCTGGATTTGCAAATAGCTGCGGACATGTTCGAACTCCTCGGCAAGCGGGACGAATTCGTTTCCTTTGCTCAGCCCGATCCGGAACAGGCGGGACAGCGACTGCACCATCTCGGAGACATCCTCCGCCCCCTGCTTGCGCGCCATCCACTGGATCGTATCGAGCGTATTGTAAAGAAAATGAGGTTTGATCTGCGCCTGCAAAATGCGGAGCTCCGCTTCCCGTTTCTGCTTTTCCTGCTTCTCGGTCAATTGCAGCAAATCGTTAATTTTGGTCAGCAGGCTCGTGTAGCTGCGGCCAAGCATCCCGATTTCATCCCGGCTGTCCCCCCAATAACGCGTCGTCAAGTCGCCTGCCTCCGCCCGCTGCATAAACGTCATCAACCGATGAATCGGCCTTGAGATGGAATGCGACAGTGCGAATGAAGCCGTTATGCCGAGGAAGCAGACCACGAACACGAACGTTCCGACATACAGACGGATCCGCCGCGCTTCCGGAGCCGCCTCTTTCGTCGAAAACACGCCGATCGTCGACCAGCCCGTAAACGGGGATTTCCGGAAAATAAACTGCAGCTTTCGCCCGTTAACCGATTTCACGAATTCGCCGGACAGCTGCCCGTTCAGCCATTGGTTCGGAATGTTTTGAAACCCGAGCTGCTTCGGCACATAAATCGGATCGCCTTTTTCGTCCAGCACCATCAGCACCCCCGTTTTGCCCAAGCGAACATCCTTCGCCGTCTCCGCGACGACCCGCAGCTTCAGGTCGATTAACACGACGCCCAGTACCTTCTGCGTCTCCGGGTCCAGAATCGCCCTGACGGCGGACACGACTTCGCTGTCCTTGTAGTTGGCGTGCGTCGTCACGCTCCGCTTGTACGGATGGCCGACGATTTTGAATATGCCTCTTGCGGCTACCGCCTCCTGGTACCATGTCTCCAGCGTCAGATCTCCCGGAGCTTTGGCGTACATGTCGTTGCTCAAATACTCCCCTCTCGCGTTGACGACCATCAGTCCGGCGATTTCGGTCTGCAGCGTCGGAAAGCCGCGCAGAAATTGCAGCGCTTTCTCTCTGGCGGCCGTATCAAGCGGTTCCCGGCTCAGAAACTGGCGAATTTCCGGGTTGTAGGAAAGGAGATAGGTCGTGTTTTGGGCGCTGCTCATGTAAAATTCGAGCGACTTGTTCACTTTCGCAATGAGCTGCAGCGTATTTTCGTTCAATTGCCGTTCGATGACCCGATTGACGACCCAGTCCGTCAGGACGCCGAGCATCAGCGACGGGACGATCGTGATGAACAGAAAATGAATAAGCAGCTTGTAGCGGATCGGCAAATGCTTCATCTGCAAACGCTGGAAAAAAGGGACACCTTCATATCCGTTCATATCTTCCCGTTCCTTTCCCGTCTACCTGGCGTAAAAAAGCTCGACGTTGTCTTGGGTGACGTTCGTAATGCCGGTATCGATAAAGGGAGGGAGCGGGTGAACGCCGCCTTTCTCCTCGCTGCTCGGCTGGACAATCCCGTGCCGCAGATGAAACAGACCCAGCAGCGACCAGTAGCCCATATTCCAGGTGCCTTGCGCGAGCGTGGCGTCGATCGTCCCGTCCTTGACCATGTCCAGCGTTCCCTTGTCCGTATCGAAGCCGATTACGATCTTGCGGCTAGGCAGCTTCAGCTTCTTCATCGCCTGGCCGATGCCGACGCCGCCATTGGCTTGCGTGGCGAAGAAGCCGTCGAGTTCCGGATGGCGCGCGACGATGTCTTCGGCCGCTTGCCTGGAGGCGTCGATCGTCCCTTTCCCGTCGGCCACCTCCACAATGCTTAAGCCGGGAAACTCCTTGGCGATCGTGTCCTGGAAACCTTCGGTCCGCTGCCGGTGGTTCAACTGGTTTGGCTGCGTAATGACCGCGACGGTTCCACGGCCGCTGAGTCGCCTGGCCAATTCGCGGGCGGCGACGGCCCCGGCGCGGTAGTTGTCCGTTCCGACAAAGGACTGCGCGCCGCTTCCTTCCGCTCCCGAATCGAACAGCACAAGCGGAATGCCCGCCTTCGCCGCCTTGCCGATCGCTTCGTTCAGCTTTTCCGGATCGATCGCCGTGACGGCGATTCCGGCCGGCTTTCTGGCAATCACCTGTTCAAGCACCGTAATTTGTTCGATCGGATCGTACTGCGTCGCCCCCCGGAAATCGACCGCGACATTCAGCTTTGCGGCGGCATCCTCGAACCCTTTCATAACGGGCCGCCAATAGTCGATGTTCGACTGAAACGTCACCATCACGTACTGCTCCTCCACGTCGCCGACCAGACCGTCGGACGGCTTGCCAAGGCCGTCCTCTCCGCTGTTCCGGATGCCGTATTGCCAAAGAAAAAGCAAAAAGGACAACGTCAGTAATCCATACACGAACAGCAACAAAGACTTTTTCAAGGGAAAACCTCCTCGAGCGGTTATTTTTCGGCATGCCGAAGCACCGGTTTGAGATCGCTTTTTCTTAAACCGGCAGCGACTTTGCTTTCGGCAAACGAATGATAGCGCTTGCAAATCGGTTGCAGGACGGCTTCGAAGTGCTGTCGGAACGATGGGAAAATCATGCTCTACTTATGATCATTCACAAGTCATGTTACTGGTAATTCGATAAAATCGCGGGAAAGGCCTGCCTGGAAAACTTTTTCACCGGCCGTCAAGGATGTAAATCGTCCTCGTTTCGCGTTAATCCTTGATGGGACAAAAAGAAAAGCTGCCCCGCAGGTTTACCCAACCTCCGGGACAGCTTCAAGCGGCTTGCTATTCTTTTTAGACGAACAAGCTGCGGATAAACGAC
>NZ_BOVJ01000058.1 GCF_018403665.1 Paenibacillus cisolokensis
AAAACTGCATTATCGCAGGAATTTTCCCGTTTTGGTTATTTTATCCCTGAAAAAGTTGCACTTTTGCAGCTTTGTTCTTTTATTGGGTTTCTATCTTCCGGATGCTGGCCGCTGCGGTGCCGGAGTAAAGCAATTTCGAGACAGGTGGCAGTTCACAGCGGGGCGAGGGCGAATTGAGCCCTGGCCGCCATGTCGTCTTTTGTTCATATAAGCATTTATCGCGAAACAGTATCGTCCTCAGACAGAGACGCCGTCAGGCGTTTTTCTTATTTTATAGTGCTTGTATCTTTCAGATTCCAGCAGCCGCGGAGCCGGAGTAAAGCAATTTCGGGATTGGTGGCAATGGCGCGAGCGAATAAGGCCCTCGAGGCTCGCAATCGGACGCACAGCGAGGATAGATCGAGCGAATAAGGCCTTGGAGGTCACAATCAGTCGTACGGAGGGGGTGACGCTGGCGAATAGGGCCCTCGAGGTTCGCAATCGGACGCACAGCGGGAGCCTGATCGCCATCCTGTTGTCTTTGCCGAACATGCGATGGGCGTGAAACAAAAGACAACCACCATTACCGTCCAAAGCGGTGATGGTGGTTGTCTGGTGTTCGATAGTGATTCCGATTTAAAAATCGGTAAACGGGATTCCCGCATAAAAGCGGCGGTCCGGTTATGGATGTCCCGAAACAAGCCGATGAGGGACGGCGGTCCGATTAATGGATGTCCCGGAACAAGCCGATGACTTTCCCGAGAATGGTGACGTTTTTCAGCAATATCGGTTCCATCGTCGAGTTTTCCGGCTGCAGCCGGATATGATCGCGTTCCTTATAGAACGTTTTGACGGTCGCTTCGTCATCTTCGTTCATCGCCACGACGATGTCGCCGTTGTTGGCCGTCGATTGCTGCCTGACGATGACGTAATCGCCGTCGTGAATGCCGGCTTCGATCATGCTGTCACCGACGACATTAAGTATGAATACTTCATGATCCCCTACGAAATGGGCGGGGAGCGGAAAATAGTCCTCAATGTTCTCCGTAGCCGTAATCGGTACGCCCGCCGTTACTTTCCCGACAACGGGGACTTTGGCCACGGCGACCGGAAACGGAATTTCGTTCTCGTCCTGATCGAGAATTTCGATGGCGCGCGGTTTGGTCGGGTCCCGGCGGATGAGCCCTTTCTTCTCCAACCGGTCCAGATGACCGTGTACGGTTGAGCTGGAGGCTAGTCCCACCGCTTCGCCAATTTCACGGACGGAAGGCGGATAGCCTTTCTCCCGTACTTCGTTCTTGATGAACTCAAGAATTGCCTGCTGGCGGTTGGAAATCTTCGACACCGTCATCACTCCATTAGTTGATTTGGTTACTATTCTAACATAGAACCCGAGTTCGTACAAACATAAGTTCGAGAAACACGGGTTCGCATTTTTATAAAAAATCGGGAACAAATGTTCTGAAAACCGATTGACCTCAAACATATGTTCGTGATATATTCTGATTACAGAACAAATGTTTGGGGTGTTGAACGATGACGATTCATACGACAACGTACCGCAGCATATATGACAGAGATCGGAAAAAGAATTGCGTAGCGCTTTCCCGGACAGGTACGGCAACCGTTGGCAAGGGCTTCGTCCGGCTTCTCGCCGCGCTGGCGCTGCTGGCGTTTTTGTCCATTGCTTTTTCATTCTGGGTATCGGACGCTTCCGGCGTATCCCCGAAGCCTGCCGGTGCGGGAGAGAAGACGATTATCGTCGCTCCAGGCGACACGCTTTGGAGCATCGCGCTGGCCCATCCGGACGGGAACGGCGACATTCAAAGGCGCATTTATGAACTGAAGAAGCGCAACGGTTTGGATTCGTCCAACATCGTGCCGGGAATGTCGCTGATCGTGCCCGATCTGCGATGAGCCGCAGGCTTGGGACAGACGGTTCCCTGACCCCGGACCTGCGGAATATTCGGCCGGTGTGAAGACCGGTCGTTTTTATTTGCCCTTGCTTTCCCGCTGCCTTGACAATGGATATAAGAAGATGTCAAAGTAATAGATAGTTCCGGCGAAGCAGGAGAGGAGTGAGTGCAGGTGGAGAAACTGATCGCCCGGATCAACGAGCTGTCCCGCAAACAGAAAAGCGTCGGGTTGAGCGAAGAGGAAATAGTGGAACGGGACAAGCTCAGGCAGCAATATCTTGCGAACTTCAGACGCAATTTCCGCAATCAGCTCGATTCGATCAAGTGGGCGGACGAAGAGGACCGGCCTTCGGTCAAGCATTAGCACGCCGAAACCGCTTCATCCATAACAGGGAGGAAATGATTCGTGTCGCGAACGTGGGAGCGCAAGGTGCGCAAAAATTCCGCGCAATTGAACAAAGCGAGAAAAAACAGGGGCTTAAAGCAATGACGCCCGCAGCCGATCAGGCCGAACGTTTTGTCGGACGCAATTATATCGGGCCGGCGCTGATCGTCATGCTGACCGTGTTCTATGCGATTCTCGGCCAGGCGAATACGGCAATGCAGGAGGACGGGACGTTCTACTGGCTCGTCATCGTTATGTATTTGCTGCTTGCGGTGCTGTTCTTTTTCCGGCGGCCGTACCTGGCGGTGGGCAAAGATTATGTCCAAACGCGCAAATGGACCGGCGACAAACGACTGCAAGCGTCCGATATCCGAAGCATCCGGGTGCAGCCGGGCTATGTCGTGATCGAACACAAAAAAGGAAACTGGGTGTTCTCGCGGGTAATGAACCGTTATCCGACCGATGAGATGGCAGCCAGGCTGACTACGTTTGCGCAGCAGCATAAGATCGAAATGAAACAACTGTAGGTGACGATTTGGGGGAGTAAGGGAAATGGCGAAACAAGCGGTTTTATTTGACCTTGACGATACGCTGCTGTGGGACGAGCGGAGCGTGGCGGAAGCGTTTCAGGCGACATGCCGTGTAGCGGCGGAGAAGCGCGGTGTCGATCCGGATGCGCTGGAGGAGGCGGTCAGGCGCGAGGCGCGAGCGCTGTACGAATCGTATGAGACGTTCCCGTTTACGAAAATGATCGGCATTAACCCGTTCGAAGGGTTGTGGGCCCGTTTCAGTGAAGGAGAACAGGACGAATTTCGCAAGCTGGAACGGATCGCTCCGACATATCGAAAGCAGGCGTGGACGCGCGGGCTGAAAGCGCTCGGCGTGGACGACGAGCAGCTCGGCGCCGAACTGGCGGAACGGTTCCCGGCTGAGCGGCGTGCTCGTCCGCTCGTATACGATGAAACGTTCCGGGTACTGGACATGTTGAAAGGCTCCTATAGACTGCTGCTGCTGACGAACGGTTCGCCGGATTTGCAGAAAGAGAAGCTGGCTGGCGTACCGGAGTTGGCACCGTATTTCGACCACATTGTCATTTCTGGCGAATTCGGGGAAGGCAAACCCGCCGTCAGCATCTTTCGCCATGCGTTGGCGCTTCTTGGCCACGAGCCTGAAGATTGCGTCATGGTAGGGGACAAGCTGACGACCGATATTAAAGGAGCCAACGCCGCAGGCATTACGAGCGTCTGGATTAACCGCGACAACAAGGCGCGCGCAGACGATATTGTGCCGGATTACGAAATCCGCAATCTGGAAGAGCTGCTGCCGTTGTTAAAGGCGTAAACGGTTGGCCAGAATAGAGAAGCGCACCCGCTCCGGTTTGCCGGAAGCGGGTGCGCCTGCCTGTTGCGTCATTGCGGGACGCTTTTTAAGCTTCTTTGCTGAACGCGGGATCGTCGTACGGTTCGGCGATCCAGCCGGCCGGTTCGATGAAAAGACGGACGGCGACGATTTGACGATTTTCCATCAGCGTGAAAAAGTGCGGTTTTTTCTCCGGTACGGAAATGACGTCGCCAGCTTCCAGCTCGACATCGAAATATCCGACATCCTCGGTACCCTTAATAACAAAGATGCCTTTGCCGGCCGTAATCGCGCGAACTTCGTCCTCGGTATGCGTGTGAACCTGTTCGAACTTCTTGAGCAGCTCGTCCAGATTCGGCGTAGCATCTGACAATGCGACGATGTCCCACGTTTTATAGCCGCGGCGCTCGGCCAAATCGCGAATTTCTTCGTCGTATGCCGACAAAATCTGATTTTTTTCCTCATCGGTCAAAACGAACTTTTCTTTCAGCTCGTCCGGCAGCTTTTCCGTATTCCAATGCTCGTACAATACTTCCTGCTTTTCCAGAAAGGCGCGCACGTTCTCTTCGCCCGAAATGCGTTCGCCCGTGTTGCGGATTCGAATCTCTGCCATGTTCATTCCCTCTTTTCCTATATGAAATTAACCTTATACTTCATCATTATAGTTCAAAAAGGCGCGGTTGTCGACAGAATGACCTTTTCACCTTATCATTAATCTGGTACACTAATGGTTAACGATTTTCGGGAAGGATGTTATGCAATTTTGTCGAAACTGACTTTACAACAATTGATGTGGCAGCGCATTCTCATCCTTGATGGCGCGATGGGGACGATGATCCAGCAGGCGAATCTGACTGCTGACGATTTTGGCGGAGAAGCGCTTGACGGCTGCAACGAAATGCTCGTACTGACGCGGCCGGATGTCATCCGCTCGATACATGAGCAATATTTGGAAGCCGGTGCCGACATTGTGGAGACGAATACGTTCGGGGCTACGGCTATCGTTCTCAGCGAATACGATATTCCCGAGAAAGCGCGGGAAATCAATCTGGCGGCGGCAGCGATTGCGCGCGAAGCCGCGGACAAATATTCGACGCCCGACAAGCCGCGTTTTGTGGCCGGCGCGATGGGGCCGACGACGAAGACGCTGTCCGTTACCGGAGGCGTCACGTTCGACGAATTGGTGGATAGTTATTACGAGCAGGCGCTGGCTCTCATCGACGGCGGAGTCGATGCGCTGCTGCTCGAGACGAGCCAGGACACGCTGAACGTGAAAGCGGGAAGCATCGGCATCCGCAAGGCGTTCGCCGCGGCCGGGCGCGAGCTGCCGGTGATGATTTCGGGGACGATCGAGCCGATGGGAACGACGCTGGCGGGACAAAATATCGAGTCGTTCTATATTTCGCTCGAGCATCTGAATCCGATATCGATTGGGCTGAATTGCGCGACCGGCCCCGAATTTATGCGCGACCATATCCGGACGCTCAGCGAAATCGCCAAATCGGCGGTCAGCTGCTATCCGAATGCCGGTTTGCCGGACGAGAACGGCCATTATCACGAATCGCCGGCTTCGCTTGCGACCAAGATGGCCGCATTCGCGGAACAAGGCTGGCTGAATATCGCCGGCGGCTGCTGCGGCACGACACCGGCGCATATCCGGGCGCTGGCCGAAACGCTCGCAAAGTACGAGCCGCGCAAGCGCCGCGGCGAGCATCCGCCGGCTGTCTCGGGCATTGAGACGGTATATATTGAAAAGGACAACCGACCCTATATGGTCGGCGAACGCACCAACGTGCTCGGCTCCCGCAAATTCAAGCGGCTGATCGCGGAAGGGAAATATGAAGAAGCGGCCGAAATCGCACGGGCGCAGGTGAAGAACGGAGCGCATGTTATCGACGTCTGCCTGCAGGACCCGGATCGCGACGAAATGACCGATATGAAGCGGTTTTTGGAACTGGTTGTCAAAAAAGTGAAAGTGCCGCTCGTTATCGATACGACAGATCCCAAAGTGATCGATGTGGCGCTTACCTATTCGCAAGGCAAAGCGATCATCAATTCGATCAATCTGGAAGACGGCGAAGAAAAATTCGAGAAAGTGGTGCCGCTGATTCACAAATACGGCGCTGCCGCCGTCGTCGGCACGATCGATGAGCGCGGACAGGCGATTACCCGCGAAGACAAGCTGGCGGTTGCGAAGCGCTCTTACGAGCTGCTGACCGGAAAATACGGTATGAAGCCGGAAGATATTATTTTCGATCCGCTTGTCTTTCCGGTCGGCACGGGGGACGAGCAATATATCGGTTCGGCCAAGGAGACGATCGAAGGCATTCGTCTTATCAAGGAGGCGATGCCGGAGTGCCAGACGATTCTCGGCATCAGCAACGTTTCGTTCGGCCTGCCGGAGGCGGGCAGAGAGGTGCTGAATTCCGTCTTTCTGTACGAATGTACGAAGGCGGGACTCGATTACGCTATCGTCAACACGGAGAAGCTGGAGCGTTACGCCTCTATTCCCGAGGAGGAGCGTCGGCTGGCGGAGGCGCTCATCTACGATACGAACGACGAAACGCTGGCAGCGTTCGTCGCCGCGTTCCGCGACAAAAAAGTGGCGAAGAAAGAAAAGGCGGCCAACCTGCCGCTGGAGGAGCGGCTCGCTTCGTACGTGGTCGAAGGAACGAAGGAAGGGCTGATTCCGGATCTGGACGAAGCGCTGACCAAATATAGTCCGCTAGAAATTATTAACGGCCCGCTGATGAAAGGGATGGAAGAAGTCGGCCGACTGTTCAACAATAACGAATTGATCGTCGCCGAGGTGCTGCAGAGCGCGGAAGTAATGAAAGCGTCCGTCGCCTATCTGGAGCCATTCATGGAGAAAAACGAAACGTCCGTCAAAGGGAAAATCATTCTTGCGACGGTAAAAGGCGACGTCCATGACATCGGCAAAAACCTGGTTGAAATTATTTTATCCAACAACGGCTATCAGATTATCAACCTGGGCATCAAGGTTCCGCCGGAGCAACTGATCGAGGCGTATCGTGCCGAGAAGGCCGACGCGATCGGGCTCTCGGGACTGCTCGTCAAATCCGCGCAGCAGATGGTCGTTACCGCGCAGGATTTGCGCAATGCGGGAATCGACGTACCGATTCTTGTCGGCGGCGCGGCCTTGACGCGGAAGTTTACGAAAACGAGAATCGCGCCCGAATACGACGGGCTCGTCTTGTACGCGAAGGATGCGATGGACGGACTCGATATCGCCAACAAGCTGATGGATCGCGAGCAGCGAAGCTTGCTGGAGCGGGAACATGCCGAAGCCATGGCGGCGATTGCAAGCGGAGCGGAGGAGAAAACGGCGCTGCCGAAGCAGACGCGGGCCGTCCGCTCCAACATTTCGCAGGACGCTCCGGTGTTCGTGCCGCCGGATTTCGAACGCCATGTGCTGCGCGACGTGCCGATTTCGCACATCGTACCGTATGTCAATATGCAGATGCTGCTCGGTCACCATCTCGGCGTGCGCGGGAAGGTCGAGCAGCTGCTGCAGGAAGGCGATCCGAAAACGGTGGAATTGAAGGAAACGGTTGACGAAATTCTCCGGGAAGCGAACGCGAACGGCATTATCCGCGCCCACGCCATGTACCGGTTTTCCCGGCGCAATCGTCGGGCAACGACATTCTCGTGTATGATCCGGCCGATCATTCGAAGGTGTTGAAGCGATTCGCGTTCCCGCGCCAGCAGACGGAGCCTTATCTCTGTCTGGCCGATTTTCTGAAATCGACGGACAGCGGCGTGATGGACTATGTCGGCTTCCTCGTCGTTACCGCCGGACAAGGGATTCGCGAGCTGTCTTCGGAATGGAAAGATAAAGGCGAATATTTGCGTTCCCATGCGCTGCAGGCTGTGGCGCTGGAAGTGGCCGAAGGGTTGGCCGAACGCGTTCATCACATGATGCGGGACGTATGGGGATTCCCCGATCCGCCGGACATGACGATGAAGCAGCGGTTCGGCGCCCGGTATCAGGGCATCCGCGTCTCATTCGGATACCCTGCATGTCCGAATCTGGAAGATCAGGCGCTGTTGTTCGATTTGATGAAGCCGGAAGATATCGGCGTCCGTCTGACCGACGGCTTCATGATGGAGCCGGAGGCGTCGGTATCGGCCATGGTATTCGCCCATCCGGAAGCGCAATATTTCAACGTAGAGAAAGTGTAACGGGATGAAGACCGTCCGGCCGGCGAAGCTGCGGGCCGGCGGCGAGAGCGGCGGAAAGCGGGAAGAAGGATCGGGCTCCTCTTCCCGCTTTCGTTTTATTGTCCGGGCAGAGATGGTAAAATAACAAAAGTCCATTTGGCAAAAGCTAGAGCGAGGGGGTAACGGCTGATGGAACTGCTGTTTTGGGTACGGGGGCAGGGCGCCCCTCGAAAGACCGCAACGTCAGCGCCGCAGCTCTCGTGTTCCCCGAACGGGGCGGCGCGTTCTGGCTGTTCGACGCCGGCGAAGGCACGCAGCATCAGCTGATGCGCACGCCGCTCAAGCTGAACAAGCTGGAGGCGGTCTTCATCACGCATCTGCATGGCGACCATCTGTTCGGCTTGCCCGGCTTGCTCAGCAGCCGGTCGTACCATGAAGGAGCCGGCGATCTCCCGCTGTTCGGCCCGCCCGGCATCAAGTCGTTTCTGGACGCGGTATTCGCCATTACAGGCACGCATCTCGAATACCGCCTGGACATACGCGAGGCCGTTGCGGGGCCTATATGGGACGACGGCACATGGTCGGTGCGATGCGCGCCGCTGGATCATCGTATTCCGTGTCTCGGCTATCGGATCGAAGAAAGGGATCGGCCCGGACGGCTCGACTCGGAGCGGGCGAGACAACTGGGCGTGCCCTTCGGGCCGTTGTTCGGCGCTCTGAAGCGGGGCGAAGACGTCGAACTGCCTGACGGCACGATCGTCCGGTCGCGCGATGTCGTCGGCCCGCCTATCAAAGGCCGGGTCGTGACGCTGCTTGGCGATACGAAGCCGTGTCCGGAAGCGGTTCTTCTAGCAGAAGGGGCGGACTTGCTCGTTCACGAAGCGACCTTTGCCGCCGGCATGGAGGAGAAAGCGGCGAAGTACGGTCATTCCACGACAGGGCAAGCGGCGGAGACGGCAAAGAAGGCGGGGGCGAAGCGGCTTGTCATGACCCATTTCAGTCACCGGTACCGGATGGAGGATCTGGCGTCTCTCGAAAACGAGGCGCGAAAGGTGTTTCCCGAAACGGTAGCTGCCTGCGATCTGAAGGCGATCGATATTCCGTTCCGATCCGAATGATTCGAAATGGACGCTAGCAACAACAATCGAGCCTGAAGCTTCCGGTAATCCGGCCTTCAGGCTCGATTGTCGTTGCTGAACTTGGCGTTCGGCTTGAGAAATCAATCGTTCGCTTCGTCGCGAATTTCGTTTTTCATGCTCTGCATGCTGTTTTTGCGTCGTTCGTTTTTCGCTTGTATCGCGTCGCGCTCTCCGGAAGATATTTCGTCCGCAAACTCGTTCAAGTAGTCTTCCGCTTCGTGCAAATTTTCCTCGGTATTTTGGACCGCCTGCTGCAAGCGCTCGACGTTGTCCTCCCGATTGTCAGGTTTCGGCGTCATTTTCAGCATCCTCCTGTCCGTCGCGTTTTCGGGCCGCCGCCCGGCGGCAGCCGGACGGCAGTTCCCCGCATTAGGATGCTGCCGTGATAACCCGATTATACGGAAGGCGTCAAGGAGCCGCAGACCAGATCAGTTCGTCCACAGTGAGGCGCGAAGTCGGCTTCTCGCGTTCCTGCAGTTGTTCGGGAAGGTCGGCCGGATTGCCTTTGTGGCCGAGCGCGACCACGATCCGCGGCTCCAGATCGTCCGGCAAGCCGAGCGTTTCGCGCGCTTTGGCGGCATCGAAGCCGCCCATTGCACGGGTAATAAGCCCTCTGCGCGCCGCCTCCAGCGCGAGGTAACCCCAGGCTGCGCCCGTGTCGAAGACGTGGGCGCGGTTCGGCTGGCCATCCGCTCTTGTCGTCTTGGACATAACGAGCAACAGCACCGGCGCCTTCGTGCACCAGGTCAGGTTGCCCGGCGCGATAAACGAGTAGAATTTCTCCAGCTGCTCTTTCGTCTCCGCGATTAAAAATCTCCACGGCTGATCGTTCAAGCTGGAAGGAGCCCAGCGGGCCGCCTCGAGCACGGCCAGCAGGTCTTCGCGGTCGACCGGACGGCTGTCGAACGCGCGGGACGACCAGCGATTGACGAAAAGCGGGCTGATGGGCTGTTCCGGATGACGATATTGGGCTACAATCGGAGCGATGGATTGTTCAGCGGTCTGGCTCATGGATGTCCACCTTTCATTCAAAATCTTGATTGTTTTGCGGTTTTGCCGCTTTTCCCGGGAAAGCGCACGATGCGACAGATTGCGCGCCGATATGACGGGTGTGCCGGAAAAAGGGAATTGCAACGCGAACATGCATTCTGTAAAATGGAAAGAAACATAGGTTGCAACTTACAATTATAGCATGTACGGACAGTACTTGAAACCAGCGCTTACTTTCTAGGTATAAGGGAGAGGACGGTTATGAACCGTTGGACGGGGAAAGCGGCCAGCCTTGAAGAGTGGCTGAACGAATTGCGCCAAGACCCCGAGATTATGAGCAATGTGACGCATTGGCAGACGATACCGGCCCGCGAGGCCCGAACAGTGCCGCTGCCGGAAGGTCTCGACGCCAGACTGGCCGGGGCGCTAAGATCGAAAGGCATCGAGTCGCTGTTCACCCATCAGGGGGAAGCGTTCGATGCGGTTCGCAGGGGCGAGCACGTCGTGACGGTGACGCCGACCGCTTCGGGCAAAACGCTATGCTACAATTTGCCTGTCCTGCAGTCGCTTCTGGAACGGCCGGACGGAAGAGCGCTGTATATGTTTCCGACGAAGGCGCTCGCGCAGGACCAGGTATCGGAGCTGCAGCAGCTCGCGGATTTGATGGGCGCCGATATCAAGACGCATACGTACGACGGCGATACGCCGCCGACAGTCAGGCAGGCGATCCGCAACGCCGGGCATATCGTCGTAACCAATCCGGACATGCTGCATTCCGCCATTCTGCCGCATCATACGAAATGGGTCAAGCTGTTTGAAAATATCCGTTACGTCATTATCGACGAGCTGCACGCTTACAGAGGCATTTTCGGCAGCCATGTAGCCAACGTAATCCGCAGGTTGAAGCGGATTTGCCGGTTTTACGGTTCAAATCCGCAATTTATTTGCGCATCGGCCACGATCGACAACCCGCGGGAACATGCGGAGCGGCTGATCGGCGAACCGGTGACGCTGATCGACAATAACGGCGCGCGATGGGAGAGAAGCATTTTATTTTCTACAATCCGCCCGTTGTGAACCGTCAGCTCGGCATCCGCCGCAGCAGTGTGCTCGAAACGCGCAAGCTGGCGGCGCGGCTGCTGAAACAGGGGGTACAGACGATCGTCTTTGCCCGAAGCCGGGTACGCGTCGAGCTGCTGCTCACCTACTTGCAGGAGCTGGTGAAGGACAAGCTGGGCGACAAAACGATTCGCGGCTATCGCGGCGGCTACTTGCCGAAGCTCCGCCGGGAAATCGAACGCGGGCTGCGTAGCGGGGAAATTCGCGGCGTCGTCAGTACGAATGCGCTCGAGCTCGGCATCGATATCGGCCAGCTTCAAGCCTGCGTGCTCAACGGCTACCCCGGCACGGTGGCGAGCACCTGGCAGCAGTCCGGCCGGGCGGGGAGGCGGCGCGGCTGCTCGGTTACGTTTCTTGTCGCCAGCAGCAATCCGCTCGATCAGTACGTCATTCAGAATCCGGACTTTTTCTTCAACCGTCCGCCCGAACGGGCGCTGATCCATCCGGACAATTTGCTCGTGCTGATCGACCATGTCAAGTGCGCGGCTTACGAGCTGCCGTTTGCGAAAGGGGAACAGTTCGGCGGGGAACCGCTTGAAGATATGCTCGAATTTTTGGCGGAGGAGAAAGTGCTGCACCGGGTGAACGACCGCTGGTTCTGGATGGAGCAGTCGTTTCCCGCTCACAACATATCGCTGCGCTCGGCGGCCCAGGAAAATTTTATCATTATCGATACGACGCATGGCAGCCGCGTGCTCGGCGAAGTGGACCGGTTCAGCGCGCCGACGCTTATCCACGAGGAAGCGATCTACATTCACGAAGGCGTCCAGTACCAGGTCGAAAAACTCGATTACCCGGAGAAGAAAGCCTACGTTCGCGAAGTGAGCGTCGATTATTTCACGGACGCGAATTTGGCGGTTGAGCTCAAGGTGCTGCATGTGGACAAGGAGCGCTCGTCTGGAGGGCTGTTCCGCCAATATGGCGAAGTGACCGTCAACGCCAAACCGACGATTTTCAAAAAAATCCGCTTGCGAACGCACGAAAATATCGGCTCCGGGCCGATCCATCTGCCGGAAGAGGAGCTGCATACGAGCGGCTACTGGTTCTGGTTCGGCGAAGAGGCGGCCGCGGGACGGAGCGCGAACGATATGCAGTGCGCGCTGCTCGGCATCGCGAACGTGCTCGTGCATATCGCGCCGCTCTATCTGATGTGCGATCCGCAGGATATCCGCGTCGTGCCGCAGGTGAAATCGGTACATACGCAGCGGCCGACGATTTATTTTTACGACCGTTATCCGGGCGGCATCGGGCTGAGCGAGCGGCTGTTCGAAGTACATGACGAGCTGCTGGAGAAGGCGAAATCGCTCATTCGAAACTGTACTTGCCTGAGCGGCTGCCCGGCATGCGTCGGGCCGATCGAAGAGGTCGGGCTGCTCGGCAAGTCGCATGCGCTCGAGCTGCTGCAGGCGGTGGAGGCTGCCGTATGAGCGGGCTCAGAGAGCGGATGAACCGGTTGCGGGGACTCGCGCCGCGGCCAGGGAAGCGGGAGCGGACGATACCGATGCGGATCGGAAAGCAGCGACGGCCCCGGACGGAACCGGTATGCGGGTTGCGGACATTTCCGAGGCCGGAAGGAACGAAGCCGGCGGGGGACCCGGCAGGCCCGGAACCGGCGCCGCAGCGGCGGCCGATGCCGTCCCACCGGTTTCGGATGCGGCCGGTGACGCTGACGGTCCGGATGCCGAAGACGAGCCGCTGCATCCCGCCTGGACGGAGCTCGGCGTCAAGCTGGTGACGAATGAGTGGGGCGGCTTTCTGCTGCGCGAAACCCGCTATCCGCAAACGCATTATCACGGAACGCACCGGCTGGGCGAATGGGAGACGTCCGTACGCGGGCTTGCCGCCTTTCATCCGGGCGTATCGGATGAAGGCATCGGGGCGGAGGAAGTGCTGTTTCTCGATCTGGAGACGACGGGACTCGGGGCTGGTGCGGGCAATGTGCCGTTCATGATCGGTCTCGGCTATTGGGACAACGGAAGCTATGTCGTCGAGCAATCGCTCATCCGCCATCCGGCGGAAGAGCGGGCGATGCTGGCCCGGTTGATCGGGCTATTGCCAAGATTCCGCTTTTTGGCCACCTACAACGGACGGACGTTCGATTGGCCGGTGCTGGAAAGCCGCTTTATTCTGAACGGCTTCGGGCGAACGGTGTGGACGCCGCTTCATCTCGATTTTCTTCACCCGTCCCGCAGCGTCTGGCGAAATACGCTGGCCTCGTGCAGATTGAGCCACGTGGAAGAGGAGCGGCTCGGCATCGTCCGCCGGGATGACGTTCCGGGCTCGCTAGCGCCGTCGATTTATTTTCAGTTTTTGGCGGACGGCGACCCGCGCCCGCTTGCGGGCGTGTTTCACCATAACGAAACGGATATGCTTTCCCTTGCCTGTCTGGCGATCCGTTTTGGACATTTGCTGAGCGGCGGACTGGGGACGGCCGTTCCGTTTCCTGACGAACCGGAGGAGATGGTGCGGACGGGACTGTGGCTGGAACGGATGGGCCATGCCGCGGCGGCGGCAGCGCTGTTCGAGAGGGCGAGCGGAAACGAGGACATCGGATATTCGACGCTGATCGCGCTGGCGGCAAGGGATAAGAAGGCTGGAAATTGGCGGCGGGCTGTGTTATTGTGGCAGAGGGCCGCACTAGCAGCCGCGAGCGGCGCGACGTTCTCATGCGAGGCGCATATCGAGCTTGCGATGTTTTACGAGCATAAGATGAAAGACTATGAATCGGCGCTCGCCTACGCGGAGGGCGCCTTTGAACTGATACAGCGCCATCCGCTGCTGCACCGCGGCGGCCGGCAGCGGGCCGAGCTGGAGGCGCTGCGCAAACGCAGAGACCGGCTGCGGCGCAAACTGGAGGCCGCAAAGCCGACGGCGCAGTGACAAGAAAGTTAGCGAATGGTTGCGGTGCGGCTGGTACGGCAGGTGCGGCATTTGATCGAAAGTTTTGCCTTATACTTACAAAAGCGACTTTTCTGCGAAAAGTTTTAGGAGGAATCCGTTTGAAATCCATTCATTTTGCTGTGTTAGGCTTCGGAAACATCGCGAAGACGCATATTACGGCGCTGCGCGCTCTTCCTGTCGTCAAACGTTTGCCGGCGCTTCCGGTACTGGATACGCTTGTTACCCGGAACCCCGACCGGCACCGGCTGCAGGCGGAGGCGATAGGCTTCCGCCGTACGGTATCGTCCGCCGCGGAAGCGGCCGGCGACGAGCGGGTAGACGTATTCGATATTTGCACGCCGAACGCCGTCCATTACGACGATGTGATGTCCGCCCTTGGCGGGGGAAAAAGCATCTATTGCGAAAAGCCGGTGACCGATCGCTACGACCGTTCCCGCCGGCTGCTGGAGGAAATCGAGAAGGCGAATCCGACCGAACAGCTTGCCTTTACGTTTCGTTACCATCCGGCGGTCATGCGCATCCGGGAATGGGTGCGGGCCGGCGTGATCGGCGAGCCGCTGCAGTGCAACATATCGTATCGCCGTTCGGGCTACCTCGATCCCGAGCGTCCCGTCAGTTGGCGGCTGCAAAGCGGTTTGTCCGGGGGCGGCGCGATCAGCGATCTCGGCGTTCATGTGCTTGATCTCATCCGTCACTGGTTCGGCGAGCTGTCGGACGTTTCCGGCATCGCCCGAACGTATGTCAAGGAGCGGGCGGCAGAGGCCGGCTCCGACCGGCGCGTCGCCGTCGATGTGGATGACTGGGCGATGATGCATTACGAAACGGCATCGGGAGTGAGCGGCGCGCTTGAAGTGTCGCGCATTGCTCTCGGCTCCGACGCTTATGAAATCCGGGTTGTCGGGACGAGGGGAAGCCTGACATGCGATCTGGAGCGGCAGACGGTTCCGGACATCCATCTGTTGAAGGGCGGAAGCGCCGCGCCGCCGCAGCCCGATGCGCTCGAGCTGCTGCCCGGCGAGAAGGCGACGATGGGCATTGCGGTCGACGCCCATTTTGCCGCCCTGCATCACTTCCTGCTGCGGCTTGCCGGAGAGGACCGCTGGCCTGATCTGGCGCCGCATATTCGCGACGGGGTGACGGTCGAATACTGGATCGAGCGAATATTGGCCGCCTCGAAGCGGAGCGACGTGGCGGAAACCGGAGGAGACCGGACGTGAAGAAGCCGGACGCAGCGCCGAAAGGGCTGCTGATCGATCTGGACGGCACGCTTTACCACGGAGCACGGCGGATCGACGGCGCGGATGCGTTCATCGCCGATCTGCGGAAGGCGGAACTGCCGTTCCGTTTCGTGACGAACAATTCGTCAGCATCGCCCGACGTCGTCGCCCACCGGCTCGAGGCGATGGGAATTGCGGCGCAGGCGCGGGACGTATGCACGTCCGCTCAGGCCGCCGCCCGGTATATTGCGGAAGAGCGCCCCGGCGCGCGGGTGTTCGTCATCGGCGAGGACGGGTTGCGGGAAGCGGCCGAAGAAGCGGGTCTGGTCCTGACGGAACGGGACCCCGACTATGTGCTGCAGGGCATCGACCGCAAGCTGACATACGATCGAATCGCCGCTGCCGTTCGCCATATTTTGCGGGAGCGCGGTATATATTGACCAACCCCGATTTGCTGCTGCCTTCCGATGACGGCTTGCTGCCGGGAGCCGGCTCGATCGGCGCGATGCTGCGCGCGGCAAGCGGGCAGGAGCCGGTGCTGATCGGCAAGCCGTCGGCGATCCTGATGGATTACGCGCTGCGTGACCTCGGACTGGCGGCTGAAGACGCATGGGTCATCGGCGACAACCTGGCGACGGATATCGCCGCAGGCAAGGCTGCCGGCTGCGGAACCGTGCTCGTGTTGACGGGGCTGACGACGGCAGACAACTTCGAAGCGTACGCCGAGCAGGCAGGCTGCAGGCCCGACGCCGTCTGCGGCGATTTGCACGAGCTTCGCTCGTATATTTCAGCTTTTATTCGGAGATAAGAGAAGCAAGCGGATATGACAGGAAGGAAGAGGAAGCAATGCCGGAACTGCCCGAAATGGAAACTTACCGAAAGCTGCTAGGAGAAAAATCGCCGGAAAGCGGATTGCCGGTGCGGAAGTCACGAGAGAAAAGTCCATCAACGTTCCGGCCCACCTGTTCGACCGGGAACTGACCGGACGGACGATCTGGTATATCGAACGAAGGGGCAAACATTTGCTGTTTCATCTTGACAACGGCAAAAGGCTTTTGCTCCATTTGATGCTCGGCGGATGGATGCATTACGGTACGGAAGCGGACCGTCCGGATCGGACGGTTCAGGTCACGCTCCGTTTCGCGGACGGCAGCGAGCTGTATTTCATCGGTTTGCGGCTCGGTTATTTGCATTTGCTGACGGCCAAAGAAGCGGATGAGCGGCTGGCGAATCTCGGACCCGATCCGTTCGACAAGCGGCTTGCCGAGGAGCGGTTCCGCGAACGGTTCAAAGGCAGACGCGGAACGCTCAAGGCGGCGCTGGTCGATCAAACCGTACTGTCGGGAATCGGCAACTGCTATGCCGATGAAATTGCCTTTGCCGCTTCCGTAAGACCCGACGCGCGCATCCCGGAGCTTGCGCCCGACTCCTGGAACCGGCTGTACGCCGCGATGCGCAGCGTGCTGCGCGAGGCGGTGGAAGCCGGCGGCTATATGGAGCAGCCGTTGTTTGCCGGCGACAGTCTGACGGGCGGATTCAACGACCGCTGCAAGGTTTACGACCGTCCCGGCGAGCCTTGCTTCCGCTGCGGCGGAACGATCGTGCAGGAGCAGCTGTCGTCGCGAAAAGTATTTTACTGCCCGTCCTGCCAGAAGGACAGGTAAGCGGCCATGCGATTCGGCTGTCATCTGAGCATTCGCGGCGGCTATGCGGCCGCGCGCGCGCCGCTGCCGCTCTGGGGACGAAAGCGTTTCAGTATTTCCCGAAAAATCCCCGCAGCCTGGCGATCAAGACGTTCGATCGGCAGGACGCCCGCCGCTGCGCGGAGTTATGCATGGAGAGCGGTACCGTATCCGTCGCCCATACGCCGTATCCGACCAATTTGGCGGCTGATGACGAGAGACAGCGCGAACGCACCGTACTGTCGCTGCTGAACGATCTGGATATTGCGGACAGCTGCGGCTCCGTCGGCATTGTCGTCCATTTCGGCATTTACAAAGGAGCCGATCCGCTGCAAGGGTACCGGAACATTATCGAATGCATCGATCGCGTCACATCCCGGTGGACGGGGCGGGCGAAGCTGCTGCTGGAAAATCAGGCGGGGGACCACGCGTTTATGGGCACGACGTTCGAGGAACTGGCGCGCATCCGCGAGCTGTGCCGGAACCCGGAGCAAATCGGCTATTGCCTTGACAGCTGCCATCTGTTCGCCAGCGGCATGTGGAACGGGGAGCCGGACGGCGAATGGGCGGAAAAGGCGGACAAGCTCGGGATATGGCGTCTGATCGAGGCGGTTCACATGAACGACTCGGCTTATCCGGGCGGTTCCCGCCGGGACCGGCATGCGCCGCTTGGGAAAGGCCATATCGGCGAAGCCGGACTACGCTGGCTGTTCACGTTGCCGGTACTCCGCGGCGTCCCGTTTATTTTGGAGACGCCGCCGGATGCGGACGGCACACACCGCAGCCAGCTCGCCCTGCTCGCCCAATGGGGAGGAGAACGATGATTCACGTTTTTCTGGACGATTATCGAAGCTGTCCGAAAGGGTTCGTATTGGCGAGAAGCGCCGAAGAATGCATCATGCTGATCGACGACGGACCGATCGGCATTTTGTCGCTCGATTACGATCTCGGCTGGGGGCGTCCCACCGGGCTCGACGTCGCGCGCCATATGGTGGAAACCGGGCGTTATCCCCGGGAAATTTACCTGCATACGTCGAGCGAATCGGGACGCCGGCAAATGTATCATCTGCTCGCCGGGCACGTTCCCGACACGACCCGGCTTCATTACGGTCCGATGCCGCCGTCTCTTGCGGCCGGCCTACACGGACGAGATGGCAATATGACAATGGAATCGAGGGATGAATGAATGATCAGGATGAGCGGTCTGACGCTCCGGCGCGAAAACCGCGTCATATTGAACGGCGTCGATCTGCATATCGGAAAGGACGAGCACTGGGTCATTCTCGGACGCAACGGATCGGGAAAGACGACGCTGCTCGAAATGATGACCGGATATATGTTTCCGACTTCCGGCACGGTCGAGGTGCTCGGATACCGGTACGGCCAATGCGACGTCCGGGAAGTGCGCAAGCGGATCGGTTATATCAGCCAATCGCTTATCGAGAAGTTGACGCTGGCCGACCCGGTATGGGAAGTGGTCGCGACCGGCGAATACGCGTTTCTCCGGTTTTATCAGGACATTCCGTCCGAATTGAAGGACAAGGCCTGCTCCCTGCTCGGGGAGGTCGGATTGGGAGAGATGGCGGAACAGCCGTTCGGAACGCTGTCGCAGGGCGAGCGCAAAAAAGCGCTTCTGGCGCGCGCGCTGATGGCCGACCCGGCTTTGCTCATTATGGACGAACCGTGCGCCGGTCTCGACCTGTTCGAGCGCGAGAAGCTGCTCGCGCAGCTGGACCGTCTCGGCAGCCGGAACATGACGCTCGTATACGTCACGCATCATATGGAAGAGATCGTGCCGGTATTCACCCATGTCGCACTTATTCATAACGGATCATTGATCGCTGCCGGCCCGAAGCAAGACGTATTGACTCCCGAGCGGCTTGCCGCCGCATACGAGCTGCCGGTCGAGGTGGAATGGGCGTATGGCCGGCCGTGGCTGAAAGTGCCGTCCGGGGAGGAAGTGCGGAGGTGACGCGCTGGATCGGTACGGCCAACCAGGGCTACTCGCCTTACGCGATGGAAGAGCTGCGGCGTATGTTTCCCGGCGCTTCGTTCGAGCCGCTGGCGCCGGGCGAGACGTTTCTGGCCGAGCTGCCCCGGAAGCGGGAAGAGGTGACGCGGGAGCTTGAAGAACAGCCGCCCATTTTCCTCCGCCATATGCAGCCTGTCGAATTCACGCTTCCGGTTCGCGGGAATGCCGAAGATCTGACCGCGCTCGGGGAGCTCGTCAGAGCCGAAGCCCCGAGGCTTGCCGGCCGCACTGTCGCGGCGCATATCCGCAAAATGCCGGGGACGCCGTACCCGTACGCCGCGATCGATTCCAAAGAAGCGATCGACGCGGCGCTCGAAGAGGCCGGCGCCATCCCGCAGGTGCGGAATGCGGATTTGCTGTTCGCGGTCTACGCCGGCACGGCGGGGCTGTACGCCGGCATCGGCACCGCGCGCGAAATGCTTTCCGACTGGCCGGGCGGCGCCATCCGCTTTCAGCGCGAAGAGGGACAAATCTCCCGCGCGAAGTTCAAGCTGCTCGAAGCGGAACGCGTCTTCGGACTCGACTATGCTTCGTTCCGGCGGGCGCTCGACATCGGCGCCGCTCCGGGCGGATGGACGTCGCTGCTGCTGGAGCGCGGCCTTTCGGTGACGGCCGTCGATCCGGCCGAACTTCATCCGTCGCTCTTGAAGCACGAACGTCTCGTCTACGAACGCAAAACGCTTCAGAGGTCCGTTACGCGCCGGGCACCTTCGATTTGCTTGTCTGCGACATGAGCTGGAGTCCCGCGCTCATGAGCAAGCTGGTGCTCAATCTCGCCGATGCGCTGGCGGAAGGGGCGACGGCGATCGTGACGGTGAAGCTGATGCACCGCAAGCCGTTCCAGACGATTCGCGAAACGACGGCTAGACTGTCGCAGGCCTATCGGGTGCTGCGGGCCAAGCAGTTGTTTCACAACCGCGACGAAGTGACGCTGCATCTGGCCAGAAAGCTCTGACAAGCATGAGCGGGGAGGAGAGCGCGTTTGCCCGTCTTCAAATCGGTTTTGCCGAACATGCGGATCAAGCACAAAATGTTTTTGCTCGTGTCGTCCGTCGTCACGGCCGTCGGCATGCTTTCGCTGCTGCTTTTGCAGTACGCCCTTCGGGTGTACGAGGATGAAATCTATCAGCAGTCCGCAAAGGCGCTCAGCCTGACGTCGTTCGGCATCGAGAACGAGCTGAAGCGGATCGAGGAAATGTCGTACAACGTCGTCGTCGATCCGCTCATCCAGAAAAATCTGTCCGCGATCCGGGACGGCGCGGCCGAATACGAGCGATACGTCATCACGACGATGACGACGGAGCGGCTCGTGACGCTCGGCGCCCTGGAGAAGTATGTGCTGTCGCTCCATCTGTACGATGTGAACGGTCAGGAATATGCCGTCGGCTCCAAACGGGAAGCTTTGACGGATGCAAGAATGCGCGAAATTCGCGAAAAAGCGGTGATGCAGCAGGGCGGGGTGGCCTGGGTTCCGCCCGATCCGTCCGATTTCGCCCTGGCGGCCGGACGCGAAGTGCGCTCTGCCGTCAATTTGAGCCTGGATTTGCTCGGTTACCTCGCGGTTCGCGTTGATATGAAAGCGCTTTTTCGAAATTATGCCCAAGGAATGGATACCCGCCAATCGCAGTTTATGATATGGGGCGACGACGGCCGTCTCGTTTATCCCGAAGAGCCGCTGCACGATCCGTCCGAACTCGGCCCCGCTCCCGGCAACGGTCGGGGCTACCGGATAACCGACGTCGACGGCCGGCGTTATTTTGTAACCTATGTCAAATCGGCGCATATGGACTGGCATTATATGACGCTCATTCCGTACGACCATATATTTAAGCGCATTATGGACTTGCGCAAGCTGGTCGTCTTTGTGTTCGTTCTCGTCTTCATCGTGACGGCGTTCATCGCCATGCGGTTCGTCCGGTCGATTACCGGGCCGATCGAACGGCTGAACGCAAAGATGAAGCGGGTTCAGCTCGCCGGCTTCGAGGCGCAGGATATGGACGATGGCGACGAGATGATCGCGATGGACGAGGCGGGACAGATGCACCGGAATTTCCGGATGATGGTGGAGCGGATTCGTGAGCTGGTGAACGAAAACTACGTCAAGCAGCTGATGATCCGGGAGACGCAATTCAAGGCGCTGCAGGCGCAGATCAATCCGCATTTTCTGTACAACACGCTCGATTCGATCAACTGGTCGGCCAAAATGAACGGCCAGCGCCAAATTTCGCAAATGGTGGAATCGCTCGGCTTTTTGCTGCGCAGCTCGATCAGCCTGAAGGAGCCGCTCATTTCGCTGCGGCATGAGCTGGACATCGTCTCCCATTACGTTACGATCCAGCAAATCCGGTTCGAGGAACGGCTGGATTTTCGGCTGGACGTGCCGGAAGCGCTGACCGACGCGCAAATTCCGAAGCTGTCGATCCAGCCGCTCGTCGAAAACGCGGTGCATTACGGCGTCGAGCAAATGATCGGCACTTGCGTCATTCGGGTCTCCGCCCGGCTGGACGGAAGCGATTTGCTTGTATCGGTGGAAGATGACGGTCCCGGCATGGACGGCTCGTACCTTGCCCGGCTGAAGGCCGGCGAAGTGAAACCGAAAGGATCGGGACTCGGCATTGCGAATATCGACGAGCGGATCAGGCTGCTCTTTGGCGAACGGTACGGATTAACGGTGGAGAGCGAGCGGGGAAGCGGCACGCGGGTCCATCTCCGTTTCCCGTACAAGAAGGAGGGATCGTGACATGTACAACGTTTTGCTCGTCGACGACGAACGCATCATTTTGGACGGCATTTCCCATATCGTCGATTGGCGGTTGCACGGGACGGCGCTTGCGGGCACGGCGCGCAACGGCGTGGAAGCGCTGCTCATGATCGAGGCGGACAAACCCGACATCGTCATTACGGATATCCGCATGCCCGGGATGGACGGCCTGCAGCTGGTGGAGAAAGCGGCGGAGCAATATCCCGATATCGCTTTCATCATGCTGTCGGGCTTCGATGAGTTCGATTACGCGAGACGCGCGATGAGCTATGGGGTGAAGCATTATTTGCTGAAGCCGTGCAACGAGGCGGTGATCGGGCAGGCGCTCGACGAAGTGAGGGAAGAGCTGGACAGACGCCGGAGCCGCGAACAATTTTTGCGCAATATGGAGACGGAATTGATGAAAGTGCTGCCGCACGCGAAGGAGCAGTTTCTGAAGGAGCTCGTCACGAACAAAACGTACCGGCGAAGCGATTGGGACGATTACGGTCAGCTGTTCGGCATGCCGATCGAAATCCAGCAGGTGCGTCTTCTGCTCATTCAACTGGAAGGGATGTACGACTACGAGCATCTCTTCGCTTTCAAAAACATTGCGGAATATGAGCTCGGGCACGACGTGCTGCTGCTTAGCACGACGATCGGCAAGCATGTCCTGCTGCTGGTGAAGGAACCGCCCGTACCGGAAAAGCTGTTTGCGCAAATCGTTTCGGTGAAGCGCAAATTTGTCGAGCTGTACAAAATCGACGCGACGATCGCGATCAGCGAGGCGGGCGACATTACCGGCGTCCGCCATATGTACCGGGAAACGCAGGAATGCCTGAACTACCGCTTCTATCTCGGCGAAGGCAGCATTATCACGAAGCGGGATATCGCCCGCGACGACGCGGGAACCCGGGCGAACTTCACGATCGACGAGGAACGGCTGTGCATGATGATACGCTCCGGCGACTGGGCCGACGTCGAGGCCGAGCTCGATGCCGTGTTTGATTCGCTGGCGGATATGCGGATGGATATGGCGATGGCCAAGTCTTATCTGATTCCGCTGTTCGTCGCCATTGCGCGGCAGAGCGGCGACGCCGGCGAGATGAACCGTTACCTGCAATCGATCGCCAGGATGGACTCGCTCCAGACGCTGCAGTCGCTCCGCTCGTTCATAACGGAGACGGCGCGGAATATTACGTCGGACAACTACAAGGCGCTGCGCAACAGGCATTCCACCATTATCGGCAAAATGATCGGCGTTATCGAAGAAAATCTCGGAAATCCGGAACTGTCGCTCAACTGGGTAGCCAACGAAATTTTGTACATGAATGCGGATTACCTGGGGAAGTTGTTTAAAAAAAGAAACGGGAGAAAAGTTTTCCCATTATGTGATGAAAGCGCGAATCCGCAAAGCGACCGACATATTGGAACGAACGGACGATGTGAAAGTGTTCGAGCTCGCCGAAATGCTCGGATTCGGGGACAACCCCCAATACTTCAGTCAAGTGTTCAAAAAATATACCGGCTGCACGCCTTCCGAATACAAGAGATCGCCATGACGCGATCTCTGTTTTTTAAACAAAGAAAGCGGTTATTTGGATTCCGGTCACAATTGGGCTCCTTCTATAATCGACTTGTAAGCGGTTATCTTTTTATAGCAGAAAGGGGACTGGAAATTGTGAGACGTACGACAAAAGCGCTTGCGGCGCTCGCCGCGTCCGCGCTTCTCCTTAGCGCCTGCGGACAGCCGTCCGAACAGGAAGGCGTGACCGGAGACGGCGGGGGCGCGGGAGGGCCGAAGGATGTGACGCTTCGCGTCCCTGGTGGGGCGGGCAGCCGCGTCACGATTACACGCTCAAAGTCATTGAAAAGTATGAGGAGCTGAATCCGCATGTGACGATCGAGCCGGAATACGCGGCGTTCGACGATTACTGGAAGAAGCTGTCGCCGCAAGCGGCCGCCAACCGGCTGCCCGACGTATTTCAGATGGATATTTCGTATATCAGCCAATATGGCAGCAAGGGCCAGCTGGAAGATTTGACCCCTTACCTGGACGTGCAAATCAAGGTCGACGATATCGACGAAAATGTGCTGAATTCGGGTAAAATCGGCGACAGCCTGTACGGCATCACAGCCGGCGTCAATGCGCTCGGCTTCCATTACGATCCCGCGCTGCTGAAGAAAGCCGGCATCGACTCGTTCCCCGAGCAATATGACTGGGACGACTATGTCGAGATGGCGATGAAGGCGAAGGACGCCGGGCTGTATTTCGACACCGGCATGCGGGCGGAAATTTTCTTCGGCTACTTCCTGCGTCAGCACGGCGAAACGCTTTACAATGCGGAGGGCAATGCGCTCGGCTACGAGGACGACGCACTCTTTGTCGAATATTTCGGACGTTTGGCCGAGCTTGTAAAAGCGAAAGCGGTTCCGACTCCCGACATGCTGGCGCAAGTGAAAGGTCCGGAAGACGATCCGGTCGTGAAAGAGCAGGCGGTCGGCATCTGGCAATGGTCGAACCAATTCGTCGCCCTGCAGCAAATTGCGAACCGGCCGCTTGAAATCGGCCGCATGATGGGGCCGGACATGGAGAAAGGGCTGTACCTCCAGCCGAGCATGTTCTGGTCGATCAGCAAAAACTCGAAAGTAAAGGAAGAAGCGGCAAAGTTTATCGACTTTTTGACGAACAGCCTCGACGCGCACAAGCTGATTCTCGGAGAGCGCGGCGTTCCGATTTCGGCCGCTGTCAAGGAAGGCATCAAAGCCGATCTGACGCCCGCCCAACAGCAAGTATTCGAGTATGTCGCCTGGGCCGAGAAGAACAGCTCGCCGATCGATCCGCCGGCGCCGTCGGGGCGGCCGAAGTGATGGCCGCATTGAAAAATTACAACGAGCAGCTCCAGTTCGGCCAAATTACGGCCGAAGAGGCAGCCAAGAGATTCAGAGAGGAAGCGAGCGCCGTACTTGGGAAGAACAAGTAGCGATTCGGGATGGCGGCGGGGCCGGCCACCGGCCGCCGTCCGCCTCCCGGCGCGCCCGGCCCTTTCCGACAGGAGTGGATGGATAGATGAAATCCGGCGTATGGAAACAAACGTTGACCGGTTATACGTTTATCGGACCGTTTATTATCGGCTTTCTTGCCTTTACTTTGATCCCGGTATTCACGTCGCTTTATTTGTCTTTTACGGACTATGATCTTTTTCCGCTCCTTCGTGGATCGGATTCGACAATTACCGGCATATGTTTCTGGAAGATCCGAAGTTCTGGACTTCGCTCCGGGTCACTTTTCTGTACGTATTCATCGGCGTCCCGCTGCGGCTTGCGTTCGCCTTGTTCGTCGCGATGATTCTCAACACCGCGTCGAAGGCGGTCGGGGTTTACCGTACCGTCTATTATTTGCCTTCCATCATCGGCGGAAGCGTGGCCGTATCGATTATGTGGCGCAACATTTTCGGTGACGAGGGCATCATCAACCGGCTGTTGAACGCGCTCGGCTTCGACAGCATCCGCTGGTTCGGCGATCCCGACGCGGCGCTCGCCATGCTGATCTCGCTTTCGGTCTGGCAGTTCGGTTCTTCGATGCTCATTTTTCTGGCCGGTCTCAAGAACATCCCCGGCGAAATGTACGAGGCGAGCAGCGTCGACGGTGCGGGCCCGGTTATCCGCTTCTTCAAGATTACGCTGCCGCTGCTCAGTCCGATCATTTTGTTCAATACGATTATGCAGACGATCGGGGCTTTCATGACGTTCGTGCCGGCTTATATTATTTCCAAAGGCGAAGGCGGTCCGCTTGACGGCACGCTGATGTACTCGCTGTATCTGTTCAGGCAGGCGTTCATCTACAACAACATGGGATACGCTTCGGCGATGGCGTGGATTATGCTGATTATCGTCGCCGTGCTGACGGCCCTCGTCTTCAAAACGTCGAAATTCTGGGTCCATTATGAATCGGGAGGGCGCTGACGGATGAAGGGGAAATCGCTGAAATGGCCTGTCTATCACCTCGTTGTCGGCGGTTTGGCGCTGCTGCTGCTGTACCCGGTCATTTGGCTCTTGATGAGCTCGTTCAAAGTGAGCAATACGATTTTTACGACGGCGCACCGGCTGCTGCCGGACCCGTGGACATGGGAAAACTACAAAATCGGCTGGCAAGGCATCGGAGGTCAAACGTTCGCCGACTTCATGATGAACTCGCTGGAAATCGTCGTGCTGTCGACGATCGGCGCCGTGTTCTCGTCGGCGTTCATCGCCTTCGGCTTCGCCCGGCTGAAATTCGCGGGCCGCTCGTTCTGGTTCGGCGTGATGCTGGTGACGCTTATGCTGCCGCATGACGTCGTGCTCGTGCCGCAATACGTCATTTTCTCGAAGCTCGATTGGCTGAATTCGATCAAACCGATCGTCGTGCCGCAATATTTCGGCATCCCGTTCTTTATTTTGCTCGTCCAGTTTATCCGCACGATTCCGTCGGAGCTGGACGAGGCGGCGACGATCGACGGCTGCGGGAAGTTCCGCCTCTTCTTCCGGATCATTCTCCCGCTCGTTGCGCCCGCGCTCGCTACGGCGTCGATCTTCTCCTTCTATTGGCGATGGGAGGATTTGCTCGGACCGGTGCTCTATCTGAACAGTCCGAGCCTGTATCCGGTGTCGATGGGGCTGAAAATGTTCCTCGACAGCGAAACGATCTCGAACTGGGGCGCGATGTTCGCGATGTCGATCGTGACGCTGCTGCCGGTATTGGCCGTATTCTTCATGTTTCAGAAATATATTGTAGAAGGGATCAGCACAAGCGGATTGAAGTGATCCGCCGATGAACAGGAGGAGGGACAGGAGATGCCGCAACTTGTCTATGACGAAAATGAAATTCGCGAAACGATCGACCGGATCGTGGACCGCACGTTCCGGATGGATTTCGGTTGGGACTGGCCGGGAGGTGTCGCCTTTTACGGCGTTTGCGAAGCGTTCGAGGCGACCGGCAACGGCCAATATATGGAGCTGCTGCAGCAGTGGGTGGACGAGAAGCTGGAAGACGGGCTGCCGAAGCTGTCCGTCAACGGCGTGTCGATCGGCCATTCCTTGATTACGCTGTACAAATCGACCGGGGACAGCAAGTATCTGGACATCGCCGTCCGGATGGCCGACTATTTGCTCCATGACGCCGAGCGGTTCGGCGATGATGTGCTGCAGCATACGGTCAACTCGGAGAAAGATGTGTTTCCGGAGCAGGCGTGGGTCGATACGATGATGATGGCCGGCTATTTTCTGCTTCGGATGGGCCGTCTGCTCGACCGGTCCGATTATCGGGATTTCGGCCTCAAGCAATATCACGGCCACGAAGAGCTGCTGCAGGACCCGGTGACGAATCTGTACTATCACGGCTGGGACAACGTCGCGAAAAATCATATGTCGGCCGTCTATTGGGCGAGAGGCAATGCGTGGGCGGCGCTCACGATGGCCAGGGCGCTGCGGGAAATCGAAGTGCAGCATCCGTCCTATATGATCATCGAAGGGTCGCTGCGCGACCAGCTGAGCGCGCTCGTCCGTCTGCAGTCGGACGAAGGGCTGTGGCATACGGTGCTGAACGATAAGGAGTCGTATTTGGAGACGTCGGCGTCGGCCGGCATCGCGGCAAGTCTGTTCGCGTTCGGCACGCTGTACAACAAGTACATTCAGAAATCGATCGGCGGGCTGCTGAAGCAAGTGACCGCTGACGGCGCGGTGCTGAACGTATCGGCCGGCACCGCCGTCATGCACGATACGGAAGGCTACAAGAACGTATCCCGCAAGCGGATTCAGGGATGGGGGCAAGGGTTGGCGCTCGCCTTCTTCGCGGAATTGCTGAAATCGAAAAACCGCGTATATCATTGAACGAGAACATCTAAACGCAGGCTCCATGCCTGTCGCCGGTCCGGCGGCAGGCATGGAGCTTTTTTGTACAGGCGTAACGCCCATAATCATGATCTCACAACGCGGGCGGGCGCCGCTGCGATCCGGTCTGCCAAGGACGGGTGATGAGCTGCGGATTATATACGTAACGGCACGGGGCGGCTTACGATGGGAGAGAAAACCATTCCCAAGCGATAAGGAGGTCCCATGAAACGATGAGAAAGATGTGGAAAAAAACGGCCGTATGGCTTTGTACCGTGTTCGTTCTCGGCGCTCTGCTCGCCGCATGCGGTTCGGATGACGGGAGAACGCCTTCGAACGGAGACACGGCAAGCCGGGGCGAAGCGGGAGAAAGCGGTGAAGGGACGGCAAAGCCAGAACCGTTCCAGCTCAAGATTATGACCAACCTGCATACGCCGGAGGTGCCGCACGACGAAATCGAGAAATTGCTGGAAGAGAAGACGAACACGCAGCTCGACATTCAATGGGTGCCGGACGGAAGCTACGAAGAGAAGCTGAATGCTTCGTTTGCCACCGGATCGCTGCCCCAGGCCGTTTACATGAAAAACCAGGCGACCTATATCATATTCCGCGACGCGATACGCAACGGGCAGTTTTGGGAAATCGGCCCCTATCTGAACGAATATCCGAATCTGTCCCGGCTCGATGAGAACGTGCTGAAGAACACGGCCGTCGACGGGAAAATTTACGGTCTGTATCAGGAGCGGCCGCTTTCCCGGCAGGGTGTCATCTACCGCAAGGACTGGGCGGACAAGCTCGGCATACCGGAGCCTGAGACGATCGACGATCTGTACAACATGATGAAGAAATTTACCGAAGAAGATCCGGACGGAAACAACAAGCGCGACACGATCGGCTTGACCGACCGGAGCGATCTCATATACGGCGCCTTCAAGACGGTCGCGTCCTATTTCGGCACCCCGAACAACTGGAGCTTGAACGGCGATCGATTGGAACCGGAATTTATGCATCCCGGTTATATGGAAACGATGAAATTTTTCAAACGGCTGTACGACGAAGGGCTGATCAACAAAGATTTTCCGGTTACAAGCAAGGACGATCAGCAGAACCTGATCATTACGGGCAGGGCGGGGGTCTATATCGGTTCCATGCCGGATGTGCAGAGCCTGCATGCGAAGACGGCGGAGATCGATCCGGACGCGGAATACGACGTCGTAAACCGGATTGCGGGACCGGACGGCGCCGCCGGGGTCTGGTCGATTCCCGGCTACGGCAATATCGTGCTGTTCCCGAAGTCCGCCGTCAAAAGCGAAGAGGAGCTGAAGCAGATTCTGTCCTTCTTCGATCAGCTGATGTCTCCCGAGCTGGCCAATCTGGTGAAATGGGGCATCGAAGGCAAGCATTATACGCTGGAGAACGGGCTGGTCGTCAAAAACAGCGACACGAAAATGACCGACCGCGAGCAGAAGCCTTACGAAATTTTGCAAATTGGCGGTGAAAGCACCATCGACATGCTGAAGGCGTACCATCCGCTGCCTGTAAAGGCGAAGGCCGAGGAGCTGGTGCTCGACAATAACGAAATCTTGATCCACGATCCCGCCGCCGCTCTCGATTCCGCGACGATGGGCGAGAAAGGCATAGAGCTGCAGCAAATGATAACCGACGCCACCTATAATTTCATTCTCGGCCAGCTGGATGAAGCGGGCTTTGCCAAGGAGATCGAACGGTGGAAAAAGCAGGGCGGCGAGCAGATGATGACGGAGCTGGCGGAATCGTATCAGCAGTCCCAAAAGTAGCCGGTTATAGCCCCGCGAAAGGAAGTTGCACGCTATGAATGACGAGTTGATTCGCCGCATCGTTCGCAACAGGGCCGTCTATTTGATGATATTGCCGGGATTTCTGTATTTTATCATCTTCAAATATGTACCGATGTGGGGACTGGTTATTTCCTTTCAGGACTACCGGCCCTATGAAGGCATATTCGGCAGCGAATGGGTCGGCTTCAAGCATTACGAGCGGCTGTTCACCGATCCTCTGTTCTGGCGCATATTCCGCAATACGATCATGCTGTTCGGATTGAATCTGCTATTTTACTTTCCGCTGCCGATTATCCTTGCCGTCATGCTGAACGAAGTCCGCCTGGCGGCCTTCAAGCGGTTCGTTCAGACGGCGGTATACATCCCCCATTTTATGTCATGGGTGATCATCGTCTCGATCTCCTTCGTCATGCTGACGATGGACGGCGGCATCGTGAACGAAGGACTCGCCTCGCTCGGCCTGGAGAAGCAAAATTTCCTGCTGAACAAAAATTGGCTGCGTCCGATGTATATTTTGCAGGTCATATGGCGGGAGGCCGGCTGGGGCACGATCGTTTATCTGGCCGCGATTGCGGCGATCGACCCGCAGCTGTATGAGGCGGCGCGGATGGACGGCGCCGGACGGTTCCGGCAAATCTGGCATATTACGCTTCCGTCGATCCGCAGCGTCATCGTCGTTCTGCTTATTCTGAAGATCGGCGATGTGCTGGAGCTCGGCTTCGAGCATGTGTACCTGCTGCTCAATTCGATGAACCGCGAGGTGGGCGAAATCTTCGACACCTTCGTCTACACGGCCGGCCTGAGACAGGGCCAGTTCAGCTTCAGCACGGCGGTCGGCTTTTTCAAGTCGTTCGTCGGCCTGCTTCTCGTCATCATAGCCAACTGGCTCGCGAAGAAATTCGGCGAAGAAGGCGTATATTAGGGGAAACGGAGGGAACGGACTTGGTGCAAGACCGAACATTCGGCAGCCGGCTGTTCGATACAGTCAATTACGCTTTGCTGCTCCTGATCGCGCTGATGGCGGTGCTACCGTTCGTTCACGTCATCGCCGGATCGTTCACCACGGTCGGCGAGCTGGCCCGGAAGCGGTTTGTCCTGTTTCCGACCGAGTTTTCGCTCGACGCTTACCGGTACATTTTTCGACGAACGTCATTTTCCGCAGTCTCGGCGTTTCGGTCGGCGTGACGGCGTTCGGAACGCTGTTCAGCATGCTGCTGTCCTGTCTGATGGCATACGGGCTGTCGCGCAAGGACGTGCCCGGCCGGCGGATCATCATGTTCATGGTCGTCTTCACGATGCTGTTCAGCGGCGGCATGATCCCGACATTTATCGTCGTGAAGGCGCTCGGATTGATCGATTCCTATCTGGCGCTTGTCGTGCCGTCGGCCATTAACGCATTCAATCTCATCATTTTGCGCAGCTTCTTCCTTAATCTCCCGGACGGTCTGGAGGAATCGGCGAAGATCGACGGATGCAGCGATTGGGGCATTCTGTTTCGCATCGTCATCCCCTTGTCGATGCCGGCCATCGCGACGGTCTCGCTGTTCTACGCGGTCACCTGCTGGAATACGTATTTGCCGGCCATTCTATATCTGGACAGCGCGGAGAAGTGGCCGGTTCAGGTGCTGCTCCGGCAGATCGTCATCCTGGCCAGCGGGATATCGGCGGATACCTCCGGCTTCGCAGACGACTTCATCACGCCGCCCGATCAGACGATCAAGATGGCTGTCATAGTCGTGGCGACCGTTCCGGTGCTGCTGGTATATCCGTTTTTGCAAAATATTTTGACAAAGGCGCGCTTCTCGGGTCGATCAAAGGATAGCGGCATCCGTTATGACGAAGCGGGCAAGCAAGCTCTGGGAGAGGAGACGAAGCAAGACATGAAAAAACAGTCTGCCGATACGAAGCATGTGAACGCGGCGGCGGAATCCGTATGCCCGCCTCTCAAATGGGCTGCGGCCGCATGCGATTCCTTGATGAACCGGTATCAGCCGCTGGAGCTGCCGCCAGCGAACCGGTGGCATTATCACCAGGGGGTATTTCTTGCAGGCATGCTCGAGGTGTGGAAGGAGACCGGCGACGACCGGTATGTGGAATATGTCCGGGAATATGCGGACGGCCTGATCGATCCGCACGGCAATCTGTACATGCGGCGGGACGAGCTGGACGCCATCCAGGCGGGACTGCTGCTGCTGGAGATGGACGAGCGGTACGGCGCCGAAGACGGGCGCTACCGCATCGCGGCCGCCAAGCTGCGGGGGCTGTTCGATACGCTGAACCGGACGAGCGAGGGCGGCTTCTGGCACAAGGATAAATATCCATACCAGATGTGGTTGGACGGCCTGTACATGGGCGGCGTATTTGCGGTCCGCTACGGTATGCGGTACGGCGAACCCGGCCTGGCGGATATGGCGGTTCGCCAGGAGCGCCTTATGCGCTCCCATATGAAGGACGAACGGACCGGACTGTATTTTCATGCCTGGGACGAGAAACGGCAGATGCCGTGGGCGGATCCGGCAACCGGCTGTTCGCCCGAGCTGTGGGGCCGCTCGCTAGGCTGGTACGGGCTGGCGCTGACTGACTTCCTGGAAGCGCTGCCGGACGATCATCCGTCACGGGAAGAGCTCTCCCGGGTGCTGGGCGAATTCGTTCACGCGCTCGTCCGCTTCCAGCACCGGGAAAGCGGTCTGTGGTTTCAGGTGGTCGACAGGGGCGACCGGCCCGACAATTGGCTGGAGACATCCTGTTCGAGTCTGTTCGTCTGCGCGATGGCCCGGGCGGTACGGTTCGGCTGCGCCGGCGCGCCCGTATGGGAAGCGGCGCAGGCCGGCTACGAAGGCTTGCTGCGCATCCTGAAGGCCGACGAGCATGGACTGGTCGTGCCGGCGATCTGCATCGGCACGTCGGCCGGCGACTATGGCCACTACGTATCGCGGCCGGCCGTCGATAATGATCTGCACGGCGTCGGCGCCTTTGTGCTGGCGTGCAAGGCGGTGCATGATGCGATGAAGCCGTAGCCGCCGCGCAGCCGGAAACGGGAGAAAGGGCGCTTTCAGGCGCCGTACGTCTCCCGGTACTTTCCGGGCGTAACGCCTTCCATCTTGCGGAAGGAACGGATAAAGTTCTGGGCATTGTTGTACCGCAGCTTCTCCGAAATTTCCTTGACCGACATTTCCGTTTCGGTGAGCCACCTGACGGCGATGCGGTGCCGGTGCCTGGCCAAATATTCGCTGAAGGAGATGCCGGTTTCCTTCCGGAAGACGCCGCTGATGTAATTCGGATTGTAATGCAGCCTTGCGGCAATCCCTTCGAGCGTAATGTCCCGGTCGAATTCCTCGTGAATGATGCGGATAATCCGTTCGGATATGTTCCGGTATTGGGAGGCGGTCCTTTCCTCGATCGCGCAGATCAGCGGTTCGATGATCGCCTCCCTGAACCAGCTCCGGATCTCCTTCGGCGACCGCAGGCGGAACAGGTGATCGAACAACGAAGGATTGTCGGCGAACTCCACATAATGGATGCCCAAAGAATGCGACAGATGAATCAGGTCGATCAGCATGCGCGCCGTCCACAGCTCGAAGTCATGCGGTCCGAGACGTTGACGGAACAGATGCCCGAACAGTTCGTTCAGCACTTCGTCGGTCTTGCGCCTGTCCGCCAGCTTGATCGCGTCGTTCAGCTCGCTCTGCAGATGAGCGGGAAAGTAAGTGGCAAGCGCATATTTTTGCGGCAGATCGCGATAGAAGACGATCGCGCTGTCGCCAAGCCGGATTCGGTGCTTCAAGGCTTCCAACGCCTCCAGCAGCGCATTGTTCGCATTGGCGGGCTCCGTATGCACGCCGCTGATGCCGAAGCTGACCGACAGCTGGAGCACCTGGCGGATGGCTGCCTGCACGGTCGCGGCCTTCTTGTTCAGCGCTTCGAGAAACGTATCGCGGTCCGTCTCCTGCCGGTTGACGACGAGCGTAACCTGAGACTGATCGAGAATAACAGGGGTGAAGCGTTCATCCGCCGGTATGATCTCCTCCACAATATTGTTCACGGCGAACAGCAGCAGATCGACGTCTTTTGGTTCATAAGGGGTGCCGTCCAGCGTATCGATGCGCAAGGCGGCGACGGCATAACCGCCTGACGGGACCGGGTAGCCGAGCGAGACGATCCGTTCGCGGAGCGCGTGCCGGCCAAGCGCATGACCGCCCTGAACGAGCTTCATCGTGAACAGCGCCTTCACCTGCTCCGCCTGAGCTTCTATCCGCTCCTTCAGCTCGGTCTTCTCTTGCACGACACGCCGGATCTGTTCGGCCAGATAGGTGAAGTCGTCCGTTTCCCTCTTCTCCCGGGAAGGGAAAACTGGGACGCCAGCTGAAGCAGCCGGCCGACCGGACGATACAGCCGGTGCGAGCCGATCCAGGTAGCGAGCAGCGCGAGCAGCAGCAACGCCAGGCAGATCAGGCCGGTGAACCAGCCGATGGAACGGGAATCTTTCGTCAACTCCTTCACGGATATGATGGATACGTAGGTCCATCCGTTGTAATCGGACTTGCGGAAGGTAACCGAATATTCGCCTTCTTTCAATACCGTTCTGAACTGGTCATGAACGGATGCCGAGCGGCCGATCTCCCGGTACAGAATGGGGTAGGCCGTCTCCGGGAGCAGGCCGGCATTCTCGTGAAGGACGGTCCTGCCCCGATCGTCGAGAATGAGCACCGTCTCGCTGCTCTTGTCGTACGAGATGAGCTCGGTTATGGTGCACGAAGGGATGCTTGCCATAGCCAGCCCGTGCTTGCCGGCCGATGTGAGCGGCAGCTTCTTGACCAAATTGAACTGGACGCCGCACCGCTTTGCGGAAGGGACCGGTACGGCCGCCTCCTCCGGCGTCTCGGCAAGCCAAAGCGAGTCGGCGGTGTTCGCGAAATAATCGAGCAGCTTGTCCCGATCGGCAATCTCATGCAATCGGTAGAGGCCGGAGTTGTCGATATACCAGTCTTTCGCCGTACTGAGCAATATGAAGTTTTCGATCCCGGTGTCAAAAGTCTGCAGATGATTGACTTCTTTCCGGATTTGATTAAATAATTGAAATTGATCGACCGTAAGCGGTTCCAACATGGTTGACTTCAATAAAGCGGAGTTGACAAAGTACGTCATGGAATGATCGACAGTCTTCATCAACTGCTCGACATTCGTCTGAATCTGCCGCAGCTGCTGCAGCTTGCTGTCATGGGCTTGCCGCTGGATCGTATCGGACGTCTTCATATAAGAGAATAAGCCGACGATGACGACCGGCAGCGCGCTGATCAGCAGACCGAACAGCAGCATGCGTATGAAGTACGAATTCGACTTTTTGCTCATGCGAACCTCCCGCATCTTCTGCATCGCGACATCGACCGGCGGCCGGAAGGGCCAGCCGGATTCGAAAACGCTTTCTTTATATGCAGTATACCAAAAGTTCCCCGATGCAGGGGAGAAGGACGGTGATCTGAAATGACGAATTGGGGGAAAATGCTGATCTGGTCAACCGCTATTCTGGCTGCTGCCGCCGTTGTCGCGGCGATGGCCGCTATCTACCCGGGCAGGTTGCCGGATTCCGCCGCGAATGATGCCGCCGGCGTCGGATCGGAGCCGGTCTTGTCATGGACCGCCATTCTGTACACGGACGCTCCGCCTGATGACACCGTCCTCCGCGAGATCGAACGCAGGACGAACACCCGCCTTGCCATTACATGGGTGCCGGATAATGTGAAGGAGGAAAAAATCGACATCGCGCTTGCCACCAACCGCCTGACGGACATTTTTACCGTTCAAAATTTGCGCAGCACGGCCTTTCTTAAAGCGGTCAGAGCGGGAAGCTTCTGGGAGATCGGCCCCTATCTGCAGGACTATCCCAATCTGTCGCGGATGTCGCCCGACATTCTCCGCAATATCGCGATCGACGGCAAAATATACGGCATATACAGGGAGCGCGACTTATCGCGTCAAGGGGTCATCTACCGCGAGGACTGGCTGGCAGCGCTGGGGCTGGCCGCTCCGTCAACGACCGGGGAGCTGTACGAGGTGATGAGAGCTTTCACCGAGGACGATCCGGACGGCAACGGCAAGCGGGACACCTACGGGCTGGCCGACCGCAACGACCTGAAATACGGAGCGTTCAAGACGCTGTCCTCCTATTTCAATACGCCCAATGAATGGGGGGAGCGGAACGGGAAGCTGCTGCCCGAATTTATGTTCGACGGCTATCTCGAAACGATGCGCTTTATGCGCAGCCTGTACGAGAACGGACTGATGAACGCGGAGTTCGCCATTACGAGCAAGCAGCGGCAATGGGCGGAATTTACGGAAGGCCGGGCAGGCATCTATATCGGCAATCTCGACGACGCCCGCAATCTGTATGCAGCCGCGGCGAAGCTCAATCCCGGCGTAAAGGTGAATATGACAAACCGGATCGCCGGACCCGACGGACGCCATCATGTCTGGTCGCATGCCGGCCATAACGGCATGTTCGTGTTTCCCAAATCGGCCGTGCGGACGGAAACGGAGCTCAAGGAGATTCTCGCTTTCTTCGACCGGCTGTCCGAGCCGGACATGTACAATTTGCTCAATTACGGCATCGAAGGCGTTCATTACCGGGTCGTTGACGGCCAATACGTCGAATTTCTGAAAGGCGCTTCGGAGCTGAAAGAGCGGGAGGTGAGGCCGCTTGTATCGCTGATGGGAATGGGGAAGCCTTCCCTGAAGCCCTATGGGGATCCGCTCAAGGCGCGAAGCGATGCGCTGAACGAGGACAACCTGTCGATTGCCGTTCGTAACCCCGCTGCGGCGCTTGAATCCGAAACGCTGAGCAATCAGGGCGAGGAACTGCGAAGCTTGATCGAGGAGGCAACGTATCTGTTTATTCTTGGCAAGCTTGATGAAGACGGCTTTCGGGAAGCGGTCGACCGCTGGCGCTCTGCCGGAGGGGATCGGGCGATCCGCGAAATCAACGAGGCGCATGCCGCTGCCCGAGGTTACGAAACGAACGGGTTCGGGCTTTTCCATTAGGAGAATCTGTTATATAATACATAAATAAGAACCGGGCAAGCACGCATTTTACGCGAGCGTAGCCCCGATATCGGTTAACGGGAAAGCATCCCGCCTGCATCAGCGCCATTCGGCGCAGCCGGCGGGGTGCTTGTTTTTTGCGTAAATCCGGATTAACGGAAAAGGAGCGGATGATCGTGACGGTATGGCGGAAGGACAACCCGGAAACAGCGTATCTGACGGAAGGGGCGTGGAGCGAAGAAGCGAAGGCGTGGACCGTCGGTTCGGTCATTGGCGGCCGTTACCGGATCGTCGCCCCGATCGGCAAGGGCGGGATGGGGACGGTCTACGCGGCGGAGGACTTGCGCCTGAACGGCAAGCTCCGCGCGCTCAAGGTAACGGTTGCGCCCCCGGAGGAGCGCGACAGATTCGCCGAGGAAGCTTGGATGCTGATGCGGCTCAGCCATCCGAATTTGCCGGCGATTACCGATTATTATCCGCCTGACGAGCAGGGGCGGGAAGCGATCGTCATGGATTTCATAGAAGGCGAGACGCTGGCGGAACGCCACCGGGCGAACGGAAACCGGATGCCGTTCGCGGAATCGGTCGCCATCGCGCTCCAGCTGTGCAGCGCGCTCTCCTATATGCACGGGCAGTCGCCGCCCATCATCCATCGCGATCTGAAGCCGTCCAACGTCATGATCGACCGCTCCGGCCATGTCCGGCTGATCGACTTCGGCATCGCCCGGCTGTTCAAGCAAGGCAGCCGTCAGGATACGTTCCTGCTTGGGACGCCGGGCTTCGCGGCGCCGGAACAGGAGGGCGACGGGCAGAGCGATGCGCGTACGGATATTTACGGTCTGGGCGCACTGCTTCATTATTTGCTGTACGGTACCGCCGTTCGCCGCCAGGACCGTTCGTCCGCGGCATTGCCGCCGCTTCAGCCGGATGCGCCCGATCAATTCCGGGACGTGCTCCGGAAGCTGCTCGAGCCCCGACCGGAGCGCCGGTATCCGACGATGGCCGCCGCCGGCGAGGCGATCCGGGCGGCAGCGGGTGCGGCTGTGCCGCCCGCCTGGGGCAAGGCGGAGCCGTATTCGCCGGCACGCACACGGGGACCGCTGGTCGCGATCGCTTCGCTCACACCGGGCGCAGGCGCTTCCTTCCTTGCCGTTACGCTTGTCCGTCTCCTTGCCGCGGCGGGAATCGTTTGCGATGCAGTGGAATCGCCGGACGCCGTACCGGAATGGGATGCGCTGCTTGGCAGCGATGCGGCGTCAGGAGACGATCTGCCGGTGCCTGACCCGCGCTACCGGCTGCGCCGCCGCTGGGGAATCCGCTGGTTCACGCGGCTGCCGCAGCCTCCTGCCGAGATCGCCAATGCCGAGCTGCGTTTCCGGATTATGCTGGAGCGGCACCGCGGCGCGGCGGTCGTACTCGATCTGTCGAGCCGCTGGACGGAGCCCGCCGTGCGCGAATGGATGCGCCGCGCCGACCTCGTCCTGTTCGTGGCCGACCCGTACGTTTCCCGCTGGACGGACGCGGCGCTGCGCGATGCGCGTACGCTGGCCGCGGAGCGGAAGGAAGGAAGGCTTCCGACCGCCTGGATCGCGAACAAGGATGCCGACTTTCGCTGTCGGGCCGACTGGCTGCGGATGTTTCCGGACAAGCCGGCTGCGGTCGTTCCCCGTTTCGGCGAGCGCGATATGCTGAATGCGCTGTGGGCGGGAGAATGGGTGACGGATCGGAAGGCCGCCGCGAAAACCGCCGCGAAGTCGCTCGCGCCGATTACGGAGAAAATCCGCGCCCTGGCCGAACAGTCCGCTGACGCAAAACCGCATCAGGTATGGTACAATAGATCGAACGAAAGACGCGACCTGATTTTTGAAGAATGGAGCTATTCGAATCATTATGAGTTTATTGACTGTAGAACAATTATCCCACAGTTTCGGAGACCGTATATTGTTCAAGGAAGTTTCGTTCCGCCTGCTCGCGGGCGAGCATGTCGGGCTGGTCGGAGCGAACGGAGCCGGCAAATCGACATTGATGAATATTTTGACCGGCCATGTGCTGAAGGACAGCGGAAAAGTCGAATGGACCCCGAAAGTTCGCTACGGCTATCTGGACCAGCATACGAAACTGGAGCCGGGCAAGACGATACGCGACGTGCTGCGGGACGCCTTCTCCCATCTGCTGACGCTGGAGCGGGAGCTTGAGGAAGTGACGGCCCGGATGGCCGACGCCGATCCGGATCAGCTGGAGCTGCTGCTCGAGCGGATGGGCGAAATCCAGGAAGAGCTGGAGATCGGCGATTTCTACCTGCTGGATGTGAAAGTGGAGGAGATGGCCAACGGGCTGGGGCTCAGCGCCATCGGGCTCGATCGGGACGTCGCTACGCTCAGCGGCGGACAGCGGACGAAAGTGCTGCTCGCCAAGCTGCTGCTGGAGAAGCCGACGGTCTTATTGCTGGACGAACCGACGAACTATTTGGACGAGGAGCATATTGCATGGCTGACGGGCTACCTGAAATCGTATCCCCATGCCTTTATCCTCATCTCTCACGATACCGGGTTTATGAACGAGGTCGTCAATGTCATTTATCATCTCGAGTTTGCGAAGCTGACCCGTTATTCCGCCAACTACGAGAAGTTTCTGGAGATGGCGGAGATCAATAAAGCCCAGCATATCGAAGCGTATGAAAAGCAGCAGGAATATATCCGGAAGCAGGAAGATTTCATCCAGCGGAACAAAGCCCGGGCATCGACGTCGGGCCGCGCCAAGAGCCGGGAGAAGCAGTTGGAGAGGCTGGAGCGCATTGATCGGCCGGAGGAAGCGCCGAAGCCGACATTTCATTTCCGCGAATCCCGCGCGAGCGGCAAGACGGTGTTTCAGGCCGAGGGCCTGTCGATCGGTTATGACCGGCCGCTCTTGCCGAGCATGAATGTGCTGATCGAGCGGGGCGACAAAATCGCGGTTGTCGGCTGCAACGGCGTCGGCAAGTCGACGCTGCTCAAGACGATACTCGGCGTCATCCCGCCGCTCGGCGGGGAAATCTATCGCGGAGACTATCTGTACCCGGCTTATTACCAGCAGGAAATGAAACCTCCGTCTGCCACGCCTCTCGAGGACGTGTGGAACGAGTTTCCGGGGATGAACCAGCATGAGGTGCGGGCGGCGCTCGCCCGGTGCGGGCTCAAAAACGAGCATATTACACGCAGCTTGAGTCAGCTGAGCGGCGGCGAGCAGGCCAAGGTGCGGCTGTGCAAGCTGATGCTGCGGGAAAGCAACTGGATTCTGTTCGACGAACCGACCAACCACCTCGATATTGTGGCGAAGGCGGAGCTGAAGCGGGCGCTGCAAGCCTATCGGGGGACGGTCGTTCTCGTCTCCCACGAGCCGGAATTTTACGAGGACTGGGTGACGAAAATTTGGGACGTTGAAGCGTGGTCGGCCTCCGGCATGCCGTCCGTTCATTAGAATCGCCTAACTTGTTTTTCTAAAACGCGTAATTTATGATGAAAATGGACATACGATCAATGAAACATTTTTCATGAATCCGGACTCCGATACGATAGGCGCAAGACGTCTTTGCCGCCGTTTCCGGACAGGCAAAGCGTCTTGCCGCGCGATTCAATAACGGCATAAAAAACGACCAAAAGAACCGGTCATGGAAGTAGGTGGACAACAAGATGAAAGAGCGCATACTCGTCATCGAGGACGAAGAGAGCATATCTCGCATATTGCAGCTGGAGCTGGAGCACGACGGCTACACGGTCGGTTGCGCTCTTGACGGCAAAACCGGTCTCGAGATGGCTTCGTCGGGCGAATGGGATCTGGTGCTGCTTGATGTCATGCTGCCGGAGATGAACGGCATCGAGGTGCTTCGCAGGCTGCGTCAGGCGGGCAACCCGATTCCGGTTATTTTGCTGACGGCCCGCGATACCGTGCCGGACAAGGTCAGCGGGTTCGAGCATGGCGCCAACGATTATATAACGAAGCCTTTCGCCGTGGAAGAGCTGCTGGCGCGAGTGCGCAATTTGCTGCGCATTTTCCAGCAAAATCCGCGGGAGTCGGAAGGTTCCGACGTAATCCGAATCGGCGATTTGTCGATCGAGTTGCGCACGCGCAAAGTGTACCGCAAAGAACTCGCGATCGATTTGACGCCCCGCGAATTCGAGCTGCTCGTGTACCTGGCCGAACATAAAAACCAGGAGAAGTCGCGGGAAGAAATTTTGTCCGAAGTGTGGGGCTACGATTTTGTCGGGGAGACCAACCTGGTGGACGTGTATATCCGCTATTTGCGCCAAAAGCTCGACAAGGGCTTCCGGCATAAGCTCATTCATACGATTCGCGGCGTCGGTTATATGATGAAGGAGCCGGATGCATGACGCTCCGCAAGCGGTTTACCCTTTTACGATATTTTGGCTTATTTTCATTTTGCTTTTGTTTAACATTTTCGTCTATTTGTTCGTCATCAACATTACGACGCGCAGCGAAGAGCAGTTATTGTCCAACAAAGTCAATCTGTTGCTGGAAAATGCGCATATGAGGATGGAAAGCCAGCTCGACAATCCGGATCTGCTTCGCGAATATTACAACGTGAACGAGCTGATCCGGATTGTGACGCCGGACGGGCGCGTCGTCAACGTGCAAGGCTCCGATCCCGAGCTGCTCGCGCTGCCGTCGTCGTTTCACCGGACGCATCAATCGGGCATGACCTCGGTCGGCGGCATGCGCGTGCTGTATATGCGCGTGCCTTTGTTTGATAACGGCGAAATTATCGGCATGCTGGAAGTGAACCGGAAGCTCAATTCGCTCGACAGCTATTTGCAAATATTGGTTGCCGCGCTGAGCGTGACGAGTGCCGGAGCGATATTGTTTGCGATTTTCGGCACATATTGGTTCACGTCCCGGCTGACCGCGCCGATCCAGCATATGGTGCAGACGATGCGGGAAATCGACCGGAGCGGCAAGCTGCAGAAGATCGAGCTGAAGAACAAGGACGAGTCGGCCGAACTGCAGCAGCTTGTCCGGGCGTTCAACCAGATGATCGACCGGCTGGACAGGACGTTCGCGCGGCAGAAGCAGTTCGTCGCGGACGCTTCGCACGAACTGAAGACGCCGCTGACCGTCATCAGCAGCTATGCCGGCATGCTGAAACGATGGGGCCGAGACGATGCGAAGGTGCGGGATGAGGCGATCGAGGCGATTCACAAGGAATCGCAGCGGCTGCAAAATTTGACCAAGTCGATGCTGACGCTGGCCGAGGCGGAGCAGGAGGATTGGCTCAATCTGGAGACGTTCGATGTCGTGCAGCTGGCCGACGAAACGGCAAGCATGCTCCATACGACGTTTCAAAGGGAAATTCGCGTCAATGCCGTCTCGGGTCAGGTCCGCTTGAACGGGGACAAGGACAAAATACGGCAGTTGCTCGTCATCCTGCTTGACAATGCGATCAAGTACAGCAAGGACCCGATCGACGTAACCGTTTCGCAGGTGAAGCAAACGGTCCGCATTCATGTCACCGATAAGGGGATCGGCATTCCGGAGAACGAAATTCCGCATCTGTTCGAACGTTTTTATCGCGTGGACGGCGCGCGCAGCCGGGCGACCGGCGGCGTCGGACTCGGGTTGTCGATCGCGAAGCGGATTGTCGACATGCATGGCGGCCAAATCGACGTCTTCAGCAAACCCGGAAAAGGCACGACGATTACGCTGCAGTTTCCGCAACATAGATAAGCCGGAAAGCTTGGCGCTTTCCGGCTGGACGGGCGGATTTTACGCCGCCCTTTCGTTTGTCGCGATTCCATTTTTCGTTTTCCGTTCGGACGTCAATTCAGCACCCGGCGCGCCGTCACGTACTTGCTTTTCCAGTAGGTGGAGTTAATGCTGGTGATTGTGATCCCTTTGCTGGAAGAACTGTGCAGCATTTGATTGTTCCCCGCATATATGCCGACATGGCTGATCCGGCTTCCCGACGTCCGGAAAAAGACGAGGTCGCCCATGCTCAAATAGCCTTTATCCACCTTGACTCCTTTGGAAGCTTGCGCGACCGCGGTGCGAGGCAGCGAAACCTCATACTTTTTAAAGACGAACTGGGTAAAAGAAGAGCAATCGAATGCATATGTAACGCCGCTTGGCGCGCCGAAACGGTAAGGTACGCCCAAATATTTTTTACCGTAGTTTATAAGCTCTATCGATTTGGGGGTTGCCGCGTCTGCTTTTGAATTCGAAGTCGCCGCAACCGCCGTAAATCCGATGGCGGCGCAAAGGCTTGCGCTCACAATCCGCCTAATCCACTTTTTGCGCATGACGTGTTGTTTTTCCCTCCATCACGATGTAGTATATTTGTGATCTAACTATAACACATCGCCGATCGACCATAAGTTTCCATGAAGAAGCGCAATGTCGATCGCCGTTGAGGTTGAATACCTTTATGAGAATGACGTGAAAATTTTCTCATTATTGGTTTGCAATATGGAAGGGTGGGTATAAAATGAAATTTCGTGTCGCCGCAGTTCAATACAAGCTGGAAGATATCGCTTCGTTCGGACAGTTCGCCGATCAGGCGGAGCATTACGTTCGCAACGCATCCGAATACGGCGTAAACGTCGTGCTGTTTCCCGAATTTATGACGACGCAGCTCTTGTCCATCGGTGACGGGACAGGGAAAGCGCTGCCGATCGAGCGGCTGCCCGAATTTACGGACGAATACGTCCGATTGTTCGGCCGCCTGGCCGCTGCATATGACATGCATATCGTCGGCGGGACGCATGTTATCGATGCCGGCGGCGGCAAGCGAAGAAATGCGGCGCATCTGTTCCATCCGGACGGCCGGGTCGACGTCCAGCCCAAGCTCCATTTGACGCCGACCGAGGTGGCGGAATGGAATATGTCGCCGGGGGAAGGGCTGGAAGTGTTCGAAACGCCTTACGGCACAGTCGCCATGCTGACCTGCTACGATATCGAGTTTCCGGAAATCGTCCGCATGGCCCGCGCCAAAGGGGCGGATGTCATCTTTTGCCCGTCCTGCACGGACGACCGTCACGGTTTCTTCCGCGTTCGGTACTGCTGCCATGCCCGCGCGGTGGAAAACCAGGTTTATATCGTCACGACAGGGACGGTCGGTTCTCTTCGTACCGTCGATTTCATGCGCGCCAATTACGGGCAGGCGGCGGTCATTGCGCCGAATGACATTCCGTTCCGCCGGCGGGGATTATCGCGGAAGGCGAAATTAACGACGATATGCTCGTCGTGGCCGATCTCGATTTGAAGCTGCTTGAAGAGGTGCGCGCGGCCGGCTCCGTGACGACGTGGCGGGATCGCCGGACCGATCTGTATCCGGATTGGTCGTAAGCGGGCCATCGCGGAGCCGATGATACGGGAGGATCGCAAATGCGAAAAGAAATGTACGTGTATCGGGACGGCGTTCCGGAGCGAATCGTCATCCGGTCATATGGGGAACGGGATTTTTCCGCGCTGATTGACATTCAGAGGGTCAGCTTCCCGCCGCCGTTTCCCGAAGAATTGTGGTGGAACGAGGAGCAGTTGTCCGAGCATGTCGAACGCTTCCCGGAGGGAGCGCTTTGCGCCGAGGCCGAGGACGGGCGTCTGATCGGCTCGATGACAGGTCTAATCGTGCGGCTGGACGACTATGGGCATGCTCATGACTGGCAGACGATAACGGACGGCGGGTATATCCGCAATCACCGCCCGGACGGCGATACGTTATATGTCGTCGATATTTGCGTCATTCCCGAATACCGGAAGGCGGGAATCGGGAAGTGGCTGATGCAGTCGATGTACGAGACGGTCGTTCATCTCGGATTGAAGCGGCTGCTGGGCGGCGGGCGGATGCCGGGCTACCATAAATATGCGGATGTGGCGACACCCGCGGAATATGTGGACAATGTCGTAAAAGGCGTATGGAAAGACCCGGTCATCTCTTTTTTGCTGCGCTGCGGACGGATTCCGGTCGGCATAGCCGAACATTATTTAGATGACGAGGAATCGCTGCATCACGCCGTATTGATGGAATGGAAAAATCCGTTTCAATCATAAACAAAGGAGTGAGTCTGTTTGGAATACCGTCGCATAACGTCACTGCAAGATCCGCTGTTCGCACAGCTCCACCGGCTTCTTCAGGAAGTGTTCCCGCCCGAAGAAGTGCTTGCCTACGATTTGTGGAAGGAGCCGCTGGAAGATCCGGGCATCCACGTATACGTAGCCGTACATAACGGGGAAGTCGTCGGCGCTACCGAATACCGCTATTACCCGGATTTGAAGGTGGCGATGACCGATTTTACCGTTATCGGCAAGCCTTCGATGGGGATCGGCCGGTTTCTGCTATGCCGCCGGGAGAGCGATCTGCGGCGGCTCGCAGAACAGTCGGGCACGACATCGATCGGAATGTTCGCGGAAGTGTACGATCCTTATCAATTTCATTATGAATTCGGCGGCCTGACCCCGATGAACCCGTACGTCCGCCGGGAAGTGCTGTCCCATATCGGCTACAAAAAGCTGCAAATTCCGTATGTTCATCCTTCCTGGGATCACGAGGGAAGCGCGGTGACCGGACTTGATCTTTGTTTCCTGCCCGCCGACGACGAGCTCGATTCGCTTCCGGCTTCGCTCATCGTCAATTTCCTTGAACGCTATTATTCGGCTTTGCCGAACAAGCCGGATGAATGGTACAAGATGATCGAAGATCTGCGGAAGCAGGACAAGATCGAGCTGCTGCCGCTGTAACGGCCCGCTCATTCCCATGCCCGTCCGAAATGCCGGTCCGAACCGGTCCGGTTGCCGGTTCGAAATGCAAGGGACTGGCCGGAAGAAGGCGGGGTTTTAGCTTATGCTTTTGAAGTAACTTTGCTGAGCAAAGTTGAGCCTATGCTTACGAAGTAACTTTGCTGCGCAAAGTTTTGGGAGAACTGAAGATGACGACCATAACGTTTCGGGGAACCGGCGATTCGATGGGTGTGCCCCGGGTTTACTGCGATTGCGCGGTTTGCGAGGAAGCGCGTGCGACCGGGCGCAACCGGCGGCTTCGCTCGCTCGTCCAGATCGACGATCCGTCGCTCGGCACGGTTCTCATCGACTGCGGACCCGATTGGAGGCGCCAGATGGAGGCGGCCGGACTGCGGCGGGTCGACGTAATATTGCTGACGCATGCCCATTTCGATCATATCGGCGGTCTTGCGGAATGGGCCGATGCCTGCCGCTGGACGAAGGAACGCGGTCTGGCTTACGCCCCCGCCGAAGTGATCGAGGAGGTGCTGGCGCGGTTTCCGTGGCTCGGCCGGCATATTGACTTTCGGCCGCTCAGCCGAGAGGAGACGCTCGGCCGGTGGACCGTTGCGGCATGGAAGGTCAATCACGGCAAGAACGGTTACTCGTACGCGTATCGTTTCGATCGCCCGAACGGCGGTCCCGCTTGGGTCTATTGCCCGGATGCGATCGGTTTGACGGAAGAAATGCTCCGGCCAATGCGCGGTTTGGACCTGTTGGTGCTCGGGACGAGCTTCTATCATGAACCGTACCCGTACGAAACCCGATCCGTCTATGATGTGACGGAGGCGCTTGAGCTCGCAGCTGAGCTCCGTCCCCGCCGGATGGTGCTCACCCATCAGTCGCATGACATTGACTTAAGACGGGACTACGGGCTGCCGGCGCATGTGGCATTTGCCGAAACCGGCATGACCGTTACGCTATGAAGAGCGGGCGGGACAAGCTGCGGAGCCGGGCATATTCGGACCGGACCTCGATTGTTTCCGCGCAGGCAAGTCCCGCTCGGGCCGTCCCGCCCGCGGTTGACATCGGGGCTGGATGGAAGTAAAATATTTACAGGGATGTCGATTCCCGTTTTGTCAGATGCAGTCGGATATGAATGGTAAAGGGGAAATTTTGATGACCGTCGGTGTTCTTAACTCGTAATCGGATATTCGCGAAAGTACGTTCGAATCGGGAAGCTGATGCTTCGATAGGCTGGAAGCGTCAGTGTGTTTCGTTATTCCCGTTTTCGTTCTGCGTCATTTCGCGGCCAGAGTTAAGAACATGGAGTTTTCCGCCCGAACGGTCGTCGTTTACGGAAGCGGTACAATCGCCGTGCTCTTGCAGCACGGCTTTTTTAGGCTTACGGCATATGGAACGTTGCGCGGCTTGCCAGCCGCCTTCTGTCCGTACGGCCTCGCCGCTTCCGGAACAAGTACGCTCGCAGGAGGGGACGCGCCGCGTTCCGCTCCTGTTTTTTTGTTCCATACGGGCACGGACATCCCGCGGGAGGCGATTCCGTTCATTCTTGGCTCCGGTTCGCGAAAAACAGATAAAACAGGTGAAAGGTGGAGCAAAAGAATGAATGCGTCAACGTTGGAACGACTGGAGTATAACCGTATCCGCGCCATGCTGGCCGATTATACCGTCAGTCCGGAAGGGAGGCAACTCGCGGAACGGCACGAGCCGGAAACGAACCCGAAGCGCGTTCGCGCCTGGCTGAACGAGACGAGCGAAGCCGCGGCGCTGCTGGCGACGGGGGCAAGCGTGCCGCTGTCGGCCATGGAAGGGGTCGGACCGCTGCTGAGTCTGCTCGGCAAAAGCAAAATTTATAACGAGCAGGAGCTCGGTTATTTATCGGCATGGCTTCAAGCCATTGCGCAAATGAAGCGTTACATGAACGGCAAGCGCATAAAACAAGGGTTACTATCTCGGGAAATAATGTCACAGTGGATGTTTCCAGTAATTTATAGTAGTTTATATAATAGGCTTAATTTAGAAAAATGTGAGGGAGGTGACTTAAAGTTGAAAAAAAATAATTTATGGTTGTCATCACTAGCTCTGATCATATGTTTATCGTTTTCGTCATTTTCTTCTGTGCATGCAGAAGCCAAGTCGACAGTGAAAATTCGATATGAATCCAGATTCGTTTCTGAATTTCCGGAAATTACACAAGAAATGGCTATCGAAAAGGGACGAATCTTCTTACCGCTCAGAGATCTTGCTTCGATTTTACAGTTGATGGTGCAATGGAACCAAAAACAGAAAACAGCAACCTTCATTCAGCCTGGCAAGGAATTGGTACTTTCCACACAAACGAACAAAATTATGTCAAATGGCCAAACCTATTTACTGGATGTCCCTCTTAAAATATACAAGCAACGTATCTATGTACCAGTTCGCTTCGTTGCAGAGTGGTTTGACGGTGAGGCAAAGTGGGATGCACAAACAAGGACAGTCCTTATTAAGGACAATTCCCCTTTCATATCGACATCGCTTGATCATGAAATGTATTGGTTCGACCATTTGAAGGGTACGCTTTACCGCAGTACTGGAGGACAGTCGTCGATTAAGCTGGGTAGCTATAAGCTTCCTGCCGGAAGTGGATCGGGGCCGACATTCAGTTCGATTAAAGCAGAAAAACTAAGCGCTTCGAACCGCTGGTTGTCTATGAATCTGGCAGTGCATGGTATCGGCGTAAACTATGTACGGCACGGGCTGTTTCTGAAGGATGGACAGGTGCTGAATCATTCCGAACTGGAGTACAGCGGGGAATATCCACTCAAACATATGGACCGATACGATGAGAAGGCAGTTTTGTCCGATGGCATTCAGGTTCAAATCATGAATGCCGAAGGAGAGATCATTAAAATATATGATCTTCAGGCGTTGACCGGTATCGAAGATCGGATGATGATTGAAAAAGTAACGGATAAATATATGCTGGTGAGGCCATTCAATACCCCGTATCTTGTCCTGATTGACTTGGTTAAGAAAGAAAGCGTAAAACTGTACCAGCGATTTTATTCGGAAGAAGATCAGGCCGCTAGCGAAAATGTTGGATACAATAGCACGGAGTTCCACCAGTTCTTCGACTTAAAGCTGGTAAAAGAAGTAGGCGACACGCTATATTTCACGCGCACATCTATAGAGAGCGGTGAAACACTGACTTATACGTACACCATTGGCAAGTAACAAAATAGTTACGAGGAACACCTCTGGTTATCTCTTATAGATAACTGAAGCGACCGTGAGGAGCGTGTCCAGGCCCGTTGAATCTTCCGTTCATCAACGTAGTTCTAGTATCTACCATTTTCGCGGCAATGAAGGAATGTATACTCAATCCGGAAAAAGACGTCTGAAGGCGTCTTTTTCTCGTTACCAGTACAAGTTTTGTCAAGCAAACGGGGATATGAATCGATGCCGAAGGCATAGCTCCCCCTCGATTTCAGATGGCCCCCCGATGGAAAAAAGGCAGCATGAGCGGCAGCATATCGCCCCCGATTCTCGTAAGGCGCTCAGCGGCGTCCTGGCTGATTATCAATCCATTTTGAAACCATGCTATACATTCAAACAATTTCGTTTGTCGGCAACAGGCATTTTGCGTCTCTACCGGGTTTAAACAAATTGACAAGCAAGCAGTCTCAATTATGTATTGTCACCATTGAGACTACTTTTTGTGTCGTTGGACACGAGACGACGAGCAAATACAAAAAGGCGCTTCATGAGCCGGTCGTCAGCAAACGGAATAGGCATTACGTTATTCACGTCAGACGGGAGCACCGGAAGCGGGTGCCCGGTACGGAATGGGACGAAGCGGATGCGGCCTTCCGCCGAATCCGGCGGCAAAGAGAATCACGACAAAGAGACGCGCAAGCTGATGAGCCGCAAATATACGGGCGACTTGACGATCGTAACCCCGCCCGATCACGACCGCGGGTAGCGGTTTTATCCGTCGCGGCTTTCGATCACGAGCAGCAGCCCTTCGCGGAAAACGATGACGCCTGACGGTTCGGCCCATTGATTGCTGATGCCGAGCGATTGTCCCATGCGAAGCTCGGCATCGCGAAGCGGATAGCGAAAGCCGGACAACGTAATGCCTTTGACGGTCATCGTGAGCGGCAGCAGCGAGATTTGGGAGAACCGTCCTTTCGTCAACGTGAGCGGCCTTCCCGGCTGCGCCAGCCTTACCGCGTTGAATTCGTCCTCGATGACCGCGTCGACACCGCGTTCGAGCGCCGCGACCAGCAAGTGGATGTTGGCGATCGAATGGTCGAAGCGCGTGCCGAGACCGCCGGCAATGACAATTTCGTCAGGCTGGCGGGCGAGCGCTTCGCGGAACGCGAGCTCGGTATCGGTATAATCTTTGTCGACCGGATCGCAGTCGCGGAACGTTCGGCTGGCGGAGCGGATCAGCTCGAGCTCGTCCGGCGTAACGGAATCAAAATCGCCGATCGCGATGTCCGGCGTTACGCCGTGCCGTACAAGGAACAGCGCTCCGCGGTCCGCGCCGATCAGAAGATCGTGCGGACGGATGAGCGAAAGCGCCCAATCGCCCAGCCTGCCGCCGGAAAAATGATGATGCGCGCACCGTTCATAAACAACAACCTGCCTTTATAAACAAATTGCAACCTCTGTCAGTATACTGCCGACAACAGACATTTCCAAGTCCCGGCTTTCATCTTGCGCCGGCGGGTTTGCAAGGCTACAATGGGAAGGACGGATTTCGTTCGGAAACGGCTCGGACATCATTTACGCATAAGCGGGGGCAGACGAAATTGGCGGTTGATATGGATATTTTTACGGCATTCAGTATTATCGGGACGATCGCCTTTGCTGTGAGCGGAGCGGTCGTTGCGATGGAGGAGGAATACGACATCCTCGGCGTATTCGTTCTCGGTCTGGTGACGGCGTTCGGCGGCGGCGTCGTGCGCAATTTGCTGATCGGCATACCGGTGACGACGCTGTGGAGTCAGGGCACGCTGCTGAAAATCGCCGTCGCGGCCATGACGATCGCCTTTCTTCTGCCGGCGAACTGGATTCAACGATGGCGGAAAAGCGAAGCGTTCTTCGATGCGATCGGTTTGGCCGCATTTGCCATTCAGGGCGCACTGTACGCGACATCCATGAACCATCCGCTCAGCGCCGTCATGGTTGCGGCGATGCTGACGGGCATCGGCGGCGGCATGATTCGCGACGTTCTGGCCGGCCGCAAGCCGCTCGTGCTGCGGGACGAAATTTATGCCGTATGGGCGCTGCTGGCGGGCGTTGCCGTCGGACTCGGATGGGCCGAATCGCCGGTGGAGCTGCTCGTTCTGTTCGCGCTCGTCATTGTGTTTCGGATGCTGTCCGTCTATTACAGGTGGAAGCTGCCGCGGCGTTCGCTGCGGCAGCCGAACCGGCTGCCCAAAGACGCTGCGGCCGCCGCCTGCGATCAAACGGACCGCGAGAAAGGAAGGTTGTACTGAAATAATGAAGAAAAAGGTATTGTTCGTCTGTCTCGGCAACATTTGCCGTTCGCCGATGGCGGAAGCGGTATTCCGCCATCGGGTCAAGGAAGCGGGCTTGGACCATGCCATCGAAGCGGATTCCGCCGGGACAGGCGACTGGCATATCGGGCATCCGCCGCACGAAGGGACGCGGGCGATTCTCGATCGGCATGCGATCAGCTATGAAGGAATGCGCGCGCGGCTCGTAGCGGAAGACGATTTTGAAACATTCGATTATATTGTCTGCATGGACGACTCGAATTTGCGGAACGTCCGGAAGCTGCAGCCGAAAGCGGGACAACTTCGGGCGAAATTATACAAGTTTATGGATTTTGTGCCGGAATCCGCCGTCACCGACGTTCCGGATCCGTACTTTACCGGCAATTTCGATGAGGTTTACGAACTGGTCAGCGTCGGCTGCGACAAGCTGCTCGAACGCATTAAGGCCGATCTGGCGGTTGCCGGACGTTGAGCGGTCGCACGGGAGCGTCCCGCACGCGTCTGCCGTCATGCCGAAACAATAAAGCCCCATCGCCGGCGCCGTCCGTTGCGGCAACCCGGCGATGGGGCTTTCCCGTACAGGGCATCCGTCAGCCGGCCATGAAATACCGAAGCGCGTCCGGGATTTCCTGCTGCCAGAAGCCCCATTGATGCTTGCCGTCCTTTTCTTCATAGAAGACGTCGGCGCCGCGTTCCTTCAATAACCGGCTGGTCGTCCGGTTCAGCTCGACGAAATCGTACACGCCTGTATCGGTCTGGAACGATGTTTCCTGCAGCCCGACAATCATGTACAATTGCAGGGCGGACAAGTCCGCGTATTGCGCAACGATTCGCTGCGATTCAGGATAATAGGCGCCGGAAAGCGACATGATGCGCCGAAACAGCTCCGGATACGAGATCGCCGTGTGCAGCGACGCGGTGGCGCCCAGCGAATCGCCGGCCAGCAGCCGATATTCCGGTGAGCGCCGGACCGGATAGCGGCTCTCGACGTACGGCACCATCTCTTCGGCAAAAATGTGACATAGTCGGCATGGCGCGCCCCGTCCGGCGCGTATTCCGCCGTCCGGTGCCGCTTGTCGACATCGACGCCCGCGATAATGAACGGTTCGATATCCTCGTCGAGAATGAGCCGGTTCGCGGTCGTGGCGATTCGTCCGAAATTAAAAAATCTTCGCCGTCCTGGCAATACACGATCGGGTAGCTCAGCGTTTCATTGTAGCCCGGCGGCAAATAGATCCGCACGGAGCGGCTGCCCTCCGGCAGACGACGGCTTTCGACAATTTCTTTTACGATCGTACGTTTCGTATACCTTACATCGGTCATGGCGAATTCTCCTTTACCGGTTGCATGGTTTGGCGGATGTATGGGTAACAATAGAGAGGAAAGCTGGAAGAATAAAGGCTCTTTCTCAAAATTGTACTACTCTGTATTAGTGTTAAAAACTATCTGTTACATATACAATTTCTTAAGAAAAACATGTAAAACAGAGAAAAACAGCGGATTTTCGTTTTTTGTTTTGTACCTATTTTGTTGA
>NZ_BOVJ01000059.1 GCF_018403665.1 Paenibacillus cisolokensis
GCTGTCAATAGCGGAAAAAACTGTACTTTTGCAGGATTGGTTGATTTATAACGAATGAAAACGAGTGAAAACGGCAGCGAACAGGTGCAGGGGCCCGAAATGGTTTAAGCTGATGGTATGCGGATCTCTTCGGGATGGTTTAAGCTCCGGAAGTGCGGTGCTTTCCGAAATGGTTTAAGCTGATGGTATGCGGATCTCTCCGAAACGGTTTAGGCTACTGGTGTACGGAGATCCCCGAGACGGTTTAAGCTGCTCTGTATGGAGGGATGCCGCGAACTGCGGCTAATACCGTATACCGGGTCGGCTAATACCGTAATACCGGGTCAAAGAAAAGCTGCGAATGGGAAACGTATGACTTTATGCCGTTCGATAAGCGCGAACCGCGCAACAGAAAACGTCGCATGTCACTAACGCCGCCAGGCGTTTTTCTTATGTTTGACCGCACCATAGACAGCACCGTGTTATGTTTGACAGTACTCTTATGTTTGACAACACCGTTAATACCGTATATACTGTATATGTACAGTTATAACGAATAGAGGGATCCCGCGCAGTGAACATTTTGATTTCCAATTCGTCCGACGAACCTATATATTTGCAAATCGTGAACCAGATTAAAGAACAAATTATGAAAGGGGAGCTGACCGATTCCGAGCCTCTTCCTTCGATCCGCAGCTTGGCGAAAGATCTCAACATCAGCGTCATCACGACGAAGAGAGCCTACGACGAGCTGGAAAAGGAAGGCTTTATCGTCACCGTGGCCGGAAAAGGTTCCTTTGTGGCGTCGATTAACAACGAAATGCTGCGCGAGGCGAAAATCAGGGTGATCGAGGAAAAATGACCGAGGCCGTAACGACAGCCAAGCTTTTGGGTCTGACTTTGGATGAATTGCAAGAAATGCTCACGTTGATCTACGAGGGGTGAACCGCAATGGATAACATTTTGGAAATAACCAACCTGTCAAAAAGCTACGGCGAGTTCTCTTTGAAAAACATCAATCTTTCGTTGAAACGCGGGTATATTATGGGCTTCATCGGGCCGAACGGGGCCGGCAAAAGCACCACGATCAAACTGATCATGAACCTGGTGAAGAAGGATGAAGGACAAATCCGCATTTTCGGATTGGACCACGAGAAGGATGAAATCGCCGTCAAGGAGAAAATCGGGTTTGTTTACGACGAAAATCATTTTTACGATGAACTGACAGTCCGGGAATTGAAAAATATGATCCGCCCTTTTTACAGCAGATGGGATGAAGGATTGTTCCAAAAGCTGGCCAAAGACTTCAACTTGCCTTTAAAGAAGCAGATCAAGCATTTGTCCAAAGGGATGAAAATGAAATTTTCGTTGGCCTTGGCGCTTTCGCACGGTGCGGAGCTGCTGATCATGGACGAACCGACGTCCGGTCTGGACCCGCTGATCCGGAACGAGCTTCTGGAAATTTTGCAGGAGGTCATTCAAGACGAAGATAAATCGATCTTTTTCTCCACCCACATCACGTCCGACCTGGACAAAGTCGCCGATTTCATTACCCTGATCCATAACGGCGAAATTTTGCTGAGCACAACAAAAGACGAGCTGCTGGAACAATACTGCATCGTCAAGGGCGGCAAGGAAACGTTAAGCGAAACGAACCGGGAAGACCTGATCGGCCTGAAGGAGAACAAATACGGATTTGAAGCGTTGTGCCGGAACAAACGGGAGGCCATGAAACGGTTCGGCAACTCGGTCATTCTGGAAAAACCGACCCTGGAGGACATTTTGCTGTTTACAACCAGAGGAGGACGGACCAATGTTTCATCTTATTAAAAAAGACGTATTGATGCAAAAACGGACGCTGCTGCTGTCTCTGCTTATCATGGTCTTCTTCTCTTTTTCCCTTTCCCCGATGGGAACCGCCGGGCTCACGGTCAGCATATGGGCGATCTGTTACCTGTTTGTTTACGGTGCCGGCATGCTGGAAGAAAAAACAAACGGCGATAAGCTGCTGGTCAGCCTGCCGATCCGGAAAAACACGATCGTGATGTCCAAGTACGTGTCCGTCTATGTGTTCGCGGCTTATGCGTTGCTCGTAAACTTTATCATTCGCATGCTGGCGAATCTGTTTCAGATTCCCCATTTCAGTTTTCCGTTTACGTTAGAGGCGGTTGCCTCCACACTCATTGCGGTCACGCTAATATTCAGTCTTTCGTTCCCGCTTATATTCAAAGTCGGTTTTATGAAATCGCGCTTGACGAATTTCGTGGTCCTGTTCGCTTTTCTGTTCGTAGGACACCCGATCGCAGGTCAATTATCGAACGGCGCGGGGATCGATTTCTCTCTTGCAAGGTCGGATACCGGCCTGACGATATTGGTTGTACTTGCGCTATTGATTATCGTGATCGCGTCATTTTCACTTTCGCTTGCTTTTTACCGGAGGAGGGAGTTTTGAAAATGGGGCCGTCAACGAGCCGTCTTTTATAACCCGGGACATGGCGGCGCGGTTATTCCGGCGGCACGGACCGGAACTGCTTCCGGAAGGCGCTGGGCGTCAAGCCGGCATGGCGGCGGAAGCAGCGGACGAAATAAGGGAAGGAACCGAAGCCGGTCTCCTCGGCCACTTTGCCGACCGGCTCGTTCGTATTAACGAGCAGCAGCTTGGCCTGCTCGATCCGGTAACGGGTCAAATACTCGAGCGGGGTGCAGCCGAACGCTTCTTTCATGCAGAGCGCAATATAATTGGCATGAAAATGCAGCGCTTCCGACATGCGCTTGTAATGCAGCGGTTCCCGGTAATGGCGGCGCAGGAAGACGGCCGCTTCCTCCGCGACGGCGAGGCGGGGGCTTGCGGGAACCGCGCCCCCCGCTTCCTGCAGCTGCAGCAGCGCCGCAAGAAAATGCTGCTGGCGTTTCCAGCGCGAAGCGGCGTCGGGATGCCGCTGCAGCAAAATGCCCCGCAGCTCGCTATAGACCGCTTCCGGCACTGGAATACGGCCGGCTTGCGGAATATACCAGGTGAAATATTCCACCTGGTCATACGGATGAACCGGCGGCCTGACTGCCGGCGTCTGCCGCTCGTACACTTCCTCCCAACGGCCGAGCGTCTGAAAATGAACCCAGTAGAAATGCGTCTCCGACCGGCATGGAACGGCTGTCCGGTGAGCGCGGTCCGGACGCAGAATGGCGTAATGTCCCGCTTCCACCTGCAGCGGCATGCCGTTCTCCTCCAGTTCAAGCGCGCCGCCTGTCACGACGAGAAGATCGAAGACGCCGATGTTGGAGCGGTCCGGATGCGTACCGCCCGCCGGGTACGTATCTTCGCCCGCGACGATGCAGTGCGGCATTGGCGGACATACGAATTGAAACATTTCAGTTCCTTCCCCTTTACGATGCAGCTTGTCATTATCTTAATAGACCGGCATGCGCAGATGCAATTAGATGTTGCGATCGGATAAAAGGCGGTTGTCATCGGCTATCCCGTCCCTTTCGCTTTCATGCTATATTCGGTTCATCCGATAGCGAAAAGGGGAGAAACGTATGGCGCTGCATCGTACGGCATTTGAACCGCTTCCGCTCGGAAGCGTAAAGCCGGCCGGATGGCTGTACAACCAGCTGCGTATCCAGGCGGACGGACTGACCGGCCATCTGGAAGATCATTGGGCCGACGTCGGACCGGACAACGGCTGGCTCGGAGGAAAAGGGGAAAGCTGGGAGCGCGGTCCGTATTATGTGGACGGGCTGCTTCCGCTCGCCTATCTGCTGGAGGATGAGCGGTTGATCGGCAAGGCGAACCGCTGGATCGAATGGTCGCTCGCGAGCCAGCGGAGCGACGGGCAATTCGGTCCGGACGCCATTCGCACCGTTAACAGCGAGGTCGACGGAAAGCAGGACTGGTGGCATTACATGATTATGCTGAAAGTGCTGACGCAGCATGCGGAGGCGACAGGAGACGAACGGATCGTCCCGTTCCTGGGCAGGTTTTTCCGATACGTGCGCAGCAAGATCGAGGAGCAGCCGCTGCGCGGATGGGCGAAGGCGCGGGGAGCGGAAATGCTGCTGACGCTGCGCTGGCTGTACAAGCGCACCGAAGATCCGATGTTGCCGGAGCTGGCGGCGATTGTCGCCCGGCAGACGCTGGAATGGACGGAGATCTTCCACGACTTTCCGTACTGGCGCAAGGTGGAGCAATGGGATTGGCGAACCCATGTCGTCAATGTGGCGATGGGGATCAAGACGCCGGGGACGATTTACGAATGGACCGGCGACCCCGTCCAGCGGGAAGCGGTGCGCCGCGGCATCGACAGCCTGATGATCTACCACGGTCAGGCGCATGGCATGTTCTCGGGAGATGAATGGCTGTCCGGCACACATCCGAGCCAAGGGGTGGAACTGTGCGCCGTCGTCGAGTACATGTTCTCCATGGAGCAGTTGACGCGCATCTATGGCGACGGGCGGTTCGGCGACATTTTGGAAAAAGTCGCCTTTAACGCGCTGCCGGCGGCGATTTCGGCGGATTGGACCTCGCATCAGTACGACCAGCAAGTCAATCAGATCGTCTGCAACGTCGCGCCGCGAAGCTGGAGCAACGGCCCGGATGCGAATCTGTTCGGCCTGGAGCCGCATTTCGGCTGCTGCACGGCCAATATGCACCAGGGGTGGCCCAAGTTTGCCGCTTCGCTGTGGATGGCGGACGGCGAAGGGGGATTGGCCGCGGTCTCCTACGCGCCGTGTGTCGTCCGGACGAAGGTCGGTTCGGGCGCGGAGGCGGAATTGAAGGTTAGCGGCGAATATCCGTTTCGCGAAGACGTCGTCATGGAGCTGACGCTTGAGCGGCCGGAGCGGTTTGCCTTCACATTGCGCATACCGGCATGGTGCTCCGATCCGGCGCTGGAGGTGAACGGCGAACGGGTCGACCTTGGCGCCGCCAAGGACGGATACGCCCGGATCGAGCGCGAATGGCACAGCGGCGACAGACTGGTGCTGAAGCTGCCGATGACGGTGCGCACGGTGATGCGCAATTTGAATGCCGTCAACGTGGAACGGGGACCTCTCGTCTATGTGCTGCCGGTGGGCGAGAATTGGCAGCTGCTCACGAAGCGCGAGAAGTTTCACGATTGGGAAATTTACCCTGCCACCCCGTGGAAATACGGTTTACTTGCGGAAACCGGTTTTGAGCCGTCGTTCGCGGAAGTGCCCTACCAGCCGTTCGATGCCCGCCATGCGCCGGTCCGGTTGAAGGCGACCGGCAAGCTGGTGCGCGATTGGCGGATGGAGGGCAACAGTGCGGGAACGCCGCCGCTTTATCCCGACGCGTCGGACCAGCCCGCCGCCGAGCTGGAGCTGGTGCCTTACGGCAGCGCGCGGCTGCGCATAGGGGAGTTTCCGCTTATTCGACAGGAACCGAATTCATAATTTTATTATCGTGGAGAAGCCGCCCCGTACGACCGGTCAATCCGGAACGTGAGAACGTGACGTGTCCGATAGCCGGTCATGCGAATGCGGCTTTTTGTTGTTCAAACTCGATACTTCCAGCCCATTGCGGTCGCTTGCCGATCCCGATTTCCTAAAAATAGTCGCATAGTCCCCGACCGCAAGCTTACGGCTGGAGTCGGAATTCCTAAAAATTCGTTAAGTTCGCTTGTTTGTTCGCCTTCCAGATTGCTATAGTTTTTGAAACAAAATCTATCGTTTCCAACTTATAGACGCAGACTTTGGAGCTAAGAAAGGAAGAGGGGTTATGAGATTGGGAGGCCCGGTCTTTGTCGAATTCGAGGACCCGGACGGCTGGATTCGTGCGTTGAAAGCGGAAGGGTATCGGGCGGGAACGTGTCCGGTCGGACATGACGCTTCGGCGGAGCTGATACGCGCTTACCGGAACGCGGCCGATGCGCATGATATCGTCATTGCCGAGGTGGGCGCTTGGAGCAATCCGATCAGCCCGGACGAGCGTACGAGAAAAGCGGCCGTCGAACATTGCAAGCAGCAGCTCGAGCTTGCGGAACGGATCGGCGCGAGATGCTGCGTCAATATTGCCGGTTCGCGCGGCGAGCAGTGGGACGGACCGCATCCGGACAATTTTTCCGAGGAAACGTTCGAGCTGATCGTCGATACCGTGCGGGAAATTATCGATGCCGTCAATCCGCAGCGCACCTTTTATGCGCTGGAGACGATGCCCTGGGCATTTCCCGACTCGGCCGACACTTACGTTGCGCTCATTAAAGCGATTAATCGCAAGGCGTTCGCGGTTCATCTGGACCCGGTCAACATGATCTCGAGCCCCCGAATCTATTATCGGAACGGAGAAATGATCAAAGATTTTTTGCCAAGCTGGGACCGTTCATTCGTACTTGCCATGCGAAAGATATCCGCTTGTCCGGACAACTGACCGTACGTCTCGAAGAGACGGTTCCGGGAACCGGGGAACTGAACTATGCCGTTTATTTGCGCGAGCTGAGCTGGCTGGACCCGGATATTCCGCTGATCATCGAGCATCTGGACGATGCGGATCAATATCGTCGGGCGGCCGGCTATATCCGCCAGGTTGCCGCTTCGCTCGATATCCCGCTGTAGTCCGGTCTTGCAAACGTGTAACGGCCGAAAATCGCGGGCAGCCCGCTTTGCGGGCTGCCCGCGATTTCATCTTTGTAAAATCAGATTTGCGTAATGACATATACAAGCGGTTCGTGGCCGGCTTCCGTACCGAAGAAATACAACTGGTTGCCGAGAAACAGCTCATAGTACCGGTGCCTCGACGGCTCCGGTTTGCCGCGCAGTCCGAGGCGGATTTGCGCCGGCGCGTCGTCCTCCAGATCGAATCGGGGAGGTTCGATCCACTGCATCAGAAACTTCATCGGCACGGACGAAGCGTAAGTCGCGGGCGACTCGTCGTCAAGCAGCCAGTTGGGCTTGCCGCCAAGCTTGTTTCGTTTGGCCGCGGTCTTCTTCGACGGCACAAGCTCGAGACGGTTGAAGCGGATTTTGGGGGTGTAATCCATACGCTGCTCGCCTGACCTCGTCTCGAACACGACGATGCGAAAATTCCGTTGATACTGAGTCAGGAAGCCTTGCGGAATATCGGCGCCGGCAAGCACGCCGGTCAGCATTTCCGGAATCAGATACTCTTCATGAGCGCATGAGGTGCAGGCGAATACGGCCATCGACAAGGACTGCCAGACATGTCCTGCCGGAAAGGCCACTTGATAGAAGAACGTCAGATCGGCACCGCACAGCCTGCATTGCGGCAAGTCGACGCCGGCCGGAATCCGGGGCCGGCCGCCGATGAAGGAGGTGTCGTCTGCGTTTTGGCCGCTCACGGCCGGTTTGGATTCAATGAACCAACAAGCATCCATAGGTTGATCGCTCCCTGCCGTTTAGTAAACTGTATGGCTATAAGTCAGTGTACCATATCCGGGACATCCGGCCGCAACCCGTCAAGCGGCATTACGGATTTCGGAATATTTTGCTGATCGTTTCCCCGTCAATGCGCACCTGATACAGCACTTCCGAAGGGCGCGTCGAGCCCGGCGGATATTTCGGCGTTACCCGTACGAACACATCCTTGCCCGCCAACACTTCTTCGGCGATCATTTTCTCGAATTCGCGGAACGCGCCGCGGTTGACCGTCGGGTTCTGCGGGAAAATATTGCCCGATTTGCGGCTGCCGAGACCGCCGAGCTTGTTGCCGATCGCATGGCCGGCGTCATCGGTCCGGCGGCCGAGCATGCGCGCGAATCTGCGCGACGCGTCGTTGGTAATCGTGCCGGTGTCGATATGGCGCGGTTCGATCTTCGCAAAGACCGATATAATCTGGCCGCGGCTGCCGAGCGTCGTACGGTACGTAAGACCCGCCTTCGTCGTGATTTCGTATCGGGCCAGCCCTTTGGCGGACGGCAGCATGCGGGCGGCTGCGATTCTCCCGAACGGCAGGCGGTTAAGACCGAGCGTGAACAGCGCGGCCGCGGCATATTCCGGCGATTTCAGCCGGCCGGGATGGCGAATGATATCGGCAACTTGATGGCCGCTGGCGACGATGCCGTAGCCGAACGAAACGGCGCCGATCGCCGACCATACGCCCATGAACGGAAAAGAAAGGGCGAATGCGCCGGCAATGATGGCAGCCTTCTCCCAACCGGATCGCCGGTCCCACCAGGACTGCAGGTTGTCGAACAGGCAGGCGAAGCATGTATCGTGCGAGCCGTCCGGCGTCCAGCCGCTTACGGCGGTCAGGCCGATGATGAAGAGCAGCGCAACGGCTGCGATCGTCATCGCTCCGTGAATGGAATAGACCCGTTCGTTCAACAGAGGCAGACGGGCTTTACCTTCCGCGTTGCCGTGCAGCAAGGCCATCCCCAGCTCGCGCCGTTCGCGATAAAAATAGAGCAGGTAGCCGAATTGCCGCCGGTCCTTGAACAGCATCCAGGTCAGAAGGAGCAGCTCGCTGACCGGATTGATGACCGGTTCGTATTGAAGCGCCGGCAGCTGGTTTTTCAACTTGTTCAGCTGGATGTAATCGATCAGAACGGCCGCCGCGATCATCAGCAGAAGAAGCGGTTCGGCCCGGTATCCGCTGCCGAGCCATTCGTGAATGCGTTCCAGCCAGCCCGGCGTTTGATAGTCGCCGTTCCACACCGCGTGATCGAGAATGGCCCATAAGAGCAGGAAGAGCGGGAACAGAAAACGGCGTACGTCAGCCGCTTCCGGAAGCGGATCGCAAAACCGGCGCCAAGCGCGATAAGCGCTGTCAGTACGGCATGGCCGCTGCTCATCTTGTCCGGCAAGAAGCTGCTTTCGAAGTAGCCGGGAAACCAGTCATACAGCTCCCAATGCAGCACCTGGCCGTCCAATAGCGTCATGCCGTAGGGGAACATCCCGGACACGAAGCGCCGGACCGTCTCCTCCATCCATTGAAAGCCTGCGCCGGTCGCGCCGCCGATCAGCGCGTAATCGGCCAGGCTGAGTGTGGACGCGCGCCGTGACAGGAACAGGAAGACGCCTAGCGGAAGCAGCTTCATCATTTCTTCCATTATCGGCGTCACGACCGCCGTGCTCCAGATATCCCGCGCTTCGCCGCCGAACAGAGCCGTAATCGCGTTGACGATGACCGTATTGATCGGCACGGTCAGCCATGCGCCCGCCAGAAAAAGTAGGAGCAGGTTCGCCATGTCAACGTTTTGCTGCGGCATAGAAACCAAAATTGCAGCAGGACATATAGCGACCAGCCATACTGAAGAAGCATCGTGCGCGATTCTTTCATATAGAAAAGGCTGGCCAGGAAACCGGCCACCAAAATCCAGGACAAAATCGAATAGAGCGTGTAAAGGACCGGATATTTTCGCAGCAGTTGCTGCGCGAACTCGCCGATCGCTTCGAGCCCGGAACGGATTCCGGTCCGGACATTGCCCAACATGCCGTTCGGCTTCAAGGTTTCACTCTCCTTTCGCAGGGCTCGGGCGCCTAGATACTATAACCGAATTTGGGCGAGATTGGTATAGGACAAAATTCCATTTTTGACGCATTTTTGTGACCGGAGGCGCAAAGCGCCGAAAACCGCAGATAACGCGCCGGATTCGGCCTTTGTTCATCAATTTGTGATAGCCGGGACGGTCCGACCAAAGAACTATCTGCTATAATGAAGGCGCAAATGCCGAGGATGGAGGGAAACATGATGTTGCTGCGAATGCGAAAAAGAAAAATACAAAAATATCGGTTATTGCTTGCGGTGCTTATCGCATGCGCCGTACTGCCCCGGACGGCATGGGGTCACTCCGCTCTCGTCGAATCGTCGCCGGAAGCGAACAGCGTTGTGAAACAGCCGCCGACGGAAATTACGCTAACATTTAATACGAAGATCGAACCCGTCAGCGCAATCGTCGTCAAGCGCGAAGACAAAACATCGGTTGCATTGGCGGAAACGAAGGTGGACGGCAAGCGGATCGTCGCCTCTTTGGAGGAACCGCTGGAGAACGGACGCTATACGGTCGATTGGAGCATTATCGGGGAAGACGGCCATGCCATAGACGGTGCATTCGCGTTTGAGGTGCAGGTTCCCGATGAGGCGGAGACGCCCGCCGGACAGCAGACCGAAGAGCGGACGGATATGTCCGGAGATTCGGCCGCGGGAGCGGAGAATAATCCGGCTGCAGGCGGCGGCGAACAGCCGGCGGCAGCTGATGATACGGCCGATTCTTCCGAAGGAGGATCGGAGACGGGAGCGGCGGCGGAAGATCCGTCTGCAACCGATGAGCAGAACGCGGCGCCTCTGCCGGAGAAGGACGATAGCGGCCGGGGAACGGCGCGCTTCAATATGCTGTGGCTGGCCGGAGGCGTCGCCGTCATCGTGCTGGTTCTTGCCGGACTGTCCTCCGTGCGCCGCGGCAAGCCATAATCGGGCCGGCAAGCGTTCACGGAACGAACCCGGCTATGCAAGCGGCCCCGATATTCTGCCGGCAGTCCGAAAATAGCCCAAAATACCTGTTAAAATATAACTATTTATAGTATATTATTTTCTGGTAATATGGTTATATTTACCTACAACAGGGTGAGGGAGAGATGTGGGACGATGAAAAGGTTTATGAGTGCGGTGCTGGCATGCTGCCTGCTCGTCGGCATCGTGACGGCGGGCAGCGGAGGGACGGCGGCGGCCGCCGCGGCGGATGCGAAAATCGCCGAAGTCGGGCGCAACGGATCGCTGCTGATGGAAGACGGTTCGCTCTGGATCGACAGCCTGGGCAACCGCAAGCTTCAACATTTTCCGAATATGAAAGCGAAGGCTTTGGTCGAAGAGGAGCGTACCGGCTATGCGTTGACGAGCGACGGCAAAATTCTGTCGTGGAGCTCGGGACAGAAGCCCAAAGTCGTGAAGGAAGATAAAAGCATTCGCGAGCTGAAGCTCGGCTACTGGCTCAGGTCGGACGGGACCGTCCGGGGGTTCGACAAGCGGGCGGACAAGCTGCAAAATGTCGTACATTTTTATAACGGGGAAGCTCTTGTCGCGTTGACCGGAAACGGCGAATTGCTGGTCAACTTGGGAGGGGACGAGTTCCAAAAAATCGATACCATTGAGTCCCCTTCATCGGTCGCCGATATTGCGATGTATGGATTCGATGTCGTCGTGCATTACAAAAACGGGGACGTCGTCTTACATTCGTGGTTTAATGTCTGGGATAAGAGCGACCCGCCGCAAACGATTGCGCAAAACGTCGTTCATCTGTCGACGAATTCGAACGGCCATCTGTTTTTGACCCATCGGGACGGAACGGTATCCTACTATAGAAGCGGCGAGCTGAATGCCTTGAAAGAAACCAAGGACTTCGTCAAAACGGTCGGCGTCGGCTACGCTTCCTTCTACGGTAAGAAGCGGGACGGCAGCTGGGTGTACTACGAGGAAGGCAAGACGAAGCTTGTGACCGTTCCGAAAATCGCAAGCTTGTCGGTCAAGCTGTCGGACCCGCTCCCGTATGTGGGCGACAAGGTGAAGGTCGATATCGTCGCGAACTATTCGAACAACGACAAAAAACGATACCGCTGAAAGAAGCGGATCTGGTAATCGAGAAGCCTTATATCGCCGAACGTTCAAGTGACGGTAGGTTGAAAGTGAAGGCGGCGGGCACGACGAAAATTACCGTCAAACAGGGCGGCGTTTCGAAGTCGGTCACGCTTTCCGCTTCTTACGGCTATTATCTGCAATACGCCAAACAAGTAAACGGCGTCATTTACATCCCCGTCAAAGATGTGTTCGAAACGATGGGCGCCAAAGTATCCTATAACAGCGGAACGAAAACGTTTACAGCGAAACTGGGCAATACCGTCGTCGAGCTGAAGCAGGGAAGCGCAAACGCCAAAGTGGACGGAAAGGCGGTCCGGATGAAAGGCACGGTGCGGCAGGAGAACGGCATGACCGTATTTCCGGCAAGCTTGCTGGCCGATCAATTCGGCGCCAAGCTGAAATGGGACGCGAAGCGGCAGGTGCTCACGGTCAGCTTCGGCCAGGGGCATATCTGGATCGAATCGGTCGATACGCAGGCAATCGACAAGCGCACCGCATTGGGAGGCTTGAACGCTTATATCGGCAAAACGTATTACGTCAATCATTATCAAGGCTGGAAACGGTTCATGAAGGTGAAGCTTGTCGATATCGAGGTGGAGGACCGGATGTACAAGCCGGTGTTCCAGACGGATGGCGGCAAGCAGTACGCCGGATATTCGACGACGGCGGACCGGCTGAAAGAATTGCTGGCCGACGATTATACGTTCCTGAATTACGATCCGTACAAAAAGTACAAATGGCCGTCGTCGGTGTGGAAATTGATCGAAGCCGAGAAAATCGCGATCGGCATGACGAAACAGCAAGTTCTGCTGTCATGGGGGGAACCGACCTCCACCAGCACCGTGTCGGGCTCCGGCATTACGGTGGAAACGTGGGGGTATGGCTATTACACGTTCGTTACGTTTACGAACGGCAAAGTGTCCTCCATCGTCAGATAGTGTCCCGGCAGGGAACGAACCGAACGTCGCCGGCATAGCCGCGCAGCGGACCGGATGCTGCTGCGCGGGGGACCGCATGACAAAAGGGGCGCGGATTACCCGCACCCCTTTCCGCGTCCCGGCAGCAGTACGGTCAGACTGACGAGGGTGACGAAGACGGTTGCGCCCATGTCCGACAGTATGGCGATCCAGAGCGTCAGCCAGCCGGGAATCGTCAGCAGCAGCGCCAGCAGCTTGAGACCGAGCGATACGGCAATATTGAAGCGAATGATGCGGTTGACTCTCCGCGATACCGATACGGCCTCCGGCAGCTTGCCGAGATGATCCTGCATCAGGACGATATCGGCCGTCTCGATGGCGCTGTCCGTTCCTTTGCCCATGGCGATGCCGAGATGGGCGGAGGCAAGGGCGGGCGCGTCGTTGATCCCGTCGCCGATCATGCCGACTTTGCCCCGCGCCGCCAGCTCTTTCACCCGGGCCACTTTGTCTTCCGGCAGAAGGCCGCCGTAAAATTCGTCTACGCCGACCGCGCGGGCGACCTTCTCGGCGGTCTGCCTGTGGTCGCCGGTCAGCATGACCGTCCGGATGCCGCGGCGGTGCAGCTCCGCTATCGTCTGCCGGCTTTCCTCGCGAATTTCGTCGGCGATGCCGAACATGCCGAGCAGCTTGCTGCCATCGGCGACGAGCACGATCGTCAGCCCTTCCGCTTTCATGGCCGCAATATCCGCTTGCTCCTTCTCCGACAGCGCAAGCTGTCCGACGCCCGTCTCATTGCCGGCGTAATAGTCCGTACCGTCTATCGCGGCGACGATGCCGCGGCCGGATAGCGTCTCGACCCGGTCCGGAGTGCGGGGAACGACGCCGAGCCGGGACGTCTCCTTCAGCACCGCTTTGGCGAGCGGATGGGACGACGTGCTCTCGATGGCGGCGGCTACATCGTAAAATTTCTCCTCGTCGTAGACGACGGTCCGCACGACATGCGGCTCGCCTTTCGTCAGCGTGCCCGTCTTGTCGAAAGCAATCGTATCGAGCTTGCCAAGCTGCTCCAGAAATACGCCGCCTTTGATCAGAATGCCGTCCCGGGCGCTGCGCGCGATGCCCGAAACAATCGCAATCGGGGACGACAGAATAAGCGCGCACGGACAGCCGACGATCAATACGGCCAGCCCTTGGTACAGCCATATCATCCAGTCGCCTCCGAACAGCAGGGGAGGGGCCAGAAAGACTACAAGCGCCACGGCGATGATGAGCGGCGTATAGTAACGGGCGAATCGGTTAATGAATAATTCCGTCGGCGTTTTCGTTTCCTGGGCTTCCTCGACGAGGTGAAGAATTTTGGCCAGGGAAGAATCCCGGTAGGGCCGGTCGATGCGGACGTGGAGCAAGCCTTCGTTGTTGATGCTCCCGCCGTACACGAAATCGCCGGCGTTCTTCTCGACCGGCATCGACTCGCCGGTTATGGCGGCTTCATTGACCGAGCTTGCGCCGTGCACGATCGTGCCGTCCGACGGAATTTTCCCGCCGGGCTTGACGACGACCGTATCGTTGGCCGCGAGCGCAGCGATCGGCACGATTCTTTCGCGGCCGCCTTCGAGACGAACGGCTTCTTTCGGCGCCGCCTGCAGTATCGCTTCCATCGAACGGCGGGCTTTCTCCATGCCGTAGCCTTCCAGCAGCTCATTAACGCCGAACAGCAGGGCGACAAGCGTCGCCTCTTTCCATTCGCCGATCGCGACGGCGCCGATGAGCGCAATCGACATCAGCGTGTCGATGTTGAAGCGGAGCCGGACCAGATTGCGGATGCCGCGAAGAAACGTTCGATAGCCGCTTAACGCAATGGAGAGCAAATAGAGCGCTGCCGAGACGCCCGCGCCGACCGCGGCCGATCCTTCCGCGCCGGAGCCGGCCAGCAAAGGGATGGCCAATGCGGCGGCATACAATACGGCGGAGAAGATGAGCCATCTCAACATCCGGTTGCCGGCGCCATGTTCGTGATGGTGTTCATGACCTTCATCGTGCCGTTGCGCTTCCGCATGATCGTGCACATGATCATGCCCATGATCGTGCGCATGATCATGCGAGCGATCGTTGCCGGCGGTGTCGTGACGATGAACGTCGTTCTCGCATGAACACGCCGCGACAGCGGCGGCTGCCCCGCCGCCGTCATTCGATACGAGGAAGGCGCCGTCCGATTTCAGAATCGCCGCTACCCGTTTCATTTCGATACGGGAATCGATCGTCAGTTTGCCGGAGTTGTAGCTCAGCGACGCCGAATCCCCGAACGGGAGCTGCCGGATTTGACGTTCCAGCTCTTGTGCGCAGTTTCCGCAAGACAGCCCCTTTACCCGGTATTCTTTCATGGCCATGATTCGTCCCTCATTCCGGATCACAAATTAAATATGAATACTTGTTCATATAATATGTTTAAATTGCGGAAATGTCAATGCGGTTTCGAACCCGTAATCTTTCTGATATAATAATCCGAAAGGCGGTGGACGTGACATGGAACGAACGATGGAAGAAGTTTGTGAGGATACCTGTACCGGTTCCGAACTCGCGGCGGACGATTGGAACGGCACCCGCATCGATGAGCAGACAGCGATCGATCTTGCCGAGTTGTTCAAGGCGCTGGGCGATCCGACGCGTATGAAACTGATTTACGCGCTGCTCGACCGCGAGCTGTGTGTCCACGATTTGTGCGTCATTCTTAATATGACCCAATCGGCAGTGTCGCATCAGCTCCGCTATTTGCGCAACGTTCGCATCGTCAAGCGCCGTAAAACGGGGAAAACGGTCTACTATTCGCTCGACGACACCCACGTCAAAGAAATCGTGCTGCTTACGATTCAACATTTGGCGCATGGTTGATCGAGACGGACGTTTTCCATTCCGATCTATAGACATCGTGGGGAGAAGGGACTTCTTTGACGGAAGCCCTTTTCCTCTTTTCTGCAAGGAACTTCGACGAAAAGGGAGAGTGCTTCTTCATGAACGCAGGGGAAAGAAAAACGGCGGTCATTACCGGAGCGGCCGGAGGCATTGGACGCGCCCTTGCCGCAGGCTATGCCGGGGAAGGATTCGCGGTTGCGTTGATCGATAAGGATGAGGACGGACTGCGGGAAACCGGGAACATGGTGGAAGCGGCCGGAGGGAACGTGTATGTACGAAAGGTCGACCTGACGGATCCGGATCAAATCGCGGCCGGATTTCGGGATATCCGCGACGTGTGCGGCAGGGTGGACGTGCTGATCAACAATGCCGGACTCGGCGCGTGGAAATCGCCTTACGAGCTGTCGGTCGAGGAATGGGATTATGTCATCCATACCAATTTGCGCGGCACCTTTCTCTGCTCCCGGGAGGCGGCTGCCGTCATGCGGGCGCAGGGCGGAGGCGCGATCGTGAACATCGCCTCGACCCGCGCCTTCATGTCGGAGCCGAACTCGGAAGCTTATGCCGCTTCCAAAGGCGGCATCGTCGCGCTGACGCACGCGCTGGCGGTATCGCTCGGGCCGGACGGCATTACCGTCAATTGCATCAGTCCCGGCTGGATCGAAACCGGGGACTACGGCAAGCTCCGGCCCGAAGACCACGCGCAGCATCCCGCGGGAAGAGTCGGCAAGCCGGACGATATCGTCCGCGCCTGCCTGTATTTGACCGATTCGCGCAACCGTTTCGTTACCGGAACGAATATTACGGTAGACGGCGGGATGACGCGAAAGATGATCTATCTCGAATAACGGACCGATGGTCGGCCAGCCAGCGGATCAAGAGCGCGAACGGATTTCCTGGCGCATGAACATCGCGTACGATATGCCGAAGCACGCCATCGTCGCGGCCAACAGGCCGATCAGCTGCGGCCATACGAGCAGCACGCTTTGGCCGAGCGGCAGCGGGCTGGCGATCGCGCCGACAACTTGTTCGGCCGTCAGCGGACCGAGCGAGCGGACGCCGGGTGTCAACAGCGTCGTGGTCGCTTCCGAGAACAGGTAAGCGGGCGACAGACGGTTCAGCAGCAGAATGCCGTTGGCGTGGCTCAGCAGCTGGTCGACCGACGTTGCGTTCGCCGGCGCCGTCGCGCGCTCGATCAGGCCGACGATCATGCTGTAAAATACCGAGAAGAACAGCCAGAGCGCGATCCCCGAAAGCGCCGAAGTAGCCGCCTGGCGGAAGCGGATAGAGAACAGAATCGACAGGTTCAGCCAGAAGCCGACGTATACGATGGCGACAAGCGTGAACAGCACGACGCGGATGAATTCTTCCGGGGTCGGCGGATAGCCGATCGTCATAAGCCCGAGCCCCATGACGAGAAATCCGAGCGAGAACAGGACGACGGTAATGAGCAGCAGCGATGCGGTGAACTTCGCCAATATGAAGTCGTCCCGATAGACGGGATGGGACAGCAACCGGCCGAGCGTTCCTTTGCTGCGCTCCGAATTGACGGCGTCGAACCCGAGTGCGATGCCGATCAGAGGACCGAGGAACGAGACGAATGTCGCGAACGTCGGCAACGTTCCGTCGGAAGCCGTAAACATTTTCAGAAACAGGAACGCCGTATCGGATTGCTCGTTGCCCGCGCTTTCTTTCAACGACGTAACGGCCCCGTAGATCGAACCGATGCAGGCAAGCACCGTAATGCCGATCAGGATGCCGAACCGCCAGCTGCGCAAATGATCGCCGAATTCTTTCTGCACGATAACCCAAAAGGGGGAAGGCGTCCTTGCGCCGGATTGTTCCGCATTCGCCTTGCGAATGCCGTTTCCGTCGGACGAAGGCCGTTCGGCCCGTATTTTCAGCTTCTTCAGCCATCCGCCAAGTTTAGCGATCGCTTCTTTCAACGCGTTTCCCTCCCCTCGAAATAACGGTGATAAATATCGTCCAATCCGTACTGCCTGCGGCTGATCGCATGCAATCTTGCGCCGCATTCGATGACGGCCGCGGCCGCTTCGCTAGTCACGTCGCGGCTGCAGACGAGCGTCGCGACCGACTCGCCGGCCGCCGTATTCTCGGTAGACGCCTTCGCGTCAACCGAGACCGACTGCACGCCTTCCAGCGCCTGAAGCCGTTCCGTCAGCGCGTCGGTCCAGCCGGATGCTTCGATGAGAACGGTAACCGTCCCCGTCTCGTCCAGCTGTTCCGCCAATTCCGCGACGGAGCCGAGGGCGATCAGCCGCCCTTGCACGAACAGGCCCACTCTGTCGCAAATTTGCTGCACCTGATGCAGGTGGTGCGAGGAAAGAAGCACCGTCAAGCCTTCCTTGCGGCTCAGATCGGAAATAAGCTGCAGCAGCTCCCGCACCCCTTCGGGGTCGATGCCGAGCGTCGGTTCGTCCAGAATGATCACTTCGGGCCGCTTGATCAGCACATCGGCGATGCCGAGCCGCTGCCGCATCCCGCGGGAGTAGGCGCCGACCTTCTTGCCGGCGGCATGGCTCAAGCCGACGAGCTCGAGCAGCTGCAGCGCCCTGTCGCGGGCTTCGCGTTCGGGCAGGCGGTTCAGCCGCGCCGTAAAGATCAGATTGTCGAGTCCGGTTCGATCTTCGTAAAAGCCGATGTCGTCGGGCATGTAGCCGACAAGGCGTTTCACCTGCAGCGCGTGGCGGGCCGGATTCAAGCCGCAGACGCGGGCGCTGCCGGACGTAGGTTCCGTCAGCCCGAGCATCATCAGAATGGTCGTCGTTTTGCCGGCGCCGTTCGGCCCGAGGAGTCCGAATATTTCGCCGCGGCGGATGGTCAGATCGAGCGCGTTGACGGCGGTATGATCGCCGTACGTTTTGGTCAGCCGCTTCAGCTCGATCACCGGTTGTCCGGGGGGCGCAGGCGGCGAAACGGACGGTTCCCGGCCGGCCGTCAAGCGGCCGTTTGCTTCATGCGCGGATTGATTCACGGTTAACGCCTCCCGTATTTACGGAACAGATAATAGATGCCCCCCGCTACGGCAAGAATGATCAAGATGCCGATCCAACCCCACAATACCGACGATTTGACCGCCACGCGGATTTGCGCGTCAGCCGATTTTTCAGCCGAAGAGGCGGTGATGCTTACGACGTAATCCCCGGGCAGCGCTTCCTTGGACGCCTTGATCGTCGCTTGCACGCGTGCGGATTCGCCCGGCTTGATGCTTTCGACGGTCGGCTTGTCGAACGAGACTTCCCAGCCGGTAGGACTCGATGCCGACATATTGACATTTTTCAGTTCGGCCGAGCCGGAATTGGTAACGACGAGGTCGACTTTGCTGGAGGAGCCGGACGTCACGTTGGCATTCAGCCGTTCATCGGCCGTGCTGACCGAAATGCCGTATGTGCCCGTAATGTCGACTTCGACTTTCGTTTCGGCCGAAGTGGAATTGGTCGTCGCCTTGATCGGAATTTCGTAGGTGCCGGCCTTGACCGTATCCGGCGGTTCTACATTGATCGTGACCGATTTTTCCGCGTTAGGCTCCACTTCGAGCGACGACACATTGTTGCCGCCCGATGAGAACGTGACGTTCCAGCCGGGATCGGCTGCTGCGCTCAAGGCGTAAGTCTGGCTTTCCGCAGTGCGGTTGCGCAGCGTTGCCGTGAAGGAGAACGTCGAATCGGCATGCCCTTGAATGTTGGGCTGATCCGTCTCCAGCTCGGTCCGGAACGTGCCTTTCTCCGATACTTCCACGGCAAGCGGAAGAACGCTGCCGCTGGCGGATACTTCAAATTGGTATACCCCTTTTTCCACTTCGAGCGGAACGTGCAGCGTCAGGCTGACGGATTGCGATTCCCCCGCTTTGACGGCCAGACGGCTGACGTTTCGTCCTCCGGCGGTCATCTCATATTCCCAGTCGGCGCTTTGGGCCTTGAACCCGAGGTCGACCGTTGCCGTCGAGCTGCCGTGGTTGATGACGTCGATCGAGTACGTGATCGATTCACCCGGCGGAGCCGAAAGCCGGAGGTACGGCGTGTAAAGCTCGACCGCCGAAGCGGCGGAAACGACAGAGCCGGTGAAGCCGGCGGCGGTTCCGCCCAATCCGAGAATAATGGCCAATACCAACGATACAATGGTCCTGCGGCATGCGGCACGCATGCAGATCCCCTCCTGAATTGATCTTGTCCGCGGTTCGCGACCGAACCGCTTTTCATATTGGGTACGCACGAGGCGACGGCTTGGATTTATGGAAAATGAAAAATTTTATCCGAACTTTTGACCGCTCTTTTCAGAACGGATTTTTTTGATACAACGAAACATATAGGGAAGTTCGATGCGAAACAGCGGGTTCGACCGGTTGAAGGGGGGAGCCGAATGAACCGGACTGGCGGCGAATCGGCGGCGCTGCTTGCGGAAATGTGCAGCGGCTCGGCCGAAGCGTTCGAGCAGTTCTATGAGCGGTACATGCCGCTCGTTTTTCAGGTGGCCATGCGCGTCGTCGGCGACCGGATGGAAGCGGAGGATGTGTGCCACGACGTATTTCTCGAAGTGCTGCGCAAAGGAAGCGGCTACGATTCGCGGCGGGGATCGATCGAGTCGTGGCTTGCGGTCATGACGCGCAGCCGGTGTCTGGATCGGCTGCGCCGCCAAAAACGGACGACGCTGCTTCAAGAATCGGATACGGCCGTCTTCCGCGCAGGCGGCGAGCCCGGACCGGAGGAGCTCGTTCTGGACCGGATGCAGCGGGAGGCGCTTGTCCACGCGCTCGGACACTTGCCGCTGCGGCAGCGGCAAGCCATCGTCAGCCAGTATTACGGCAACGAAACGCAATCGACGATGTCGGCGGCCCTGAACGTGCCGCTCGGCACGGTGAAATCGTGGGTTCGTTACGGCATTCATAATATTCGGAAGCAGTTCGACAAGCTCGGCTGGATGCAGGAAACGGGAATTCGGAAGGAGGAAGACAAATGATCGCGCAAACGGGAAACGGTTCGCCTAAGCGGCAGTGCGAACGGGGAATCGGTGAACAGACGCTGGTCGATTGGCTGCTTGGCCGCCTGCCGGACGATCAGCATCGTTTGCTGGCGGCTCATGTGGCCGAATGTCCCGCATGCAGCGGCATCGCGGACATCTGGCGGCCGCTGCTCGCGCCGCCGGCGGCGGCCGACGGCTCCGCTCTTCCTTCCGAATCGGTCCGCGGCAAATTGCGCCGGCGTCTGCGCCTCATCGGCCTGAGGCGGTCGATACGCCAGCACAGCGGCAAATGGATGGCGGCGGCCGCCTGCGCGATCATGCTGCTGACCGCGCTCGCCGGGCTGTTCCACATCGACGGTTCGTCCGAGCGGCGGAACCGTTACGTCGCCGAGCATGAACCGGCAGCCGTCGCCTTTCTGAACGATCCGTTCACGGCCAATTATCATGTTCGGCTGACGAACCATATGCTGGGCGAAGGGTATATCTGGTTTAACGATAATTCCCACGAAGCGCTTATTTTGCTGGAAGGAACGCTGCCGAGCGACGGGTACGCCTTGCAGGTGTGGGCCGTAAAGGGCGACGGGCACGCCAAGCTCGGCACGCTCAGCTTCAAAGAAAAAATTTGGCGCATCTGTTCGTCAAGGCAGAGGCGCTCACGTCCGCCGACAACATCGTGCTGACGATGGAACCGCGGGGCAGCTCTTCACTTCCTTCATCGGAAGCGCTGGTGTTTATGCTGCAACGGCGTTGACGAATATCCTCACAACGGCCGGCGTTCGAATGACGGCTTGCCGGCGCCGGCCGTATGCCTGTCCGCCTCTTTCACCGCATGTCTGTAACTTCTCCTCTCTCTTGCACTCTCCTGGAATCCTCACCGAAATTTGGCGTCATACGGATACGCGCATTTTTTGTTGACAATATCATAGTTATCCGATAAGATTTATTCAACAAGCAAACTGACTGACTAATCAATCAAGGGTGTGGTGACGATAACCGATCATAAAGAGTTGAAGGCCAAAGACACGGGGCGCAAGGAATTGCTGATAAAGATCGCGCTCGAACGTTTCGCCAAGTACGGCTACCACAAAACGAAAATTTCGGATATTGTCGGTGAGGCCGGCGTGGCGCAAGGTACCTTTTACTGGTATTTCAAAAGCAAGGAAGCGCTTGTGCTCGAAATTATCCGCAACGGCCAGGAGCAGCTTTTGCAAGTGATCGGGCAAGGCTACCGCAAGGAAGTCGGCACCGTCGAAGACATGCTGCGCTCGTCGGAGGAGCTGTTGACCGGATTTTTCCGATTCGCGTTCGCCAACCGTCATTTTATGGAAATTATGTTGTCGGGAAGCGGATGGGACGAGACGATCCGGCAAGCCGCCCATGAAGCGCGCGTATCGATGGAGCTCGCCTTCCGGCGAAACATTCGGCGGGCGATCGAACTCGGCATGCTGCCGGATACGATGGACGTCGAAGTCAGGTCGGCGCTGCTTATGAGCCTGATCGAAGGAATAGCGGCCCGCTGGCTGTTCGGCCCGCTTGAAGCGGGATCGCAAATTCCCGAACGGACGCCGGAAGAGTTGGCGGCGGAGACGGCCAGATTTGAATTTTTCGGATTATTGGGCAAATGAACGACAGAATTGTTTTTCCGGCATGGTGCCGAGAGGGAGGAAGCTGTGATCACAGTGAAATGGTTCGAAGGGAAGTATCACGTTCAGGACGGCCGGCAGGCGATCTGGGGAACGGAGGCGTCGCAGGCGTGGACGCCGGTCGAATTGCTGGAAAGCTCGCTTGCACTGTGCGTCGCGAAATCGCTTAACATTCGAATGGATCAGGACGGCGTTTCGGCGGACGATTTTACGGTTGTTGTCCATTCGAACAAATCGGCATCGGGCGTGCCGCGGCTCGAAAGCTTCAACGTCGAAGTGCAATTGCCGGCATACCTTCATCCGGAGTACAAGGACAAGCTGCTGCGGCAAGCCTCGCAAATCTGTACGATCGGCAATACGTTAAAACGGGGTGCGGAGATCGGTTACGAAACGATATAAGGCTGCGCATCCCCAAATCTAGGAATCATTCGAAAGGATGCGAACAATTTATGCTGCAACAACATCAATCAGGAATCGAAGATTATTCCATCATTCCGGTCCCGGCGGACAAGCGCAAGCCGTCATGGAACATTGCCGTTACGAGCTGCGCCTGGATCATTTCATTATCAACGCTGTTTACCGGCGGAGCGCTCGCCGCCGGGCTCACGTTCGGGCAATCTGTTCTTGCAGGCGTTTTCGGCATGCTCATTCTTGCCGTTTACGGTTTTTTCAAGGGTGGATGGGGGCGAAATACGGCGTTTCCACCACGGTGCTGGCCCGGCATGCGTTCGGACGCGCCGGCGCCGGATTGTTCGGTCTCGTGCTGTCCATTACGCTCGGAATCGGCTGGTTTGCCTGGCAGGTCGCTTTCTTCGGCATGACAATCGAACAGATGTTTCCCGGTTATTGGTTTACTGACCAGCAGGCGGCGATCGTCTGGGGCGGCATTTTGATGATTTCAACAGCATTTATCGGTTACCGCGGTTTGGCTGCTCTTAGCATCATCGCCGTCCCGCTCGTCGTCATTCTGTCCGTTTGGGGCTTTTTGCCGCCGTTCAGCATTCGGGCAGCTTCGACTCTTTGTTCAGCGCTCAGCCGATCGGCGATCCGATCACCTTGTTCGCCGGCATTACGCTCGTCGTTGGCAATGCTGCTCTCGGCGCCGTTGTGTTCCCGGACATTTCCCGCTATGCCCAATCTCCGCTTAAGGGCGGACTCGGCACATCATCAGGCTACTTCCTCGGCGGATTGTTCTGCATCGTTGCCGGTGCGGCGATGACGTTTGCGGCCCAGGTGCCGAGCATCGGTTCCACGCCGAACATTCCGGCGGCGATGGCGCAGATCGGACTCGGATTTTTCGCTTTCCTTATTCTCGTCTTTGCGCAATGGACAACCAATGACAACAATTTGTACACCGGCGCTCTTGGGATGCGCAACGTCGTGCGCGTACCGAAATCGGTGCTGGTGCTGGTGATGGGCGGACTCGGCATCGTCATTGCGCTCATCGGCATCCAGGATCATTTCGTGCCGTTTCTGAATCTGCTTGGCGCCTACGTTCCGCCGATCGCCGGCGTCATGATCGCCGACCATTTTATTATTGCGCCATATGTGCGGAAGAGCGGCTATCGTTTCGGCGCGGGCACCGAATATCCGACGGTCAATGCGGCGGCGATCGTCATCGTGGTACTGGCCGGCTTCATCTCCACGAAAATCACGTTCGGCATCGGTCCGATCAACTCGACGCTGCTCGGATTCGCGGGCTATGCGGTCGTCGCTTCGGTCTTGCATGCGCTTCGCGTTCCGTACGCTTTCGGCCGCTCTCGCGAAGATTCGACCGGGTTTTAAAGGCGCTGCCGCTTTATGGCCAATTCTATCCATTTCTGGAGGGGTGAACTGTGAATATATCTTCTAACGAGCAGACTTCCTGGATGCTTGGAATCGACGTGGGCGGCACGTTCACCGATCTTGTAGCGCTGGACGGCAAGGGTGGGCTTCATTCGACGAAAACGCCGTCCACGCCCGATCCGTCGATCGGCGTCATGAACGGAATCGCCAAAATCGCAGGCATGCTCGGCGAGGAGACCGGACATTTTCTTAGCCGCTGCTCACTCATCGTGCATGGCACGACCGTGGCGACCAACACGCTGCTGGAATATTCGGGGGCCAAGGTCGGGCTGCTCACGACCGAAGGGTTCCGCGACGAAATCGAGTTTCGCCGGGGATATAAGGAAAGCGTCTTTTCGCCAAGGCTGCCGGCGCCTTACCCGATTGTGCCGAGACGGCTTCGCATCGGCGTGCCGGAACGGCTGGATGCCGCCGGCAACGTCATTCGCGAGCTGGACGAGGATGCGGTTCGGAAAGCGGTCCGTTTTCTCGTGGACGAAGGTGTAGAGGCGATTGCGGTATGCTTCCTGTTCAGTTTCATTAATCCGGCGCACGAGCTGCGAGTAAAGGAAATGATCGAGCAGGAGGCGCCCGGGCTGTTCGTCTCCATCTCAAGCGAGGTGCTGCCGCAAATCCGCGAGTTCGAGCGAGTAAGCACCACGATCGTCAACGCTTATACCGGCCCTGCGCTGCAGCGCTATCTGGAAAATCTGGAACGTTCCCTGCACGAGCAAGGCTTCGCCGGCGAACTGTTCGTCATGCAGTCGAACGGCGGCGTACAGAACATCGTGCAGAGCGGAAAGCTGGCTGCCGGATGCCTGCTGTCCGGCCCGGCCGGCGGCGTTACCGCCGCGGCGTTTATCGGCGAACGGATCGGTCATTCCGACCTGATCACCGTCGATATGGGCGGGACAAGCTACGATGTCGCGGTCATCGAACAGCTGCAGCCTTCACTGACGACGGAGAGCTGGATCAGCCGCTACCGCATCGCGCTGCCGATGCTGGATATTCATACGGTCGGCGCCGGAGGGGGCAGCATCGCCTGGGTGGACAGCGGCGGGCTGCTGCAAGTCGGACCGCGCAGCGCGGGCTCCTATCCCGGGCCGGCATGCTACGGAAGGGGAGGCACCGAGCCGACGGTGACGGATGCCAACCTCGTGCTCGGTTATCTCAATCCCGACCGTTTTCTGGGCGGGGAGATGAAGCTGGACGCGGCGGCCGCGGAGGAAGCCATCCGCCGTCACGTCGCCGAGCCGCTCGGCCTGACGGTCATCGAAGCCGCGCTCGCGATTTCCGAAGTCGTCAACAATAATATGTCGAATGCCATCCGCTTCGTGACGACGCAGCGCGGCTACGATCCGCGCCGGTTCGCGCTGCTGGCGGCGGGCGGAGCAGGGGCGGTCCATGCGGGACGCCAGGCGGAAGATCTCGGCATCGAGACGGTGATCGTGCCGCGGTTTGCGCCCGTTCTCTGCGCGCTCGGCGACGTATCCGCCAATTTGAAGGTGACGGAGCTGCGCACCCGGTTCGAGCGGGCCGACAAGGTCGATCTCGACGCGATCAACCGCTTGTTCGACGAGATGGAGCAAGCCGCCCGGGAGAAATTGGGGAGCGGCCGCACGGCGATCCGGTTCGAGACGCGGCGCTACGTCGATCTGCGCTACGAGGGCGAGGTTCACGAAGTGACGGTGCCGATCAAGACGCGCACCCGCAGAGTGACGGCGCTCAATATGGAGGCGACCATCGCGCAGTTCCACGACATTCACGAGCGGCTGTTCGCGCATCAGAATCCGCATTCCCCGGTGGAAATATTGAACCTGCGGCTGGATCTGCTCGGCGTTCGGGACCGCATTCCGCTTCATGAGGAGCCGTTCGGAGACGAAGATCCGGCTCCTGCGATGACCGGACGGCGAACCGTCTATTTCGGCGCCGAGCCGGTGGAAGCGGCTGTATATAACGGCGACCTGTTAAGGCCGGGACATATGATCGTCGGCCCGGCCGTTATCGAGCAATGGGGGACGACGATCGTCGTCTATCCGAAGCACGAGGCGCTGATCGATGCGTTCGGCAATTGCATGATCGAAATCCGCCGTGAAAGAGAGGGAGGGCGATGACTGTATCAGCGGCTGATCGAATCGAAGAGCAAATCGTGTACGGCAAGCTCGCTTCCCTGAACCGGTACGCGGGAGAACGGCTGCAGCGCATGTCCCGCTCCCCGCTCATAGCCGAGAAGCGCGCCTTTGCGGCGGCTGTTCTGACGCCGCGGCTGGAGCTGGCGCATCAGGTTCAATTCGAGCCGGAACATCTGTACGCGCTGCGCGATTCCGTCCGTCACGCTTTCGACTTCTTCGCTTACGATATCGCCGAAGGGGACGTCATCGTGACAGCCGATCCGTACGGAGGCGGCACGAAAGGGCAGACGCTGACGCTTGTGGTGCCGACATTTGCCGGTGGCGAACTGGTGCCGTTTCCGGCGATTCGGGCGCAGATGGCCGATATGGGCGGCGAAATCCCGGGCGGTTTCAACGAGTCGGCTTTCGAGTTGTGGCAGGAAAATATGCGGGTGACGCCGCTGAAACTGTACGCAGGGGGCAAGCTGCAGCGCGACGTCCATCGTTTTCTGACCGCCAACAGCCGGACGCCGGACTGGATCGCGGCGGATCTCGATGCGATGTACGCCTGCTGCCTGGAAACGCAGCGTTCGATTCTCCTTCTTCTTGAACAGTATGGCGGGGAAACGGTTGAACGGGCGATCAAAGGGATGTTCGCTTATACGAGTGCGGAAGTGCTGCGGGGATTGCCGGAAGCCGGGAGTGAATATGTGGGCGAAGCGGATATTCCGTCCAGGGAGGCGTCCGGTACGATTCGGGTCAGGGCCAGAAGGGACGGCGGCACCTTTCATTTCGACTTTGCCGGCACCAGCGGGCAGCAATCGGCTCCGTACAATGCTACGCCGCAGACGGCCAAAGCATGCGCGGTCATCGCCGCGGCGGCTAACAGCATCGACGAGCTGCCGATTAACGAAGGACTGCTGGAAACGTTCGTCTTTCACTTTCCTCAGGGCTGCATCCTTTCGCCCGATTTCCCGGCGGCGACGGGGCTCGGCAGCCGCCTGACCGGCCATGCCGTCGCCGCCGCCGTCACCGGCGCGCTCCGCACGAGCGGCAAACCTTTCGTCGCCGTCCACGGGCCGGGCCCCTGGATGACGCTGTACCCGCCGATCGGATCTTCCCCTTCGGTCGTGCCGGTATGGATCGATCCGGGTTTTCCGGTGTCCGCGGACGGTTGGGGACCGGCAGGACTTAGCGGAGCGGGAAGACTCGTATCCGCAGAGGAGCTGGAGTTGCGCAGCGGCTTTCGCATCGATTCGCGCGAGCGCGAAACCGATGAGCGCGGCGATGAAGGGGTGACGGTGCGGCTGAAAGTGCTGAAAGGCACATGGGAATATCAATTGTTCGAGCCTGATCGGGGCAGCATCGACGTAAGCGAGGACGATCACGGCGATGAAGGCGCGAGCCGTCCGCTCCGGGCAGGGGATGTCCTCACGTTCCGTTATGCGGATGCGGAGCCTCACGGCGGACAGAAGGGAACGGTGCAGGATGGCGAATGATTGGAACAAACGAATACTGTCCCAAGTTGTAGGGGGGACGCTCGATTCCGTCGCGCAGGAGATGAGCGCAGTCGTCACCCGAACTTCCCGTTCCCCACTGTTCAACGAAGCGCATGATTATACGACAGGCATCTTCGATCTGCACGGGAACAAGTCGCGTCTCGTCGCGCAGGCGCCCGGATGTACGCTGCATCTGTACGCGGTCGTCAGCGCGGTGGACCGGCTGGTGGAAGCTTTTCGCTACGATTTGCATCCCGGCGACGTGCTGCTTGTGAACGACCCGTATTACGGCGGTTCCCACAGCCTCGACTGGACGATCGTTACGCCGGTGTTTCACGGGCGCAAGCCGGTGCTGCTTCCGGCCGTGCGCAGCCACATGGGGGATAACGGCGGACCGGTCGCCGGCGGCTATAACCCAAGGTCCCGCGACATCTGGCAGGACGGTTTGCGCATCCCTCCGATCAAGCTGTACGAGCGGGGAGAGAAGCGGCGCGACGTATTCGAGATGATACTCGGCAACAACCGGCTGGAGCATTGGCTGGAAGGCGATCTGGATGCGATGATCGGGGCTTGCCGGGTGGCGGAGGAGCGCATCCGGACGCTGCTTGAGCGGTACGGCGGCGATCAGGTTCGGGAAGCGATCGACAGCCGGATTGCGTATACGGAGCGGCGGGTGCGCGAGGAAATCGGCAGTTGGCCGGACGGGACGTATACGGCGGAGACGTTCGCGGATCATGATTTCCAGGGCCGCCGCGACATTCGGGTGAAGGCGACGGTTACCGTCAAAGGGAGCGACCTGCATATCGACTTTACGGGCTCGTCGCCGCAAGTTTCGGGCTTCATCAACAGCCCGTTGTCGAATACGACGTCATTTGCTTTCGTCGCGGTATCGACCTGCTGCGACGAAGACATCCCGATCAATGAAGGGTATATGAACCCCGTCACCGTTACCGCGCCTCTCGGCACGGTCGTCAATCCGAAGCTTCCTGCTCCTTGCGGCCACGCAACGGCGTGCGTCGGGGCGGAAATCGCGGAAGCGGTGCTGCTGGCCCTGGCGCAATGTGCGCCCGAGCGGGTAGGCGTCAATGCGCACAAGCTGCCGCTCGCTTATTCGCACGGCGAATACGAAGACGGCAGACCGTGGGTCAACCTGAATTTCTTCGGTTACACGGGCGGAGCCGGCGCAGCCTACGGAACGGATGGCTGGGGATTGTATCCGCCGGTTATGACCGGCGTTATTCTGCCTTCGATCGAAATGACGGAATATCAGTATCCGTGCCGGATTCTGAAGCACGAATACCGCGAAGATTATACCGGTCCCGGAAAGTGGCGCGGCGCGCCGGGGCTCGAGGTGAAAATCCAGCATCTTGCGGAGAGCCGGACCAGCGTCATGATGGCAGGGGTCCGCAATACGATTCGCGGGTTTTGCGGCGGAGGGAACGGTCCCGCCAACCAGGTCGTCATCAACGACGGCCAGCCGGGCGCGATGGATGTTCCCGAGACGGTCTTCGATTACCCGATGCCGCCGAACGGGATCATTACGTTTCAGCGGTCCGGCGGCGGCGGCTGGGGCAGTCCGCTGGACCGCGATCCGGAGGCAGTGCTGGACGATGTGCGCAACGGATATGTCTCGGTCGACGGCGCGTTTCGCGATTACGGCGTTATCGTCCGGGAGGACGGCAAAGGCGGCTATCGGCTGGATGCGGACGCAACGGAGGCGCATCGCTCCCGCTTGAAGGAATCGAAACGAAAGTAAACCGGTTTAAAATGATCGGCACACCGCGCCGAATCCTTCGCTGGTTGAACGGCGAAGGATTCGGCGCGGTTTCTTTTGGCGCGTAATAACGCCGAAAATAATCGTGCGCAGCAAGCAGGAATGGGGCGCCGAGAGGAGAACGATTAAAAGGAAGTGCCAATATTTATGATGCATGTACATTATTGGAGGTGCATGAGGAATGAAATTGTCCGACATCGCAGTCCAGCTCTATACGCTGCGCGATTATTGCCGCACCGGCGAACAGCTGCGCGAGACGCTGCTCAAAGTGAAGGAGATCGGCTACCAATCGGTGCAGCTGTCGGGTCTCGGGCCGATCAATCCGGAAGAGGTAAAGCGGCATGCTGACGAAGCGGGCCTGGTCATTTGCGCGACGCATGTCGATTACAACAGCCTGAAGCATAAGCTGGACGATGTCGTGCGTCAGCACAAGCTGTGGAATTGCCGTTACGTCGGTCTGGGAGGCATTCCGGCGGAGTACCGGTCAGGCGAAGGCTATGCCGCTTTCGCGAAGGAAGCTTCGGAAATCGGCAAACGTCTGAAGGAGCACGGCCTGCAATTTATTTATCATAATCATAAATTCGAGTTCGAAAAATATGACGGCCGCACCGGCATGGCGATTTTGCTGGAGGAAAGCGACCGCGATGCGTTCGGCTTCGAACTTGACACCTATTGGGTGCAGGCCGGCGGAGCGGACCCGGTGGAATGGATCAGGCGGGTGGAAGGGCGAATGGGCGTCATTCATCTGAAAGATATGGCGATTGTGGACGACAAGCAAATATTCGCGGAAATCGGCGAAGGCAATCTCAATTTCGAGCAAATTGTGCAAGCTTGCCGCGAAACCGGCGTGGAGTGGTATGTGGTCGAGCAGGACCAGTGCCGACGCGACCCGTTCGAAAGCTTGGCGATCAGCTTGAACAATCTGAAAAAGCTGCTGTAGAACCGCAAGAAGGAGGAGCTTGCATTGAAAATCGGATTGAGCACCTACAGTTTGCTGAAAGCGATTAAAAGCGGCGAAATGACCGTACTGGATGTTATCTCCTGGATCAAGGAAAACGGCGGCGAGCATATGGAGATCGTGCCGTACGGCTTCACCCTCGTCGACAATCCGGCGTTGGCGGACGCCGTGGCCGAGAAGGCGGCGAAGGAAGGAATCGAGCTTTCCAACTATTCGATGCCGGCCAATTTCGTGCAGGAAACGGAGGCGGAATTCGAGCAGGAGGTCGAGCGTGTCAAGCAGCACGTCGATCTGCTTCACCGGATGGGCATTCGCCATATGCGTCATGATGTGACAGCGTTTTCGCTGCCGAAGGAGAAGATGACGATCCGCTATTTCGAAGATTCGCTGCCGCAAATTGTCGAGGGCGCCCGCCGGATCGCCGATTATGCCGCTCCGCTCGGCATTACGACGACGATCGAAAATCATGGCTTCAGCGTGCAGCGGAGCGACCGCGTGCAGCGGGTGCTGCAGCTGGTCGACCGTCCCAATTTTCGCACGACGCTCGACGTCGGCAACTTTCTGTGCGCGGACGAAGACCCGATCGTCGGGGTCAAAAGCAACATTGCTTACGCATCTCTCATTCACTTCAAAGATTTCTATATCCGGCCGTACGATCAGGACCCGGGCGGCGGCGAATGGTTCCGCACCGCGAGCGGCAACTATTTGCGCGGAGCGATCGTCGGACACGGCGACCTGGACATCCGCCGGATTATACGGATTATCAAGGATGCGGGCTACGACGGATACGTGACCGTCGAGTTCGAAGGGATGGAGGATTGCAGGATCGGCTCCAAAATCGGGATGGACAATGTCCGCCGTCTGTGGGAAGAGGCGTGATTCCTATTCCGATGAGCCGATAGCGGCCGATCCGGCTTTGATTCGCTGCGGGGCGATGGAAATATCGCTTTCCCGCAGCGAACTTTTTTCGCAGCGCCAAACGATGCGGCGGTTGATGACCGCAAAAATGTATGCGCTTACAAACGGTAAATTCCACAGGAAGGCAGTGGATCGCTATGAACCGGTTGTGGCTTCATCGGATGATTTGGTCGTACGTTCCGCTATATTTCATCTTTTTCACATTCCTGTTTATCGTCTTTGTCCACACGATGGAGGAGCAGCTGCGGCTGAGCGCGAAAGATTCGAGCGCCGTATTCGCGCGGCAGATGCTTCAATCGGTCGACGTCACGCTGAAATCGGTCGAGTACCGGATTATCCGGGAACTGCTTCATAACAATAGACTGGCCGATTTCATGCTGGAAAAAGGGCCGGCCGACGTCTATGCGCGGTATGAGATCGCCATGCAGCTGCGCGAATTAAAGAAGGAACTGGCCGTCATCGATTCGTTCTATCTGCTCCGATTCAGCGACGGATTGGCATTCAACGGCAATGTGTTGGCGCGATCTTCCGGCGAAACGATGGCGGTCGGCTTTGCGGCGGCTACGGCGTCGGGCGCCGAAGGGTCGAGATGGACCGACGTGCGGCCGTTCCGCGAATATCCTTTTCAGCAGGAGCGAATGGTGACAAGCCTCGTCTATCCGGTGCCCGACAGCCGCCAGCCGAAAGGCTTGCTGATCGTCAATGTGTCGGCTGCGGCGCTGCGGGAGCAAGCTTCCGGATTGTTCGACGGCAAAGGGACGTTTGTCCGCTTGTACGACCGCAGCGGAGCGCCGGTTTTTGCGCAGGGCGATGCGGAAGCCGTTGCGGAAGGCCGGGCGCTCGCCGCCATCTCGTCCGATTATACCGGATGGAAGCTGGAAAGCGGATTTCACGGCCGCGCACCGCTTCGGTCGACCTCGGGTCATTCTCTTCTCTGGATGACGCTTGTCATCGTCATCGGCGCGCTCGGCGCCTTCTCCGTCGTTTACGTAACCCGTCAGCATTACAAGCCGATCGAACGGCTGATCGGCCGCATACACGTTCTCGACTCGCAACGTTTCAGGGCGGCAGGAAACACGGGGCGTTCCGGACCCGACGAGTTTGCCTTTATCGCCTCCGCCATCGAAAGTCTGGCCGCCCGGTCGACAACGTCGGAGAAGCGGGTGGTGGAAGCGGATATTTGGAGACGAAAGCAGCTCATCCGCGAGCTGCTGGCCGGAGCGGCGCCGCCGGACAAGCTGGCCGCCCTGACCGGGACGCAAGGAAGCTGCGCCGCGGCGTTTATCGTCGAAATCGACCGCCCCAGGCAGACGTTCGGCCAGTACAGCGCCCGCGATCAGTCGTTGTTCCGTTATATTATCGGCTCCGTCGCGGGGGAATTGGCCGGGCGGAGCGGCCGCGAATTATGGGAGGAGTGGCAGTCGCCGACGCGGCTGTCCGCCGTTCTGTTCAGCCATTGCAGCGATCGCGGCGATCCGGAGGCCGGGGCGATCGGGGAAGCGCTTGTCCGCTGGGTTAGCGATAACCTCGGCTTTACGGTGACGGTCGGCATCGGCGATCCGGTGCGTTCGCTCGATCAGGTTGCCTTGTCCTACCGCCAGGCGGAAGAGGCGCTCAGGTACAAGGCGGCGCTCGGACATGGGCGGACGATCCGGTACCGGAAGGAGGATACGGAAGGCAAGGCGGAGCCGGATACGCGCAGCCGGGCGATTCGCCGCATCGCCGAAGCTTACCGGAGCGGGGGAGACGAGTGGATACGGGAGCTCGAACAATTTTTGAACGGATGCGCAGCGGCCGGCTGGACCGGGAGACGATCGGGGAGCGGACGAAGGCGCTGCTGACCGAGATCGACCTGAGGACGTCCGGTTTTTGCGATCCGTATTATGCGCAATGGGCGGGCGAGGTGCTGCCGGAAGCCCGCAGAGCCGCGGAACGCTTCGAAACGATCGACGATCTGCGCGCCGAGCTGACGGCGATTTTGAAGCGCTATCTGGAACGATTGGAGAGGCTGCGCGGATTACGCGGCCATCATGAGACGATGAAAGAAATTCGTTCCTGTATTGAACGGGAATACGCCAATCCGGACTTGTCTCTCGACTATTTGAGCAGCCGCTTCCCGATCGGCGCCAAATATTTGAGCCAGCTGTTCAAGGATGAATTCGGCGAAAATTTCCACGATTTCCTGACCACCGTACGGATCCGCCATGCGCGCGTCTGGCTTGCCGACGAGACGCTGTCCATCCAGGATGTCGGGGAGAAGGTCGGTTATCCGAACGGCGCGACGTTCAGGCGCGTCTTTCGGCGGGTTGTCGGCATATCTCCGCAAGATTACCGCAAGAAAGGTTTTCATCCGAACGGTCAAGCCGATAAAGGAGGAGGACGGACATGAACTTCCGTTTCATCGGCCGTTTGGCGGCGGGGGCAGCCGCCATCGGGACGGCTTATATGTTGTTCCTGTACATGGCCGGCACAAGTACGGATTCGGACGCTGTGAAATGGCCGCATTCGCAAGTCGTGCTTACGGTGTTCGCCACGCCGCCGGCCGAGGTGGAGGATATTGCGACGAATGCGTTTACCCGGCATCTGGAGCAGCGGCTGAACATCCGCTTCCAATTCGTGCAGGTCAGCGCGGAGGCGCAGCGGGAGCGAAAGGCGGCGCTGCTTGCGGGCGGGGACGGCCCGGACGTCTTCCTGACCGGCAATTTGACGCCGGATGAGCAGATTCGCTACGGCATGCAGGGCAAGCTCCGGCCGCTCAATGCGCTGATCGACCGGTACGCCCCGCAAATCCGCCGGCGATTCGCGGACAATCCGCAGCTGAAAAAATCGATTACCGCTCCGGACGGCAATATTTATGCGCTTCCTTCCGTCAACGAATGCTTTCACTGCTGGTACTCGCAGAAGCTGTGGATCAACGCGGAATGGCTGGAACGTCTCGGATTGACGGTTCCGCAAACGACGGACGAGCTGTACCGCGTACTGCAGGCGTTCAAGCTTCAGGATCCGAACGGCAACGGCAAGGCGGACGAGGTGCCGCTGACCGGCGCGGCGGACGGTTGGCGGGTCGATGTGACGGCTTTTCTGATGAGCGCTTTTATTTATTACAACGGGGAAGACTACTTCGTCATCGAGAACGGCAAAGTCAGTCTGTCCGCCATCCGGCCGGAATGGCGGGACGGACTTTCCTATATCCGGCGTCTGTTCCGCGAAGGGCTGATCGATCCGGCCGCTTTCACCCAGACGGTCGACGGGATGGTCCAGCTCGCCCGCTCGCCGGAAGCGAACCGGATCGGCAGCCTGACGGCCGGGCATATCCGCATGGCGTTCGCGGGACCGGCGGAAACGCGCCATCAAGCGTACATCACCGTTCCGCCGCTCACAGGACCTGACGGCTACTCGGCGGCCGGCTATTTCAACCGCGGGGAATACGGGCAGTTCGCCATTACGAACAAGGCGTCGGAAGAAGAGGCGGAAGCCGCTATCCGGCTTGCCGATTATTTGTACGGCGAGGAAGCGGCGGTGCTGAATGAATTCGGACCCGAAAACTTGTGGTGGAGACGGGGAGCGCCGGGCGAACAGGACGAGCACGGCCGTCCGGCCCGCTATGCGGTGCGGCCGGAATTTTGGGAGGTGAGCGTGCAGAACGAAGGCTGGAGCCAGATGGGCATTCTGTATCGCAGCCGCGATTACCGCGAATCGTGGGCGGTGCCGGACGATCCGTATTCGCTTGCGGGCTACGAGCACCGGCTGTATACGGAGACGAAGCTTCATTATGAAGGAAGGGAGCCCGCGGAAGTGATGCCGCTGCATCTGTTCATGGAGCCGGAAGCGGCGGCGGAGGCCGAACGGCTGCGAACGTCGATCCACGGCGCGGTGCGCGATGCGACCGTGGCGTTCATAACCGGACATCGCCGGCTGGAAACCGAGTGGGACGCCTATGTTCGGGAAATAAAGGAGCTGAAAGCGGACCGTTTTATCGAGCTCTACCAAACCGCCTATGACGATTACCGCGCGAGGTAGCGGGAAGCGCCCCTCAGCCCGTCCGACGTTACCTCGCCGCCGCGTTCGCCGGCACCGGTCTCCGCCTTAAGGAGGCCGGTGTTTTGGCGTTGAAGAAGGGAACGTAAGACCCGGCGAAGCGGAAAATGGTGCGCCGGCGGAAAATGGAGCGGCGGGCCGGACGGAAAAGAGAGCGCCGCCGGATTATCAAGCGGCGGAGAGGCGGAAAAGTCGGCGGCAGCGGAAAAGCGGCCGTTGACCGGGATGTTGCGGGAACCGTATCGTGAACCTCGAGCACCTTATCCACTTGTCAACGAAAGGATGTGATCGTTCGCATGGGTTCGACCGGCGCAACCGGTGTGACGGAGCGAAAGGCATCTCCGGGGCTGAAAAGCCGTATGGCGGCGGCGGGCAAGGACGGCCTTCGCAAGACGAAGCGGCATTGGCAGCTGTATCTGCTTGTGCTGCTGCCCCTGGCCTATATCATCATTTTCAAATATGTTCCGATGTACGGGGCCCAGATTGCGTTTCGGGATTTCAGTATTATGAAGGGGTTCGCCGGAAGCGATTGGGCAGGACTCAAGCATTTCCAGGACTTCTTCCAATCGCCGAATTTCAGCATGCTGATCGAAAATACGCTGCTGATCAGTCTGTACTCGCTGCTCGTAGGGTTCCCGGCCCCGATTATTTTGGCTCTGGCGCTGAACGAGGCGGGCGGGCGCGTATTTAAAAAACGGTGCAGATGGTGACGTTCGCTCCTTATTTTATTTCGACCGTCGTCATGGTATCGATGATCATTCTGTTTCTATCGCCGCGTCTTGGCTTCGTCGATCTGATCGTCCGTGCGCTCGGGATGGAATCGGTCAATTTCATGGGCATACCGGCCTACTTCAAGAGCATATTCGTCCTCTCCAATGTCTGGCAGGGGATGGGCTACGGCGCCGTTATCTATCTCGCCGCGCTTGCGGGCATCAATCCAGAGTTGTACGAAGCGGCCAGAGTCGACGGGGCGTCCCGCCTGCAAAAAGTGGTTCACGTCGATATCCCGGGCATTATGCCGGCGGCGATTATTATGCTGATTTTGAACGCGGGCCAAATGATGAACGTCGGATTCGAAAAATTTTTCTGATGCAAAATCCGCTTAACATCAGCTCGTCCGAAGTCATCTCGACGTACGTGTACAAAGTCGGTCTGCTCGGCGCGAATTTCAGCTTCTCGGCCGCGGTCGACCTGTTCAACTCGGTTATCAATCTGATCCTGCTGGTCGCCGTCAACTGGCTGGCCCGAAGGGTATCCGAGACCAGTCTGTGGTAGCGGTTGGGAGGGAAATGATGAAAGCGCATACGAGGATCAAGGAATCATGGGGCGACAAGCTGTTCCTGTTCGGGGTATATCTCTTTCTCGTTATCATTCTGGTCGTGGTGCTGTACCCGCTCGTTTACATCGTCAGCTCGTCCTTCAGCTCGCCGCGGGCGGTCGTCAGCGGGAGCGTATGGCTGCTGCCGGTGGAGCCGAGCCTCGCGGGCTACAAGGCGATCTTCAACAATCCGCAAATTTTGACCGGCTACGCCAACTCGATTTTCTACACCTTTTTCGGAGTACTGATCAATGTATCGCTAACGGTCATGCTGGCTTACCCGCTTTCCAAACCGACGTTTTTCGGCCGCGGCCTTATGATGGTTATCATTGTCATCACCATGATGTTCAGCGGCGGCTTGATTCCGTACTATTTGACCGTGAAGGCGCTCGGTCTTCTCGATACGCGATGGGCGATGCTGCTGCCCGGGGCGCTCGCCGTCTGGCAGGTTATTATCGCGCGCACCTTTTTTCAGTCCACCATTCCGAAGGAGCTCGGCGAGGCGGCGGAGCTGGACGGCTGCAGCGATATCGGTTTTTTGTGGCGCGTCGTGCTGCCGCTCTCCAAACCGATTATCGCCGTCCTCGTGCTGATGTATGCGGTCGGTCACTGGAACGCGTACTTCGAGGCGCTCATTTTTCTGAAGTCGCCGGATCTGTATCCGCTGCAAATCATTTTGCGCAACATTCTGATTCTGAACTCGATCGACGCCAGCATGATGGTCGACGCCAATCAGATGGTCGCCCGGCAAGGGCTGCGCGATTTGCTCAAATATTCGCTTATTGTCGTGGCGACTGTGCCGGTATTGGCCATTTATCCGTTCGTGCAAAAATATTTTGTCAAGGGCATCATGATCGGTTCGCTCAAAGGTTGAAATCAGGCCGGAATGAGGAGGAGATGGGACATGAGAAAACGGTGGGTTCGTTTCGCGGCGCCGATGATGGTGTTGGCGCTGCTTGCCGCTTGCAGCGGCGGAGGCGGAAGCGCGGAGGAAGAAGAGTCGGGGGACGGGGCGGTGACGCTGACGACGTTCGTATCGGTGCCCCCGCGCATCGAGGATATTTCGACGAACGAGGTGACGAAATATATCGAACAGAAGCTGAACATCCGCTTCAAGTTCGACGCCGCGCCGTCCGCCAACGCGGAAGACAAGAAAAAACTGATGATGGCGAGCGGCGACTATCCGGCTGTGTTCCTGTCCGGCAACTTTACGCAGGCCGAGCAGATCGAGTACGGACAGCAGGGCATTCTGAAGCCGCTGAACGACCTGATCGAGCAATACGGCGTCGAGATCAAGCGGGCTTTCGCCGAGGATTCGGAGCTGAAAGCGGCCATTACCGCTCCGGACGGCAATATTTATGCGCTTCCGCATGTGAACGAATGCTTCCATTGCTGGTATTCGCAGAAGCTGTGGATTAACAAAGGCTGGCTTGACAAGCTCGGGCTGAAGTTGCCGACGACGACGGAGGAATATTACGAGGTGCTCAAGGCGTTCAAGACAGGCGATCCGAACGGGAACGGCCAGCAGGACGAAATTCCGCTGACAGGCGCGTTTAATACGTGGCATGCGATTCCGGCCAATTTTCTGATGAATTCGTTCATCTACAACAACGACGAGAACTTCTTTATTATGGAGAACGGCAAGGTGAAGCTGGCGGCCAATCAGCCGGAATGGCGGGACGGTCTCGCCTATATCAACCGTCTGTACAGCGAAGGCTTGATCGACAAGGAGGCGTTCACCCAGAACGGCGATCAGCTGCAGCAGCTCGGCAACCGCGACGGCGACAACCTGATCGGCTCGGTGACGGCGGGCCATATCGGAATGGCTTTCAGCATTGCGGAAGGCGAAACGCGGCATAAGGACTATGTGACGGTTCCTCCGCTGACCGGTCCGAAAGGCGTCGCTTACGCCGGGTTCTACAAGTCGTACGGCAACGGCAACTTCGCGATCACGAACAAAGCTTCGGAAGCGGAAGCGATCGCGGCGATCAAGCTGGCCGACTATTTGTATTCGGAAGAGCATGCGATCATGAACGAATACGGGTTCGAAGGCAAATATTACGAGAAAGCGAAGCCGGGAGAGCTGGACGTGCACGGCAACCCGGCCAAATATACCGTGAAGCCCGAATATGCGTCCATCGGCACGACGTTAAACGATATTTGGGATCAGATGGGCATTACGCGGCGGACGAGAGCGATTCGCGAATCGTGGACGGCGCCGGATGATCCGTTCTCGCCGACCGGCTACGAATACCGTTTGTTCATGGAGACGGCCAATCATTACGAGGGACGCGAGCCGGAGGAAACGTTTCCGCTCAGCATCTTCATGGATGCGGCCGACGCGAAGGAGGCGAACCAGCTGCGCACGCAAATCAACGACTACATTCGCTCGAATCTCGCGCAGTTCGTAACCGGCTCGCGGCAGCTGACGGATGCGGAATGGGACAGCTATGTGAAAGGCTTGGACGGCTTGAAGCTGGACCGTTATCTGGAAATTTACCAGAACGCATACGACCAGCTGAACAAGTAGCGGATGGGCCGCGCCGACGCCGCGGTCCGCAAATGCTGCGAAAACAGCCCGCAAATGCGGCGAAAGCGGCCGCATTTGCGGGCTGTTTGGCTCATAAGGGGCTTGTACGGGCCGAACACGCGATTGCGTTTTGAACCGGGGTCCGGTACGATTAATGTACTGGTTTGCAGAGGGAGAGACAAGCTATGTTTGCAAGATACGACCATTCCGCCGGGAAAAGGGAACCTCCGATGAAGCGCATTTTGATCGCCGTATCGGTGGAAGCGGAACGGGAGGCGGTGCTGCGCGGAGCCGGCCGCGATCCCCGATTTGACGTCCGCATAACCGGAGCGGGCAGCGCTTTGGCCGCCGCCCGGACAGCGCAGCTGCTGGCCGGCGGCGGGTACGGCCTGGCCGTGTCCGCCGGCATTGCCGGCGGATTTCCCGGCAAAGCCGCGATCGGGAGCGTCGTGGTTGCCGACGCGATCGTTGCCGCCGATTTCGGGGCGGAGACGGCGGACGGCGGCTTTCTGCCGGTGGATGAGCTCGGATTCGGCAGCGCGCGGATCGGAGCGGACCGTCAGGTGGCGGAGCGAATCGCCGCCGCCATCGCTTCGGCCGGTATTGCGGCGGCGGTCGGTACGGTTCTGACCGTCGCGACGGCGACCGGCACGGCGGAGACTGCCGCGAAGCTGGCGGCGCGTTACCCGGAAGCCGCGGCGGAAGGGATGGAAGGGTTCGGCGTCGCGACCGCCGCAGCGGCGTTCGGCGTGCCGGCGCTGGAGCTGCGGGCCGTATCCAATGCTGTCGGTCCGCGCGACCGGAGCGCCTGGCGAATCGGCGAAGCGCTCGCGGCGCTGGAGAAGGCGAGCGCGATTTTACCGGAGGTGTTGACATGAAGATCGCATATTCCCCGTGTCCGAACGACACGTTCGTCTTTCACGCATGGGCGCACGGGCTTGTTCCCGGAGCGCCGCAGCTTGAAGTTACGTATGCGGATATCGACATTACGAACGGGCTGGCCGCCAGCGGCAACGGCCCCGATGTTCTGAAAATTTCATATGCGGCGCTGCCGTGGGTATTGTCGGAATATGCGCTGCTGCCTTGCGGCGGGGCGCTCGGCCGGGGCTGCGGCCCGCTCGTGCTGGCGGCCGATCCCGGTATGGCGGCGTCGGGCGGCGCCGCCCTGTCCGGGAAGCGGGTCGCCGTGCCGAGCGAGCGCTCGACCGCGTATTTGCTGTTCCGACTGTGGGCGTCGCAGCGCGTTCCGGGCGGCGTCGGCGAAATCGTCATCATGCCGTTTCACGACATTATGCCGGCCGTGCGGGACGGCATCGTCGACGCCGGCCTGGTCATCCACGAGGCCCGGTTCACGTATCCGTCTTACGGTCTCAGCCTGGTCGCCGATATGGGCAGCTGGTGGGAAGAGGATACGGGGCTGCCGATTCCGCTCGGCGCCATCATCGCCCGCAGGACGCTGGATCTGGCGGCGATCGCCGGATGGATTCGGGCATCGGTCGAATATGCTTGGGCGCATCCGGATGCCTCCATGCCCTATGTGATGGAGCATGCCCAGGAGATGTCGCCCGATGTCGCCAAGGCGCATATCGACTTGTACGTCAACGATTTCACCGCCAATCTGGGCGAGCAAGGATACGGGGCGGTCCGGGCTTTGCTCGGCCGTGCGGCCCGCGAAGGGTTGGTTCCGGCTTTCGACCCGGCGCTGCTCGAATGGAAGGGCGAAGCGATGCCGGGCCGCCAGGGGAGGAACTAGCGCGCCAACCCCTTCGCACCGGAACGGGATACGATCAGTCTAACGACAAAACCTCCGGAGCTGTCCGCTTCTGCCGGACAGCTTCGGAGGTTTTGGGTTGCAGGTTGTCGGGTGACTGATCTGGAGCAATTGAGATATGATGGTGTCGTTCAGATGCAGGTGACCCTGCCAGGCAAGGGTCTGAGCTGTCGTTTAGTGAAATGTGGCGCATGATTCGGGGTGTTTATCGGGCCGACAGCCGAATGAAAGGAGCGGGATGATGAAAAGGAAGAAGAAGAAGCTTTTTTTCGGCGCGGTATTCGTTATCTTGCTGTTCCTTACAGCCGTACAGGAAATCGGTCCGGGAAGAGAATTTGCTGCAAGTGAATCGATAGAGGAAGGCAGGGGGCACAGTTTACAAAAAATTCATATCAATTATCTTCTTTTTCTGTACGATATGGTATATATTATAATTAGTTGGTTAAACGACTGACTCTTTGAGGTGTCTTCCATACATAGAAATCCGGGGTGGAGTAAGGGAGCGCACTGTAATTCACGCGGGGGACTGAGATGAATGGCAAAACCGAACGTCGTTTCCAAACAGGAACTGATTGAAGCAGCCAAGGCTTGCATCGTGGAAAACGGCTTGGAAAAGCTTACGCTGAAAATGGTGGCTGACAAGGCAAATGTGTCGCAGGGGACCGTCTATTACCATTTTCACACCAAAAACCAACTGATGATGGACGTGGTAAAAGACGTGTGCCTTCGTTCCTGGGAGGAGATGTCGCATGCGCAAACCGTCGAATTCGCCGTCCCGGAGGCTTTGAATGCCGCCAAGGAACGGTGCCGACCGGACTCCTTTTTCCACCGGCTGTTTTTGTCGTTGGTTGTGTTTAGTTTCAACAATGAAGAAATCAAACAGGAATTGGGCCAACTGCTCTTGTTTGAAAACAAGGTGCTTTCGGAAAAGATTCAGGAGTTGATGGCAGACAAACACGCCGATTCCCGCATGCAGGGGCCTGCTGTTCAGTCTGTCCAGGAAAATCGGCTGATGGGGGTTTCCTCCGGGACCTGGGCGGTTATTATCAATGCGTTGATTGACGGCTTGGCCGTACAAAGCCTCGTCTCTCCCGAATTTGACCGGGATAAAGTGTTTGCCGAACTGGGCGTATTCTTTCAGCAGCTGTTAGAAAACAAATCCGTCTGAGCAGCCAAACCGCAAGTCTTGGGGACTCGCTTCATTGTGTGTTCTCACTCTCGCTTTCCTCCAAAGGCTTCTTTTCCAATATAGTTACTCACATAGAAGAGGGGATGAGTGCATGTTCTCGGAAAAACTGGGCTTAACCTTACTGTTCTCGATCCTGGTCTGGTTGGGAGCGACTTTGTTCTTCGTGTTTTTCGGCAGCGTGGTGTTGTTCGATCCGTATCAACAAAATTTTCTCCCTACGTTTCTGTTGTTGGAGCTTGCGACAGTGGTGGCCTTGTACATCGTCTTTGTGATCTTTCGCAAGCTGGATCCCGGTCCGTACGCGGTGGTGAAGCTGGGGGTGGTCGGCAGTGCAGTCGGCTTGATCATCGATGCCTTCGTTTTATGGAACCGCGACGTGTTTTTTCCGGGATTGTCCAATGAACAGCTGCTCGCCTTTACGATCTGGATGGCATTTGCCTATGGACTGTATTTGCTGATCCCGCTGTTCATGAGAAAAGGCAACAAGTAATTCTTTAGATAGAACCAACTAACGACACTTGGCGCAACCTTCTATATCCTGCACTGGTCACTGTGCTTATGTCATAGGTTATTAAATGCAACAGTTCCATTCACATACTTCCACGGCAAGCAATAGTGCCTGTGTGTGCGGTACGAGGCCCCAGGAGATCTTCTTGTAACCTTTAGTGCAGCAACGAGATAAATGCTGGCGTTCAATTCAGATGTTCTATGCTACAGTCACGATGATAGGCTGATTCTTTGTAATAATAATGGTGTGCTCTTGTTGTGCCGCAAAGCTGCGATCCGGTAAACATAAAGTCCACCCATCCGGCTGCTTAACCACATAATCCGCCCCTGTTGATAAGCCCATTTTCGAAGGTGTTGCGATGCTCTTAGTTCTTCTTCAAGTCTTTGCAGTTCCGAGTCTTGCAGATGAATCTGAGAGACCATGTCCTCCAACTTGAAGGCAAGATCTAATTCTCACATGGCAACAGCGATCTCTGCACGAGCTGCCAGCAATCTAGCACGCCCGATGCCGGATTCGTCCTTCATTTCTTCCAAGGCACGGTCGAGCGTTTGGGCTGCTGCACGATCATTGGCGTAAATATCGCGCAGGAACCACACTTGATTAAGTATTTCCTCCAAAGGCGCATATATATGTCCCTATGGATTTATCATTCTCGAATGATCCTTTTCCAACCTCATTCACCTGATTTTGTTCCCGGCGAAAAAATCTAAGCTGTTCTCTCAAATATTGTTGCTATTTAGGGTATACTGTAAAAAATAGTGTGGAAATCCCGCAGGAGGGCAATAAAGGAGCAGCACCCTTATTCAAGCAATGAAAGACTGTGTTGGTTCCGATACTTGGAGTTGCACAAGAAGCTAGAGCATAACGATAAACAGAAGAAAATGTTGCTGGATACGTGTAGGAGGGACCGTCCAGTGTTTCAAAGCCGGTGCTTAATGAACTTTGAATGGAACTTCCAAATTATTACTTTGTTAGATGCTACATATATTAAGAATGAAATGGGGCGATAATAATAGTGTTTTTCAAAAAATTTGTTGTGGCAATAACTGCTGGAATTATCTTCAGTGTGACTTTATCAGTGATAGACTACACTCCTCTGGCTGAACGGAATGAAAATGTTCTTTATTACTCGTTTCCTGGTCTGCTGGCTATGGGGATTTTCTACATTGTTCCATTCTTTCTTTTCTTGGGCATACCGATATCGATATTATTAGACAACTTCTTATCCAAGCTAAGAACAAATAACAAAACAAGAAACTATTTACTTTCAGTTCTTTTTTACGCGTTTGGCGGAGTAATTGTGACACTGCTGCTCTTGATATTTATTCAAGGTGGGCGAGCGAGCAGTTTGTCGGCTTTCTCCGAAGTTTTATGGTCTGTCATCTTTGCATCACTGTTGTTTTTGCACTTATCCATTCTTCTTGATGTAATGTTAAAGAAATTAAAAAGTTATTTATTAAACAACCGCTCCTCATAAAAGCGATTGTTTCACTAACTAAAAGCACCAATATTTACGAAACGAAGCTCCAGGCTTTTCACCCAGCCAATAAGAGGGCGGAATACGAGCTTGTCAAAGAGCTTTCCGGCAACCGCTTTTGCCATCGACGTGCCTCCTTTATCCGTTACGGTAAAAACCGCTCCCGATCGCGCTCGCGATCGGGCATAAAGCAGGACGAACGCTGTCCGAACAAGCGGTAACGGTTGCGCGCGACCCAGTCGTAGACCCGGTCGCGGATCGGCCGCGGGACGGCGGCGAATACGCGAAGCAATCGCCACCCTCCCGTTAAACGGGAGCAAACGTACAGCGCCGCATCCGATTTCGTGCGGCATGTCACCCCATGAACGACGACGAACGAGTTAAAGCGGTCTGTCGGCAGTTGGCAGCGGCTGAGCATCATCCGTCCGGTCTCCGATTGCAGGGAGGCGAACCGGAAATGCCGCTTGGGATCGCGCGGAATGACGAATTGCACGATGCCGCTGCACAGGTTGCACATGCCGTCGAACAGTATGACGGCTGTCGAGTTGTCCTCCACGGCGTATCCCTCCGTTTTGATCGTGCTTTCGGATTTGTACAGCTTGAACTCGGTTTGCGCCTGCGTGTAGCCTTGCCCGATCAGCTCCAAACCCTCGCGTTCCGCGGAAGTCAGCGGCTTCGGCTGCTCCTTTCGCTTCAGCCCGGGCGGCCCCCTTCAGCAGCACCTCCATCGGTAGGCATGATGATAGGAGCTGCGAATCGCCTGGGGCCGCTGCCGATAATTGCTTTTCGCACGTAATGGATCGCGCCGGCGGTGAACGAATCGCGGATCGTATAGGGGAGTCCGCCGATGCCGGCGCTGAACAGAAAGAATGCCGCCCAACGGTTGGTGCCGTTTCGCGGATTGACCGCGAGCAGGACGATAGCCGCGGCCGACAGCGCAATAATAGAGCATTGGACCATCCCGGATCGCATGTTTTACACGTTAGCAAATAAAGCTTTGTACAAGTATAGTCAATATTCGATACGCTGTAAAGGAGGCCCGGCTTGGGGGGCGGCAAAGGAAAAAGCGAGATTTCGGAGGAAAACTCCGTCCGTTATATTAAAAATGACGATAGATTCCGGTCGAACGGGCGGCTATAATGAAGCTGTAACGGCGGAACAAAGGAGAGGAGAACAGGCCGATGAAGTATTATGTCAGCGTCGATATGGAAGGCATCGCCGGCGTCGTATTGCGGGAGCAGCTGCTGCGCGGCGAGCCGCTGTACGAAGAAGCGAGACGGTTGTTGACACTGGAGGCGAATGCGGTCACGGAGGCGCTGCTGGAAGCGGGGGCGAGCCGGGTCGTGGTCAAGGACGCGCACGGCAGCGGCTTTAATTTCATCCCCGAGCTGCTGCATCCCGGCGCCGAATATGTCATGGGAGCGACGCGCGTGGAACGTCGTTTTCCCGGGCTCGACAGCACCTTCGACGGCGTGCTGCTGATCGGCTATCATGCAATGGGAGGGACGATGGAAGCGGTGCGGGATCATACGATGACGTCCCAGGGCTGGCAATCGCTCAGGCTGAACGGCCGCCCGATCGGGGAAATCGGACTGGACGCGTTATGGTTCGGGATGTACGGCGTTCCCGTCGTCTTCGTATCGGGGGACGACAAGACGTGCAAGGAAGCGCAGACCGAGCTGCCGGGCGTCGCGACCTATGCGACGAAAACGGCGACCGGACGCCATTCGGCACTCCTGAAAGCGCCGCAGCGCGTGCGCGCCGAGCTGAAGGAGGCCGTCGCAGCGGCGGTTCGCCAGCCGGTCAAACCGGCGCCGCTGCGGTTGCCGGGACCGTACGAACTGACGATCCGCTTCCTGCATACGGAGCAGGCGGATGCACGGCGATTCGACGGCGAACGGGCGGTGCGAACGGACGGCGTGACGGGCGTCTACCGCGGGGACGATCTGATCGAACTGCTCGCGATGGCGTTCTAAACTTATCCTGAATGCAAGTCGGGCATCTTCTCGCCGACGCTGCAGCGGAACGTTGGAGACCGGGGTTCCGGCTGCAAGTTGTCCCGATTCATCCGGGTGTTTGGGCATGGCTCAGTTTTAGCGCATGCAGCACGCTTATTTTATGCCGCGTTTGTTCGTGATACAAATAATCGCCGATGACGCGGTCGATGAACAGAATGCCGTTCAAATGATCGATCTCGTGCTGCATGCAGACCGCCTTATAGTCTTCGGCTTCCAGTATGCGCGGCTCTCCGTTCCGGTCGAATGTTCTGACCTTCACATACTTGGCACGTTCCACCAAGCCGGTATACCCGGGGAACGACAGGCACGCTTCCGGACCCGTTTGCGAGCCGCGCGCTTCGATAATTTCCGGATTGATCAGCTCGATCAATCCGTCTCCGCAGTCCATCACTACGATGCGCCGAAGAATGCCGATTTGCGGCGCGGCCAGGCCGGCCCGCCCTTCGGCCGCATACAAAGTATCGGCCATGTCGTCCAGCCATTTGAACAGTTTGGCATTGAATTCCGCCACAGGCTTCGCCGTTTTCGAAGTATCGGTTCCCCGAAGGGCAGTATGGTTTTTCCGCCATAGCGGCGTTCACCTCGCTTCAGGTTATGCACCCCCTTTTGGCCGGTCCGGTCACGATGGCAACCTGTTAACCGGATGAAGAGTATAAAGAGGGGAAGGAAGGAGAAAAATAGAGAAAGATCCGATAATCGTATCGGTTAATGCAAGCGCATGTTTCCATGACGGGAACATGCGCTTGTCAGTTACTTTCCGGAAACCGGTACGGCCTGGTAATACTCTTCCAACGTAATGTTACGCTCGGCGATTTCTTTCGCAATCTCGAGTCCGACATAGCGAATATGCCACGGCTCATATTTGTATCCGGTAATGTCCTCTTTCCCTTCCGGGTAACGGATAATAAAGCCGTATTCGGCCGCATGCTCCGCCAGCCATTCGGCCTCGGGCGTGCCGGCGAAACAATCCTGGGCCGCACAGCGGCCGTCGCTTCCGGAGACGTCGATCGACAAGCCGGTCTGGTGCTCGCTCGTTCCGGGCAACGCGCTGTACGTGCGTGCCTTCTCCTCGCCGTCCCGTTTGACATAGCTTTCGAACAGCTCTTTTTGCCGTTCGTACGAACGGTATCCGGACACGCCGGCAAGCTCGATGCCGTCTTCCTTCGCACCCGCGAACAATTCTTCCAGCGCTTCCGCGGCTTCTTTGCGAAGCTTGCGCTTGTCGACCTTCTCGCTGAAAATAAACGGAACGTCGGGATATACGAGGTCTTCCGGCTCGTAATTTTCCGGCAGCGTATACTGCTTGTTAATCAGTACAGCTAAGCTGTCCGGATTCGCCACCACCATCAAATCGCCGATTTTGCCCGCCGTCTCCTGAACCGGCCCTTCCCGTTCCGGCGGCGAGTTCGGCTTGTCTACCGGCGGCTTCTCCGGTTTGACGTCCGGCTTATCCGTACCGGGATGCTCCTGCGCCGCGTTCTCCCGCTCCGGCGGTTCCGGCGCCGCGTCCGCCGGCTTCGACGGTTCGTTCTCCGTCGCATCGTCGGCGTCTGCGGCCGGATCATTCGGCTGCGTCTGCTCCGATCCGACGTTATGGCTGCCGGTAATTCCGGAGAGGAGGCTGCCGCACCCCGCGGATAACATGACCAAACTGGTAAACAAAATAAAATAAGGCCTTTTTTCAACGCTCATCATTCTCCTTGTTCGACGTAGCCATACCAAAAGTGTAACATCATTCCGGGAGGAACACCATGCTGACAAGTATGGCATCCTGTTATTTCGATTTCATGCCGCAACAATTTCAAACTTGTTTCCGGCCGACAGCGAAAAAGAAGGCGGGAAAAACCGGCCATAGCAGCCGGTTTTCCCGCCTTCGCAGGACCGCTTTAATATACAAGCGAGAAGAGACCGTTAATATGGGACAAATAGCGGATATTGCTCGCTTCTTTCATCAGCGATGCCGGGAGGCCTTTCAGCTTCGTCTGGTTGCCGCCGATCGTGCCGATCGCGTCTTTGCGGCCGAGGCTCGCAAGGGTGCCGGAGAAGACCGGCTTGAAAGCTTTCAACGGACCGCCTTTATATGCGGCGAATACGTTGTAGCCGACCGTTTCGCCCGTTTGCCACGCGATTTGCGCGCTGGGCGGATAAGGACGGCCTTCCGGACTCATGACGACAGCGCTGTCTCCGGCGAGGAATACGTCCGGATGCGAGGTCGACTGCAAATATTCGTTGACCGTTGCGCGTCCGCGAACCGTTTCGATGCCCGAATTGGCGACAACCGGGGAACCGGTTACGCCGCCGGTCCAGACGAGCGTGTTCGCTTCGATTTTCGTGCCGTCTTTCAGAATGACGTTGTTGCCTTGCACTTCCGTAACGGCGACCCCGGTCAAAATGCGGACGCCGCGTTTTTCCAGGCTCGTCTTGGCGCGTTCCACCAGATCCGGCGTAAATCCGGCCAAAATGGAAGGAGCCGCTTCGACGCAGTAGAGCGTAATATCGTTGAAATCGACGCCTTTTTTCTCGCACCAGGAAGGGAGCATGTCCGTCAGTTCGCCGATCAATTCAATGCCGGACAGGCCGCCGCCGCCGATGACGATCGTCGCGTCGGCTTTATTTTCGACTGTGCGTATGCGTCGATGCGGGCTTCGACATGCGCGCGAATGCGGTTGGCGTCTTCGACCGATTTCAGGGTGAAGCTGTTTTCTTCGAGCCCCGGAATGCCGAAAACGCCGTTTCGCTGCCCAGCGCGATAACGAGGGTATCGTAGCTGATCGAAGCGCCGTTCGCAAGCGACACTTGCTTCTGGTCCAGGGCGATCTTTTCGACCGTATTGATGCGGATATCGACATCTTTGCCGCGCAGCAGCTTCTCGAGCGGCAGCGCGACGTTGCCTTCGTTCAGGCCGCCGACGGCCAGACGGTGCAGTTCCGTCACAATTTGATGAAACGGAGTCTTGTTGACAAGGGTGATCTGTGCTTCTTCTGCTGAAAGATATTTGCGTGCGGTCAGCGCAGTCAGCAGCCCGCCATAGCCGCCGCCCAGTATTACAATGTGCTTTGACATGCTGATCCTCCTGTTCTGGATATCAAATACGGTACGGGATTAACGCTGCTTTTGACGTTCCGCCGACACATCCAGGAACGCCTGGATAAAACGGAGCGTTTTTTGTACTTGCGGATCTTTCAACATTTTCAACAAGCCGAACAGTCCGATCGTCGCCGACTCCGTCTGCACGCGTTCGTTTGCCTCGATTGCCGCTGCGGCAACGCCTTTCACTTTCTCCTGAATCGGTTTGACGAATTCTCCGATTCCGCCTTTCAAATCTTCGATGAGGATGCGGTCCGTCGCCACCGACTGGGCAAAGTCGTACGCTTTCGTCAGCAGCGTGACCATCTCCGCCAGCTTGGGCAAATTTTCCACCAGCTCGGAGAGCGATCGTTGAACTTCGGGCTTCATCAACTGGTCGAGAATATCCGTCTCCACGCGGCCAGTCGAAGCTTCGTGTTCCACTTCTTGCGACAATGTTTCTGCCATGATGCAAAAAGCCTCCCTTGTCTGCGACATATTGTTGTGCCGGAACGGTAATGACTCCGCCTTCGAATAGATGTGAATAATTTCACAAAAAACGCAGGATTGGTACCGGTCCGAATTTATCTACCTTCATATTCTAGTCCTTTTGCCGGCGAACTGCAAAACTTTTTTAAGTCTGGAAACAACTTTTTAACCGGAAACGGAAGGATAGGGGAAAAAAGTCCGAATGCCGGTCCATTTTACTATTAAGAAGAAAGAGGTGGAGGAAACGGGTAAAACTTGTCGGCTAAAAGTTACTTGAATTATTATAGGGACTAAATTATAATGTGCAATGTGGCGTCCGAGCCCAAAGCGGTGTCACATGCATACAACTAGAGGAGGTTGCATACCCAACATGTCCAAGGTATTATTCGTCAAAGCAAATGACCGCCCTGCGGAACAATCGGTTAGCGTCCAAATGTACGAGACTTTTCTGAAAACGTATCGGGAAGCTCATCCGGACGATCAGATTACCGAACTCGATCTTTATAAATTGAATCTTCCGTACTACGGCAACACGGCCATTACGGCGCTTTACAAACGGAGCCAATCGCTCGAGTTGACTGCCGAGGAGCAGGAGATTGCGGATATAATCGATTTTTATCTGAATCAGTTTCTGGAATCCGACAAGGTCGTAATCGCCTTCCCGCTGTGGAATTATACGGTCCCGGCGCCGCTCGTCACGTATATCTCCTATTTGGCGCAAGCCGGCAAAACGTTCAAATATACCGCCGAAGGTCCGGTCGGACTGGCGGGCGACAAGAAAACCGTTCTGCTCAGCGCGCGCGGCGGCGACTATTCGAATGAATGGATGGCCGCCCATGAATCGGCCAGCCGCTTCGTCAACAGCGCGATCGGCTTGTGGGGCATCCGGCCCGAGGAAATTGTCATCGAAGGCCATAATCAATTCCCCGATCGGGCGCAGCAAATTATCGAAGACGGTTTGCGTCGGACGGCCGAAGCGGCAGCGCGGTTCTGATCGCTGCGGGCTTGAGGCTCTTTCGGAATATGTTTCGTGTTCCGGAAGAGTCTTTTTTTAAATGCGGAATGCTGCTCCATGGTGTATAGTAGCATCAGGATGGCAAAAGGCGCAGACGGACGACACGCGCGCAATATTATGGTGCGTCTGCATCCCCGCCATTATTCACAAAAAGTTCGAAAGTCCCGTTTATTTCACGAAAACGCTGGACAACCGGATTAAATGCATGTATTCTTAGATGTACACTTTGAATGAACAATTTCATAACGGGAACAGGTGCGTACCGCCGCCAAACAGGTGACCGGTATGCTTAAAAGGGAAGTTCGGTGCAAACCCGACGCGGTCCCGCCACTGTAACGGAAGAGTCGTCGCGAGACAGCCACTGGCTGGAGCTTTTAGCCGGGAAGGTCGCGATAGATGTTGACGCCGGAGCCAGGAGACCTGCCTGTTTCGACAACACTGCATGTACCTACGGGTGATAGGGAGGTGTTAGGCGATCGTCTGGAATGAGCCAGGCGTCTTTCCCTATACCTATTGACGGGGAAAGACGCCTTTTTTCGTTGTGACAAGAGAGGCCGAACAGAGGAAGGATGGGAGAAACAGATGAAGACGGAACTGATCATCAGCAATTTGGGTTACCCGAGAATCGGGGAAAACCGCGAGTGGAAGAAAGCGCTCGAGTCGTTCTGGGCGGGCAAGCTTGAGGAAGAAGCGTTCCGGGCGGAAATGGACCGGATACAGCTTGAGCTGTTGAAGGTTCAGCAGGCGAAGGGCGTCGACCTGATCCCGGTAGGCGACTTTACGCTGTACGATCATATGCTCGATATGGCCGTCATGTTCGGCGTAGTGCCCGAACGATACCGGCACGAGGGGGGCCTGTACCGCTTTCGGTCTATTTTGCGATGGCCAGGGGCAACGCGCAGGCGACGGCTTGCGAAATGACGAAATGGTTCAATACAAATTACCATTACATCGTGCCCGAAATCGGCGGCATCGTGCCGCGTCTGACCGTGAACAAACCGCTGGAAGCGTACCGTTTTGCCAAAAATCGCGCAGGTATCGAGGGCAAGCCTGTCGTCGTCGGTTTATTCACGTTTCTGAAGCTGTCCAAAGGCTTCGAGGCCGGACGTCTGGCGGAAAAATCGAACAATTTCTCCCGGTGTACATTCAGATGCTGACCGAGCTGGAGCGGGAAGGCGTCCAATGGGTGCAAATCGACGAGCCGTACCTTGCGACGAACGTCACCGCAGACGAGTGGAAGCTTGTGGAAAATCTGTATCGCCGCATTCGCGAGCAAACGGCCGGCCTTCGGATTATGCTGCAAACCTACTTTGAAGGTGTCGATGATTTTGAGAAAATCACGTCGCTTTCCGTCGACGGCATCGGTCTCGATTTTGTTCACGACGGCGGCAAAACCGCCAAAGCGCTCGAACAATCCGGATGGCCGGAAGATAAAGTGCTGGGCGCCGGCCTGATCGACGGCCGCAACATATGGCGGGCGGATCTCGATGCGAAGCTGGAGGCGATCCGGCGCATAGCGGCCGTTGTTCCGCTAGAGCGATTGATTCTCCAGCCGTCGTGCAGCTTGCTGCACGTTCCCGTCAGCACGAGAGCGGAGAGCGGGCTTGACCCCGTCGTGCGCGGAGCGCTCGCATTCGCCGAGGAGAAGCTGGACGAACTGCGCATTCTTCGCGCCGCAGTCCGGCAAGGCGAGCAGGCGGTGGAAGCCGAGCTTGCAGCTAGCCGCGAAGCGCTGAACGCATTCCGCCTTCTGCCGGAGCGAAACCGGGAGGACGTCGCCAGCGGTTTGCGTCAATTGGCGGATATCCCGGATTCCCGCAATCGGCCGTTCTCCGAACGGTTCGAGCTGCAGCGGAACAAATGGCAGCTTCCGCCGCTGCCGACGACGACGATCGGCAGCTTCCCGCAGACGCCGGAAGTGCGGCAGGCGCGGCTGAAGTGGCGGCGGGGCGAATGGAACGATGCGCAGTACGAAGCGTTTATGAAAGAGCAAATTGAGGCATGTATCCGGCTGCAGGAGGAAATCGGAATCGACGTGCTGGTTCACGGCGAATTCGAACGGACGGATATGGTCGAATATTTCGGCGAGAAGCTGGACGGCTTCGTCTTTACCCGGAACGGTTGGGTGCAATCGTACGGTTCGCGCTGCGTCAAGCCGCCGGTTATTTACGCCGACGTCGCATTCGTACAGCCGATGACGGTGAAGGAAAGCGTATATGCGCAGTCGCTGACGGATCGTCCGGTGAAAGGCATGCTGACGGGGCCGATTACGATATTGAACTGGTCGTTCGTACGCGACGATCTGAGCCGCGAGCAGGTGGCGAACCAGATCGCCTTGGCGCTCCGGCAAGAAGTGCTCGCGCTGGAGAAAGCCGGCATCGAGATGATCCAGGTCGACGAGCCGGCTTTGCGCGAAGGCTTGCCGCTCAAGCAGGAGGATCAGGACGCCTATCTGCAATGGGCCGTCAAAGCGTTCCGCCTCGCTACCTCGGGGGTAAAGGATACGACGCAAATTCATACGCATATGTGCTATTGCGAGTTCCACGATATGATTGACGCCATCCGTTCTCTCGATGCCGACGTCATCTCGATCGAATCGTCGAGAAGCCACGGCGAGCTCATCTCCAGCTTCGAACAGCACGATTACGACCACGGCATCGGCCTCGGCGTTTACGACATCCACAGCCCGCGCGTGCCTAGCGTCGAAGAGATGTCCGACATGATCGACCGCGCGCTCCGGGTGCTTCGTCCCGAATTGTTCTGGATTAACCCGGACTGCGGGTTGAAAACGCGCGGCCTGGCCGAAACGGTTCCGGCGCTGCGCAATATGGTTCAAGCGGCTCAAGCGGCAAGAGCCCAACATTTCCAACGCGCGTAAATCGTAAATCCAGGCGAATTGCAAACATCCTGCGGCTGTCCGTCAACAGGGCGGCCGCAGGATGTTGGTGTTTAACAACATTAAATATAAATGAAGCGAATTGTTTTCGATATTAATCTTCTTCTTTCTCGTTTTCCTTTCGTTTGAACAGACTTGTTTGCCGGATTTTATCCGATACCGTCCGACTGTACTGGTGAATCCTCTTCGATTCTTTGGTCAGCAGCGGACCGAGGACGGCGAGCAGCAGCACGTACAGAACGGCGAAGGATTGGATAGCCGGCATCAAACCTCCGGCTTTGCCGATATTGGCCATAATGATCGAAAACTCCCCGCGGGAGACGAGCGTCAGTCCGACATTAAGCGAGGCGCGAGACGAATTGCCCGACAGGCGGCCGGCGATGAAGCCTGCCGCGAGGTTGGCGAGCAAGGTAAGGATGACCGCGAGCACGGCCATGCCTACGGCGCCGCCCAGCGTGGACGGCTGGATGGTCAGGCCGAAGCCGAAGAAGAAGATAGCGCCGAAGAAGTCCCGGAACGGGACGACCAGGCTTTCGATTCGCTTCACATGGGCGGATTCGCCCAGCACGAGACCGATCATCAAGGCGCCGATCGCTTCGGCGACATGAAGCGTCTCCGAGAAACCGGCGACAAGAAACAACATCGTCATGACGAGGAGTAAAAACAGTTCGCTAGAAGGGACGCGCAGCGCGAGATCGAAATATTTGACCAGCTTGCGCCCGATTATGAGGAAGCACAGAATAAACAGCAGCGCGGACGCCGAAACGAGCAGCACGCCGCCGACAGATGTCGCGCCGCTCAGCACAAGACCGGACAGGATCGAGATGTGAACGGCAATGAACAGATCGTCGAACATGATCATGCCCATAATCAGTTCCGTTTCGGGATTGGCCGTCCGCTTCAGATCGACCAGCACTTTGGCGACGATCGCCGTCGACGAGCTGGTCATAATGCCGCATACGACAAGCGTCTCCTTGAGCGGCAAATCCATGAACCAGCCCATGAGCAGTCCGGAAATAAAATTAAGCGCCACATAGAACAGTCCGCCGGCCAGTATCGCTTTTCCGGATTTGAGCAGGCGTGCGACGGAAAATTCCAGTCCGAGATAAAACAGCAGAAACAGGATGCCGAGGCGCCCCATAAAGTCGATGACATCCGAGCTTTCGATAAACCGCAAGTCGATGATCCAAAAATGGGGAGCGTGAGGGCCGACGGCCATTCCGATCAAAATATAGAACGGAATGACCGAAAACCGGAGCTTGGCGGACAGCAATCCTACGATGCTGATCAGCCCCAGGGCGAGCCCGACCTCGAAAATGATCATGTCCATCGCTATTCACTTCCGTTCTGCAGCAGCATTTTCAACTTATGCAGGTTCATTCGCTCCCCCGCTACAATGGCCGTCGTTCCGCCGGTCAGGATATGATGCGGACCGGGATTGATAATCGCGGCTTTGTTTTTCTCCACGATCGCGATAATGATCGCGCCTGTTTTGCGGCGAATATCGAGCTCGCCGATCGGCCGGCCGACGCAGCCGCAACTTGCGTCGAGGCGTATCCATTCGATGACGAGATCGTCGAGCACCATCTCGAGCTGCTCCAGCGCTTTCGGTTTGTAAGTGATGCCGGCAAGGATGGCCGATATCATCCGCGCTTCATCGTCGTCGAACGTCACGGTTGACAAAATGTCGTCGGGGTCGTCAGGGTCCATGTGATAGATTTCGCGGCGTTCGTCATTGTGAATAATGATGACGAGCCGCTCACCGCTGCGGGTGTGCAGCTCGTATTTCCGGCCGATTCCGGGCAAATCCGATTCTCTAAGGTTCATCGTATATCTCACCTCCCAAGTACGGAATGCGCGCTTCGAAGAGCAAGCAGTTCGGATTTCTCATCCCGATTCCCTCCCTATAGAAATATAAGGCCTCTGCGATCCGAGACCTTACCGCTATTGTACCAGATTCGGTAAGGAAGTCCAGCAAGGCGGGCCGGCGCACGCAATTTTACAAAATCTACTGCCCGATTTAACGATCCCGCAACAAACGGCTGTTACAATGAGAACGCAAGCAAAATCGTGAAACGGGAGGAACGGGAAAATGCGGCTGATGTTGATGGGCGATCTGCATTATCATGACGTCGATCCGGCAGTGCCGGGGTGGGCGGAAGCGCGCGACGCTTTTTATGAGAAGCTGCTGGGTTATTTTCTCGAAACCGATGCGGATCTCCATATTTCACTGGGGGATTTGACGAACAGCGGTTCCGAATCGGAGCTTCGGGACGTATATGCGCTTCTGCGCCGGAAAGAACGGACGTTCGTGCATGTGCTGGGCAACCACGATCTGTACGTTCAGCCGAGAGCGGACGTGTTGCGCTTGACGGGCGGCAGGCGGTACCATGCGATCGAAACGGACGAAGCGGTGCTTCTGTTTCTCGATACGGCCCGGGAGATGGAACCGGAAAACTTGGGCGGCTGGATCGACGAAGAACAGCTGCAATGGTTTGAAGAGAAAGTCCGCACATCGGCATCCAGACCGCTGCTCGTCTTCGCCCATCACCCGGTGCATCGGACGACCGCCAGATCGGAAGCGGATAAAGGCTCGATCCATCCCGATATCGAGATGTGGCGAATATTGCGCCAGAAACAGGGAAGCGGCGTTTATTTCAACGGCCATACCCATGTCGATTCGATCGTGCGGCAACAGGGTTGGACGTTCGTGCAGCTGTCCGCCTGCCTCGATCAACCCGGATTCCGGATCGTCGACATCGGCGATCGCGAGATTCGCATTCGAGCCGTCGATTGTCCGGATGCGGACCTGTTCGGCCGTGCGCAGGTGCTGCACCGGCATATGCCGCGCTTCAGGCACAACCCGGACGCCCGCGGTCAGGAGGCGGACCGCGAAGCGACCGTGCCGCTCATGGCGGCCGGCCTGCCGCGTTAAGGGGCCGCATCCATGTCGAAGACGGCGCTCGAAGCCTTTATCCGGGGGCTGCATGCGCGCCCGATGATCGCTTCGGTCAAAGAAGCGAAGCATATCGAAATCGCGCTGGCCTATCGCGAGAAGCTGGGCGGCGTATTTCTGCTGACCGGTCATATCGGCGTCGTGAGAAACTACGTCGAGCTTTACAAGTCGCACCGGCTGCCGGTATTTCTGCATCTGGAAAAGATTGGCGGGTTGAGCACCGATTATTACGGCCTGGACTACCTGGCCAAGACGGTCAAGCCGGACGGGATCGTGACGACGAAAACGAACGTCGTGAAGACGGCCAAAAAAATGGGCCTTATCGCCATCCAGCGTTTTTCTCGTCGACACGGAAGGGTTGGACAATATCGCGAACAGTCTGAGCAATGCCGAGCCGGACATCGTCGAAGTGATGCCCGCCCGAATTCCCGAAGCGCTGCGCCGGGTCCAAGCGCTGACGCCGCTGCCGGTCGTGGCCGGCGGGCTGCTTTTCGACCGGGACCAGGCGCTGGAATGCCTCGGCAACGGAGCGACCGCCGTCTCTTCTTCCAAACCGGAATTATGGCGGCATACGTTCAAATAATCTTATCATTCCGTTGACACGGCATTAACAGTTCGTCGCTATGATTGGGATAAGCATTGACAAGTAAATACATTCGGTTGGAGCGATGGAGAAACCTGATGAAGCCGCGGTCCCTTGAAGACCTGGCGGCCGGATTCGGGTTTCTTTTTTTGCTGCATCAGGCAATGTCCCTATTCGAAACGGAGGTATGAAAGATGGTAAAGAGGATTGCATTGCAGGCGCTTGTCATCGCGCTGGCGGTCGCGACGGCGGCATGCGGCTCGAACGGAAACGGCGGCAGCGCGGCAGGGACGGGCGGAGCCACGTCCGGCACGACTGCAGCGGCAGGATCATCGGACAAAAAATAACGATCAAGTACTGGTACGCGTTCGGCGACAAGATCGAGGAGGCGAAGCGTCATCTGGTGGAACAGTTCAACGCGTCGCAGGACCGGATCGAAGTCGTTGCGGAGCATCAAGGCAATTATGACGATCTGCATGCCAAAGTTCAGGCCGCCTTCGCGGCAGGCAACGCCCCTGCCGTTACGGATCTCGAAATCGCCTCGACCGGCGTATTCGCCAGATCGGGCATGCTGCAGGAATTGACCGGTTTCGCGGATCGGGACAAGGAGAAGGTGAAGCTCGACGATTTCATTCCGGGACTGATGGGCAACGCCTATGTGGACGGCAAGCTGTACGGCCTTCCTTTTATGCGGAGCACGCCGATCATGTACAAAAACGCCACGATGTTGAAGGAAGCGGGACTCGATCCGGAAGGGCCGAAAACATGGGATGAGCTGGAGCAGTATGCGCGAGTGCTCAAGGAGCATGGAAAGACCGCCATGACGATGCCGGTCGATATCTGGTTCTATGAAGCGCTCGTCGCGCAAAGCGGCGGCACGGTGCTGTCCGAGGACGGCAAGTCGGCCGCGTTTCAATCGCCCGAAGGCGTCGCGCCGGTCGAATTTTGGCAGCGGCTGGCCAAGGAAGGGCTGCTGAAAATTCCCGTCGGCGACGAAGCCGGTGCGACTGCGGACAAAGATTGGGCGAATCAGCTGTCGGCCTTCAAGTTCGGATCGACCGCGGGCGTATCCGGCAGCCTGGAAATCGCCAAAGGCAACGGATTTGAGCTCGCCGCATCGTTCATGCCGGCCAACAAAAGCTACGGCGTGCCGACAGGCGGCTGTCAGCTCGTCATGACCTCCAAGCTGAGCGACGAGGAGAAGGAAGCGGCATGGGAATTCATCATGTTTATGACGTCCACGGAAAATACGATTTATCAGCACAAGCACGTCGGATATTTGCCGACCCGCTTGACCGCTATCGAGAGCGAAGAGCTTAAGACTCACTTCAAGGAATTCCCGCAGTACAAGGTGGCCGTTGACCAGCTTGAATACGCAAGACCGCGTCCGATGGAGAACGCCTATCCGGAAGTGACCAAAATGATGAAAGAAGCGATCGAGAAAGCCATTCTCGATCCGAACGCAAATCCGCAGGAAATTATGAACGAAGCGGCGGAAAAGGCGAACAAGCTGCTCGCCAAGTAATGCGGACGGCGGCAGAATTGCGAATCATAATCCAAAGGGGAGGTTGCTGACGGATGGCGAAGATCGAGCTGCTGGGCATCGAAAAGACATTCAAGGACGAAACGGTAATCCGCAATTTGAACCTGACGATCAGGGACGGGTCGTTCACGGTGCTTGTCGGTCCGTCGGGCTGCGGCAAGTCGACGACGCTGCGCATGATCGCCGGGCTTGAGAAGCAGACCGCCGGTGAAATCCGGATCGGCGGAACGTGCGTGAACGATGTGCCTCCGGGCAAGCGAAACGTCGCCATGGTGTTTCAAAATTACGCCTTATATCCGACGATGACCGTTCGCGGCAATATCGAATTCGGGCTGAAAAACCGGGGCATGCCGGGCAAGGAACGGCAGTCGCTCGTCCATGACATCTCCGAAATCGTCGGTCTTGCGCCCTATCTGGACAAGAAACCGCAGCAGCTGTCGGGCGGACAGCGCCAGCGGGTCGCGTTGGCCCGCGCCATGGTGAAGCAGCCGCAGGTGTTCATCCTGGACGAGCCGCTCTCCAATCTGGACGCCAAGCTGCGCAACCAGATGCGCACGGAGCTGATCCAGCTGCACAAGCGGCTCGGCACGACGTTCGTCTATGTGACGCATGACCAGGTGGAGGCGATGTCGATGGGTGATGAAATCGTGGTGATGGATAAAGGCGTCATCCAGCAGGCGGATATCCCCTCGAAGCTGTACCACGACCCTGCGAATCTGTTCACCGCCCAATTTATCGGCACGCCGGCGATGAACATCATCGACATCCGCGACGCGTACGGACTCGAGCTGGAAAACGGAGAAGGGGTAAGTTATGTCGGCTTCCGTCCGGAACAGGCGCTGATCGGAAAATCCATCGAAGGCTTCCGCCTGGAAGGGGAAATTGTGACCCGCGAAAGTCTCGGGGCGGAGAACGTGTACCAGATCAGGTCCCGCTGCTGCACCTTTTTCGCCAAGACGTACCTGGAGCCGCTCTTGACCGAAGCGTCCGCCACAGTCGTCGTGCCGTACGAGCAGCTGTACTTTTTCGGACCGAACGGCGAGCGCCGGCGCGGCGTGCGGGCGCTCGCGAAGCGGCTCGCGACGGCCGGAGGCGTGTGACATGACGATTTGGCACAAGCTTCGTCCGTATGGAATGGTTGCGCCGGCGATTGTCATTTTCACGATGTTTTTCCTTTATCCGATCTTTTACATGATCTACTTGAGCCTGTTCGACTGGAACTTCGTCAGCCCGACCAAAACGTTCGTCGGTCTGGCGAATTTCCGGGACTTGCTGACCGATTCCGATTTCATGAAGGTGCTGTCCAATACGACGATGTATACGCTTCTCACCGTCACGCTGACGACGATTCTGGCGCTGCTGCTCGCGTTGTGGCTCAACCGGAAAAGCCTTTTTCACGGTTTTGTGCAAGGCGCGATCTTCAGCCCCCATATCATTTCGCTCGTCTCGATCTCGCTGCTGTGGAGCTGGCTGATGGACCCCGAATACGGACTGCTGAACTGGATCATCGGCCTGTTCGGATTCGGGCCGCTGCAATGGCTGTCGCATCCGGGCACGTCGCTGGTGTCGCTCGTCATCGTCGCGGTATGGAAAGGGCTCGGCTACAATACGCTCGTTTTTATCGCCGGCTTGCAGAGCATTCCGGGCGATATCTACGAAGCGGCGGCGCTCGACGAGTCGAAACCGTGGACGACGTTCGCGAAGCTGACGCTGCCCATGCTGTCGCCGACGATTTTCTTCCTCGTTATCATCAATCTGATCGGGTCGTTCCAGGTATTCGAGACGATCGCCATTATGACGCAGGGCGGTCCGGTCAATTCGACCAATACGCTTGTCTATTATATTTACGAGAACGGGTTCCGGTTTTTCAAAATCGGCTACGCCTCGGCCGCCGGCGTCATTTTGCTCGTCATTGTCGGAGCTTTGACGATCGTGTACTTCAGGCTGCTGGCGCGGCGCGTTCACTACCGGTAGAAGGGAGGAAACGAATGTGAATCAAGCGAATCGCACGATCGGCGCGGGCGGAGCGGAGGCGGTCATCGGCCGTCAGACGGCGGTGCGCGCAAGCTGGAGGCGAATCGGCTGGCGGAGGGCGCTTCGGCTTTGTCTGCGGGCGGCGAACGTACTGGCCCTGCTCGCGCTCGTGCTCGTCTTCGCAATGCCGTTCTTCTGGATGCTCTCGACCTCGCTCAAGACGTTGCCGGAGACGATGATCTTTCCGCCGGAATGGATTCCTTCCCGGCCGGTGTGGGAAAACTTCAGCACCGCATGGAATACCGGACCGTTCCTGAAATATTTCGTAAACAGCGTCGTCGTCGCCGTCGGCATTCTCATCCTGCAGATGCTGACGATCGTTCCGGCCGCTTACGCTTTTGCCCGTTACCGGTTTGCCGGGGCTAAGCTGCTGTTTTCAATCGTCATGGTGACGCTGATGATTCCGGCCCAGCTCATCTTTTTGCCCGTCTATCTGGAGCTGAGCGCCCTGAAGCTGCTGAACACGCATCTCGGCCTCATTTTGCCGTTCGCCTCCAGCGCATTCGGCATTTTCCTGCTGCGGCAGGCGTTCATGCAGGTGCCGGAAGAGCTGCTCGAGGCGGCGCGGCTCGACCAGGCGAGTGAATGGAAAATTATCGTGCGGCTGATGGTGCCGCTCGCCAAGCCGGTGCTCGTCACGTTTACGCTGTTCAGCTTTATCGCGCACTGGAACGACTACTTCTGGCCGCTCGTCATGACGACGAACGAGACCGCCCGCACGCTGCCGCTCGGCATCGCGAAAATCCGCGAAGTCGAGGGCGTGGCGACCTGGAACGTGCTGATGGCCGGCAACCTCATCCTTGTCGCGCCGATTCTCGTCGTCTTTTTCTTCTCGCAACGGCATATTATCCGGGCGTTCGTCTATAACGGAGTGAAGTGATACCGGTATATGCCAATAGCGGGCCGCGGGTCTTCGGATGACCGGCGGCCCGCTTTTATTTGTGTCGACCGGACATTCGTTTACAGACACTGGAAAATCCGTTATGATGGTATGAAATCTGACGACGTTTCGAATAAGAATACGGGGGAGACGGAATGACGGGGATGGAGAACGAGGAGCTGCTTTCGGCCGAGAAATCGGTCAGCCGCAGCGGCCGGGTCGTGCTGCGGCCGGGCCGTCCGTGGACGGCCGGCGTGCACAGGCTGCTGCGCCACCTGGAGCGCAGCGCATTCGGTATGGCGCCGCGCGTGATCGGCACCGGGTTCGATGCTGACGGTCGCGACATGGTGGAGTATATGGAAGGGGAGCAGGTCCATCCCGCTCCGTGGAGCGACGACGGCATCGCGGCGGTCGGCCGGATGCTTCGCGCGCTTCACGACGCGCGCGCGTCATTCGCGCCTGACGGCGGGGCGGTCTGGCAGCGCTGGTTTTTGAGGGATATTGGCGAAAACGGGAGGCCAATCATCTCGCACGGCGATGTTGCGCCATGGAATATCGTAACTCGCGACGGGCTGCCCGTCGGGCTTATCGATTGGGAATTCGCGGGTCCGGTAGACCCGCTTGCCGAGCTGGCGCGCGTATGCTGGTTGTTCCCGCAGCTTCACGACGACGATGTGGCGGAGCGGGTCGGCTTGCCGCCGCTCGATGTCCGCGCCGGGCAGTTGCGGCTGCTTGTCGATGCTTACGGTCTGACCGCTGCCAAGCGGCATACGCTGTATGATCTCATCGTGGAAGTGGCGGTGCGCGAGGCGGCGGAGGAAGCCATCGAACTGCAGGTGAAACAGGATACCGAAGGCAAGCTGTGGGGCATCGCATGGCGGACCCGGGCGGCCGGCTGGATGCTGCGCAACCGTTCGGCGCTCGTCAATGCGCTGAAGTAACCGATGCAAGACTCGTTCCGCAGACGGCTGTGGGCATAAAATAACCGCCGCTGATGCGGCGGTTAATTCGGAGACGCTGCGCGTTTCCGTATCGTATAAGCGCATTTTTGGCCGCCTTTGGCCAGACATTCGGTGCGCGACACCTCGGCGCCGAGCAAGCTCTCGAACAGATCGAGCTCGCACTTGCAGGCGTGATTGTAGGCATTGGCGATTTGGGAAATCGGGCAGTTGTATTCCGTCAGGACAAATTCGTCGTCGCCGCTCTGTTCCCATTGCGCCATATAGCCGTTCTCGTTCTGGATGTCGGCGAGAGCCGACACTTTATCGGCGAGCCGTTCGCCGGTCATCTTGCCGGCATATTTCCGATACAGCGTTTGTTTGCGGCGCTCGAACAGACGGTTGACGACCGGTTCTCCCGCTTCCTGCGCCAGTTCGCCGAGCAGATCGAGCGCGATTCCATGATAGTTTTTCGGAAAATAATGATCCGCCTGTTCGGTCAAACGATACAGCGAAGCAGGCCGGCCCATCGGCTGGCGAATCGTTCTCGATTCGATCAGGCCGCTGCGTTCGAGCGCGTCGATGTGCCGGCGCACACCCATGCCGGTAATGCCGAGCCGTTCGGTCATTTCTCTCGCCGTCAGCTCGCCATCCGTTTTCAACATTTGCATAATCCGATCGCGCGTGGTCGTTGCAGCCCCCCGCTTCACTTTGAACACCACCTGTCAGCTTGCCGTATCGATGTTTACCGCATCGGCTTCCCTGCATTCCGCAGAGCAGTAGCGGTCATGCTCCTTCTCGCATTCCTCGCAGCAAATATGCTGCAGATGACACCGGTCATTGGCGCAATTCACGTAGCGGTCTTCCGGTTTGCCGCAATGGCGGCATCTGCCGACGACGACGTTCTCGCCGGTGCGGTTGATCGGAACCGAAATCCGCTCGTCGAATACGTAGCATTTGCCGTCAAACAACCGGCCCTTTACTTCCTCATCCTTACCGTACGTCACAATGCCGCCATCGAGCTGATAAACTTCTCTGAAGCCTTCGTCCAGCATAAAGCCGGTCAGCTTCTCGCAGCGGATGCCGCCGGTGCAGTAGGTCAAAATCGGCTTGTCCTTGTAATCGGCCATATTTTTCCGGATCCATTCCGGGAATTCGCGGAAGCTGTCCACATCCGGGCGAATCGCGTTGCGGAAATGGCCGATATCGTATTCGTAGCCGTTGCGGCCGTCGAGCACGATGACGTCGTCCCGCTGCAAATATTCATAAAATTCCTTGGGGGAAAGCCTTTTGCCGCTTTTCACATTCGGATCGAGCGGCTTCTCGTAACGGAACGTGACCAGCTCTTTCTTGTAGCGGACAAACATTTTCTTGAAAGCATGCCCGTCGGCTTCGTCGATTTTGAAAACCATGTCGGCGAAGAGCGGATTGCGGCGCATCTCTTCCATATATCGTTTCGTCTGCTCCACCGTTCCCGACAGCGTGCCGTTAATGCCTTCGTCGGCGACAATAATTCTTCCTTTGACGCCGAGCGATTTGCAGTAATCGAGATGATCGCGGGCGAACTGCTCCGCGTCGGGGATTCGGACGAATTTATAGTAAAGCAATATATTAAAGGGTGCCTGACCCATCTGATTCACCTTCTCTGTCATGTTGAGAAACGTCTGTAGGATATGAAGATCAAACTTCATTGTATGCATTCGCGTCTACAAAGTCAACCAAAGGGTATAAAAAGTCATGTGATACTACCGCACAAAAAATGCCAATCAAAACGAAAAAGCCGATTCCCGGGTTCCGCCATCGGCGGAAGAGGAACCAGCCTATAACGCCAAACACATATGCAGTTGAAATCGCGCAGCTTAACGGTTTTTGAAAAACTCTGCGGCTTTCTCGATGAAAATTTTCTGGTCGTCCCTCAAATCGTCTTCCCAGCTTATCGCACTAACCGGACAGGCCGCCTCGCAAGCACCGCAATCGATACAAACTTCGGCGTCGATAAAATATTGATCAGGCCCTTCTTCGATACAGTTGACTGGACAAACATCGACACAATCGGCTGCCTTCTCATCGATGCATGCTTCCGTAATGACAAAAGCCATTCTTCCTCAGTCCTTTCTGGTCAGGATAAAAGTCTGGATACTTTCCGGGCCAGCTCGGAATAAACGGCCCCGTTCCCCCGTTCGTCGGTGAAGACGGATGGGGGAGAAGACGGGTCGGACGGGCGATCGCCGGCAGCGACGATCGGAATCCGGACCAGCAGCGAGGTTTGCAGCTGTTCGGCGAGCAAGTCCCCGCCCCCTCTTCCGAATACATAATGCCTGATCCCGCGGTCGTCCTCGAAATAGGACATATTCTCCACAACGCCCAGGATGCGATGATCGGTCTGCTTGGCCATGACGCCCGCTCTCTCGGCGACGTGGCTCGCCATAGGATGGGGAGTCGTCACGATAATCTCGGCACATTGCGGAATTTTGCGGTTAATGTCCAAGGCGATATCCCCGGTGCCGGGGGGCACATCGATTAGCATATAGTCGAGAGGAGGCCAATCCACATCATTGAGGTAGGTTGACAGCATCTTCCCGAGCATCGGCCCGCGCCAAACGACCGGATTGTTGCCTTGTACAAAAAAACCTGTTGAAATCAATTGTACACCGTAACGTTCAACCGGAACAATACGATTTTCGGCTTTTTGCGGTTTTTCTTCTATCCCGAGCAAGTTCGGAATGCTGAACCCGTATATATCGGCATCGATAATGCCAACCCGTTTCCCCATCCGCGTAAGCGCCAGGGCGAGATTGACCGTTACGGTTGACTTTCCGACGCCGCCTTTGCCGCTTGCGATCGCGATAAAACGCGTACCGGAATCCGGAGCGAGCAGGGGCGCAGAGGGAGGTGCCGATTGCGGGATCTCATCTCCGTCCGGTATCGTCTCATCCATCGGCTTCACGCGAATATGGATGCTGCCGATGCCGATCGCATGAAGCGCTTCCTCAATGGCATGGCGATAATGCGCTTCCCGGTCGCGCTCCGCAGCTTTCAGCAACAGCGTCAGCGCGACTGTACGGTCTTTGATCACGATGTTGCGAATTTTGCCGTTGTCGGTCAGCGGTCTGCCTTGACCGTCTTTGACGAGCGTTAACGCTTCATAGATACGATCTTTGCGCATTTGGTTACACCTGCCACATTCGTATCGTGTTGCGGCCAATAACCGCGGATCGGTGTTGACTTGTCTTAATTTTACAATATTCTGGAACAAAGGGATATAGTCCAGGCAATTATTTTGATATTTGAGACCCGGCTCGGTCGTGTTCGTAGTAAGATAACAGCAAGAGTTACCAACGGGAAGATGGAAGAGGGAAGAGGGGAGAGGGGAGAGGGGAGAGGGATGAGCGTGAGCGGAATGAGATGGAAAAGATGGCTTGCAGCGGGACTGCTGGCGCTGCTGGCGGCGGCGCTCGGCGCATGCGGGAACGGCGCGCCGCGGACGCTGACCTATGAAGGGAAAGTCTATGAACTGGACGAAAGCTCTGGTGATCAGCTCGCAGTCGATTTCGACCGGATATCGGCAGGACGGCAACTGTCGGACGGCGGCCGATCGTTCAACGGATCGTTGTTTCTCGTCGGTATGCTGATGCTGATCGTCGGCATCATCAACGTTCTGTTCCCGCGCGCGATGTGGTGGCTGAAGGACGGATGGAAGTTCAGGGACGCGGAACCGAGCGGTCTGGCGCTAACCTTGGGCAGGGTAAGCGGCGCGGTGCTTACGATTGCCGCCTTCGTCGCGATCGTCTCTTCCTGCAGCGGGTAAGGAGGGGGAAGTGAAACATACAAGAGGTTGGCTTCGAAATGGATCAGGAAGCAAATCGGTCGGCGGACTTGGCTGCTTTTCATCTATAGCCATTATACGGTGAACATTTTGTTTATGGCTCTAATCGCACTCGCCTTCTGCCTAGAGGGAAGCTATTCCGGATGAAAGACGGCTTTCAATTTGATGCATACGATTCGGCCGAGGGCCGGGGAGGACGGACGTTCTCGATCGGCTAGGCGTCGTACTGCCTCTTTTCAACACGCGCTTCTCGGATCGTGACGATCTGGCAGGGCGTTTTTTTTTCGAATAAGGCAGATGGCCGGAAGGGTAGCCTAATACCATTCTCATATTTCGTAAAAGGTGGGATGGCATTGTCAAGGTTAACCCGTCTGCTGCTTCTGGCCCTTATTATCGCCGTTGGCGCGGGCTGCAATGGCGGCAAACCGAAACCGCGCGAAAACGATCTTGTACATATTCAATCCAGGACGAAGCCGCATTCGAAAAAAGTGATCGTGTTCGTGGCCGATTCGCTGATGTACCAGTCGATCGACAAAGGTCTTGAGCTTGGCAAGCTGCCGACATTCAAGCTGCTCGTCGAGCGCGGGCAGTATTACAAAAATCTCGTCAGTTCGTTTCCGACGATGTCGGTAACGATCGACAGTTCTCTGCTTACGGGAACTTATCCGGACCGGCATCGCGTTCCGGGGCTTATCTGGTATGCCGAAGACGAGAAGCGTATCGTCAATTACGGCACCGGCTCGATCGAAGTGTTGCGGCAGGGCGCCGGCGCCGTGCTCGATGATGCGCTTGTACGTCTGAACGGGGACCATCTGAGCAAGCGGACCCCGACGATATACGAACGGCTGCGCAAGCAGGGAAGAACGTCCGCTTCCGTGAACGGCTTGATCTACCGAGGCGATACCGGCCACGTGCTGACGATTCCGAAATGGATGCAGGCGTCTGTGTCCTTGCCCGAAAAGATCCGTGTGCAAGGCCCGGATTTCATGACGTTCGGCGCCCTGTCGAATCCGTTGGAAGGCATGAAGCGGCTGCCGGACAACGTTGCGGGCAATTTGGGCTTCAACAATGAATTCGCGATCGGTACGGTCGCATATTTGATCGAGCAGCGCAAGCTGCCAGATTTTACGTACGTCTATTTGCCCGACCAAGATCACGAGCTTCACAAGAAAGGCCCCTCGCATTTGGACGGGCTGATCAAGCTGGACGGGCAGCTGCAGCGGGTGCTGCAAGCTTTCGGCTCGCCCGAAGCCGCGCAGGAACAGGCGGTCATCCTCATTGTCGGCGACAGCGGCATGAGCTCCATCTTGCCGCGCAGCGGCAATCCGGTTATCGATCTGACCGATTTGTTTCAGCGATATGCAATCATGCGTCCCGGGGAAACCGCATCGCAGAAGACGGACATCGCGCTGGCGGTGAACGAAACGATGGCTTACGTGTACAATCTCAAACCCGGACGATCGATAAAGGAACTTGTCCGCGAATTGCAGCGTGAGCCGCGTATCGGATTGATTTCCTGGAAAGAGGGGGAGTGGATTCATGTCGCAAGACCGGGTTCGGGTTCGGAGTTCAAGTACAAGCCCGGCGGCCGCGCCAAAGACGAGTACGGGCAGAAGTGGACGTTAGGTCCGAACGCGGCGCTGCTCGATGTAAAGGTCGATCTGCGAAAGCATGTGAGCTACGGCCAATATCCGGACGGGTTAAGAAGACTGTACGGCGCGCTCCACTCACACGACGGGGAGTTCATCGTCATTACGGCCAAGCAAGGCTACGAGTTTACGGGCCACAGTTCGCCGAAGCATCGCGGAGGAGGCGGGCACGGGTCGCTTCATGAGACGGAATCGATTGTTCCGCTGATCGTATATGGCACGGACCGGAAGCCGGAGCGGCTGCGCATCGTCGATTTACAATCTTATATTCTGAACTTGCTGCGGGTCGAAGAGTAGTCTTCAGGTCTGCAGCTTTTATTTTTAATTCGGAACTACGGTTTCAGCCATGAATTATATTAATAACATCACTGGAGAAAAGGTCGGAGGAAGGTCGATAATTTTAAGGGAAAACGGCGTTTTTTTTGAGGACGGTTTTTTAGTTTTCTTTTATAATTTAAATGCAGTGGAGAAAAAATAGGGTGATTGGTTCGTGAAAAAGCATGATCAA
>NZ_BOVJ01000060.1 GCF_018403665.1 Paenibacillus cisolokensis
ATATAGACGGCGTCCGCGCCCAATGCCATCGCCTTCAGCATGCTGCCCGGCGTGATAAGCCCGCCGGCCGCGATCAGGCTCACTTTGCCGGTCTCGCCGTTGCGGGCGAGAAACTGCGCGGCGCGGGTGACCGCGAACATCGTCGGCAGCCCGACATCGTCCTGCAGCGTCGGCGCCCCGCCATGCGTACCGCCTTCCGCGCCGTCCAACGTGATGAAATCGACGCCCGCTTCCAGGGCGATCCGCAGCTCCTTCTCCAAATGATGCGTGGCGGCGATTTTCAGACCGACAGGCACGCCGGTTTCGTGCCGCAGCCGTTTGACCAGACGGATGAAGTCGTCCGCGGAATCGACCCCCGGCAGTCTGGAATGGATGACCGCGGGCTCGCCTTCCTTCAGGCCGAACACCTCCCGGTAATCCTCGCCGATATTTTTGACCGTCGTACGCTGGGAAGTCGAGCCTTGCGCCCCTTGGCCCAATTGAATTTCAATCGCGTCGAGCTGCATGTATTTGTCCGGCGTATTCATCCAGCCCCCGCGATTGTACTGGCCGATAAAGAGGCGGGCCGCTTCCCGCTCCTCTTTCATCAGACCCGCCTCGCCGGAATTGGTCGCCGTGCCGACCGCCGTGGCGGCTTTGGCCAGCGCGAGCTTGGCGTTTTTGCTAAGCGCTCCGCCGAACGACATCGCCGCGATCATGATCGGAATGGAGACTGTCAGCGGTTTTCTCGCCCGCGGTCCGATCGTGACGGACGTTTGAATGCCGATTTGCTCCGGCGTCGGCATCCGGAACAGATGAACCGGGTTGAACAGCACGCTCTCCCATGGCGAGAAATGGATGTAGCTGCCGAGCGGACGCGGCACCGGCGTGCCAGTCTCCGACCGTAATAAAATTTCCGTTAAGTTCGGCATGCCGATTTTGCGCCCGGCCGGGATCATGGCCGCTATATTTTCCACATAATGGTCCTTGATGACGCGCGTAAGCGCTTGATCCACCGCCACATCGGCAACGGAACGGACGATGCGCTCAATGAATTTCATGGTCGGCTCCCCGCTCCGTGTTGCGAAGCATGCCGTCGATTTGCCGGGACATGTTCTGGCACATCTGCTGAATCGCGCCGAGTTGGCGGGAGGCGCTCTGCTCTTCGACCGCAATGTCCACGAGCTCCCGCTGATCGAAGTTCGTCAGCCGCTGAAAATGCTCCCGCTCCACGCCGGACAAGGTGCCGGCCATCGTTTCGATCCGGCTAATTTCCGATTGCAAATATTGCAGCACATGCTTGACATCCTGTTTTTCCATCGCTTCTGAGCTCCTTCTGCTAATATTCGGTTATTGTCGCTCATAGCGTATCCATAATCAGGATTGATCATACAGCGGTTTCTTGCAGCTCCAATCGTCTGAAACGGCGGTCAGGAGCTTCGGGGCATCGCCTTGACGCGCCGCAAATAACCCGTGACGTTTTCGTCCTCCTCGGCCGGATAGCGGTACCCGAAATGGCTCGCGACAGCCTGCGACGTATTGCGGAACAGATCGCACATCGCAAACAGAGCCCGCCACATCTTCTCCTCGTCGGCATCCGCATACGTGGCAGTGAAAGCCTTCCACCGCTCCGGCTCCAGAAGCCGCTTATAATATTTGCCGAGCTTGCCGGGATCGGCCGTAAAGCCCGTTCGTACGCCGATATGCCAGTTAAGCATAAGATGGAGCATGTCCCGGACCGGACCGTCGGCATGATATTTGGCGTAGGAAAGCTCGCCTCTCCACAACCCTTTGGCGACATAGGTCGCGACCCACCAAAACTCGTTGCAGCAATCGGCGAATTGTCCGGCTGTCGGCGGCTTCGGCAAATAATCGCGATTGCTCGGGGGCGGCAATTCCCCTACGGCCCCGTCCTTGTCCAGCAGCAGCAGGCTCAAGCTGTCCGGCGCCATCTCGCGGAGCCGGTCCGCGGGATAAAACGTCAGATCGATCCGGTTGCCGTCCTGAAACAGCATCAAATAAGCGAAACGATTCCGATCTTCGGACGGCGGAAACAGCTGCGAGTCGTCCGGCGTCTGCATGATCAGCACTTCGCCGAAGCGGCCGATCCAGCTCCGGTCGCGGACGAATGCGCCGACGTCTGTCACGGCATAGACGATATCGTAATCTTGAAAGAGGTCGCGCGGCGCATCCGGATTGGCGCGGGAGCCGTTCATGATAACCGCCCGTATCCGCTCGTCCTCCCGTGCGAAGCCGACAATCGTGTCAAGCATTTCCCGCTCGCTTCTCATCTTACAGACACATCTCCAGAATCGTTCTTACGTCGTCCTTCTCCAGCTTCTTGAAATTGCCGATCGGACCGAAACGAACCGCTTCCTCCGCCATCCGGTCCAGCATCTCGCCGCCGATGCCGAGCTGCCCGAGCGTGGCGGGCGCCCCGATGCGCGTGAAATAGGCGCGGGTCGCCTCGATGCCGGCGAGCGCCACTTCGTCGTCGCTTTTGCCGCGCGGGTCGACATTCCAGACCCGGACCGCGTACTGTACGAAGCGGTCGACCCGCTCCTTGTACACATATTTCATCCAGTTCGGGAAAATGATCGCGAGACCGGCCCCGTGCGCAATATCGTAAATCGCGCTTACTTCATGTTCGATCGCATGCGTCGCCCAATCGGTTTCGACCCCGATCGGCAGCGTGCCGTTCAGCGCATATGTGCCGCACAGCATCAAATTGGCGCGCGCCGCGTAATTCGTGCCGTCCTTAAGCGCCAGCTCCCCGTTCTCGATCACCGTCTGCAGAATCGATTCCGCGAACCTTTCCTGCAACGGCGTATCGGTCGTCAGCGAAAAATATTGCTCGAATACATACGACATCATGTCGACGATGCCGTTCACCGTTTGATCGCGCGGGACCGTAAACGTCAGCTGAGGATCGAGAATCGAAAATTTCGGGTAGATCAGCTTGCTTCCCATTCCCCGTTTCAGTTTCTTCTCCCAATCGGAAATGACCGCGTTGCCGTTCATCTCCGAGCCCGTCGCCGCCAGCGTCAGCACCGTTCCGAGCGGCAGCGCCTCCTGGATGACCGCTTTGCGCACACAGAAATCCCATACGTCGCCCTCGTAAGGAACGCCGGCCGCAATCGCTTTGGCGGCGTCGATGACACTGCCGCCCCCGACGGCCAAAATAAAGTCCACCTTCTCCCGGCGGCACCGTTCAATCCCTTTATGTACGGTCGCCAATCGCGGATTCGGTTCGACTCCCGGAAGCTCGAACACCTCCGCCCCGATTCCGTTCAGCTGCGCGATCACCTCGTCGTACAGCCCGGAGCGCTTGATGCTGCCGCCTCCGTACACGAGCAATATCCGTTTTCCGTATGGCTTGACGTGCTCGCCGAGCTGGCTGACCGTCCCTTTGCCGAACAGAAGACGGGTCGGATTGTACAATTGAAACGAGTTCATAACACGACAACCTCCTTGAATGGTTCGTATCGCTTCATCTTTATTTTACCTTAACCGGCCGGCGCGTGCCGATTGATTGTTCCCATAATTCGGAATCTTTTGTACAATGAAAATATGACATGGACGAAAGGAGATCGGTATGAAGAAGTCTGTAAAGACCGCAATCGCGTCCGCCGTTGCCGCCGCGGCGATCGCCGCCGCTCCCGCGGGAGCCGCTACGCCTCCGGGTCCCGGGGACGATCCGACGCTGTCAGAGACAACGTCCGCATATGCCGGCATTCGCGTCGCGTTTCCGGATACGCCTGTTTCGTTCCCTCATCCGCCGCGCGTAATCGACGGCACGACGATGGTGCCGGGGCAAGCGCTGCTGGAAGGGTTCGGCTATCAGGTCGAATGGGATGCGGACAAGCAAATTTTGAAAGCGGTTCACAAATCCGGTTCCGAGCTCGTGTTTCAGGTCGGTCTGCGGGAAGCGATTTTGAACAGCCGCAAAGTTTCCGGTTTGCCGGCAGCGCCTTATATCGAACAGAATACGGTGTTCATTCCGCTCCGGATCGCCGCCGTGGCGAGCGGCATGACCGTCTCCTGGGATTCGGCCAAACGCATCGTCGTCGTCCGCGATCCTCATGCCCTGCCCCGCATAAGAGTAAGCACAAGAGCGGACGGCGACGCCAGCGTCGCGCCGGACAAGCTGTTGGCGTACATGAAGGAAAACGCGAAGGTGAATGCGGAAATTCAGCTTATTCCGTCGGAGCACTACCGCGATAAGACGAACCTGATGATTGCCGCGGGCGATCTCCAGGACATTATGCTGCTGCAGGACCATGAAGGCTACCAGGACGAGCTGCTGCCGGCTATCGCGATCGACTTGACGGATAAGATCAAGGCGTTTCCCCGTCTGCAGAAGCTCGCGGAGAGCGGAAGATGGATTAACGGCAAGCTGTACGGCATCCCGAAGCCGGCCGACCCGCATGACGCCGCCTTCCCCGCCGTCCGCCAGGACTGGCTGAACGCGCTCGGCCTTGCGCAGCCGAAGACGATGGACGAGCTGTACGAAGTGATGAAGCGATTTGCCGAGACGGACCCGGACGGCAACGGCAAGCACGATACATACGGTCTGGCGGGATATGCGGACAGGGCCGGCTTGGGCGGGCTGGCCTGGGTCGAGCACGTCTTTACCGGCAGCCCGACCCGATTTTCCGTCAAGGACGGACAAGTGGTCGACCACGCGGTAAGCCCGGAAGAGACCGAGGCGCTCGCCTGGCTCGCGCGCGCCTATGCCGACGGATTGATCGACCCCGAATTTCCCGTCCTGAACAAATCGCAGTTCGCGCAGCGGCTGTCCGCCCATACCGCCGGCATCGCCGCCGTCACCGTCGCGGAAGCCGGAGCCCTGTCCGCCGGCGATGCCGACTGGACGCCGTTATCCGATTTGAAGGCCGGCGTTTCCGGCAAGCCGGTCTCTCCGTGGAATACAAGTCATGATATGTACATCATCAGTTCCATGTCAAAGAACGATCCGCATAAGCTGCTGGAATGGCTGGACCGCGGATTCGCGATGGCCGAATCCGGGGAATGGGAGCGGATGCCCGGTTTCGGGATGGACGACCGGGCGGCGGCAGGCTATCTGTTCGGCCGGCCCGATCTCACGAACGTCATCGACGGCCTGGACAGCCTGTCGAACGAGCAGAAGGAGACGTATCGTACGGCCGTGCAGACGTGGCGTCGGACGTCTTACGAAGGGCAGACGCTTCCGCAGGCGGAAGCGTTGTGGCGATCCGGCCAGTTCGCCGAGATCAACAGCAAACTGGAGCTGTACAAGCTTAAGGTCATCCTGGGCCAGGCGTCGCTGGACGATTGGAATCAATATATCGCCAGGCTGACCGCCTCCAGCGATTACCGAAATATGATGAACGTGTTGAACAAGCTCGTCCCGTAACCCGTAACGCAAGCAGGCTCTTGTCCTTCACTCGGACAAGAGCCTGTGCTGTGTAACCGGAAAACGGCTATTCATCCTGCAGCGATGCCCACGCGTCGTCCAGATCGCGGATCAGGTCATCGGGATTTTCGAGGCCGACGAAGAAGCGCACGAAATTCCGCATCTCGCCGGACCGGACCGGCAGCCGGTGAACGGTAACGAGGCTTTCGAATCCTCCCCAGCTGACCCCGATCTTGAAGTAGCGCAGCCGCGTCGCCCATTCTTTCAGCTTGTCCAGCGGCTCGTCGGATTGGATGGAGAACAGGCTGCCGAAACCGCTCATCTGCCGCAGCGCCAGCTCATGCTGCGGATGCTCCGGCAGGCCGGGATGATTCACCTGGCGGACGTAAGGGCGGCCGCTCAGGTGGCGGGCCACCTTCAACCCGCTGCTCTGATGCCGCTCCATCCGCAGCGGAAGCGTGCGCAGCCCGCGCATCACCGTCGCCGCCGTCTGGGCGGTCATAATGCCGCCGAGCAGCATATATTCCGAGCGGATCAAGCTTTCCATCAGCCGATTCGGGCCGATGACGACGCCGCCGACGCAATCGCTGTGCCCGGAAATATATTTCGTAATCGAGTGAACGACGAGATCGATGCCGAGCCGGAGCGGCTGCTGATAGACGGGCGTCGCCCAGGTGTTGTCGATAATCGTCACCGCGCCGATGCTTCTGGCGAAGGCGCCGACCGCCGCCAAATCCTGTAGCTCGAACTGCAGCGACGTCGGGCTTTCCAGATAGAGCAGCTTCGTATTCGGGCGGGCTTCCGCCTTCCATGCTTCCAGCGAGGAGCCGTCCACGAACGTCGTCTCGACGCCGAACCGCTTCAAATAATTGCCCATAAACTCCCGGGCCGGGCCGTACGCCTGGTTCGAGCATAAAATGTGATCGCCCTGCCCGACGACCGACAAGACGGCCGCCGATATGGCCGCCATGCCGGAGCCGAAGCATTTTGCCCGCTCCCCGCCTTCCAGCTCGGCCAGCTTTCGTTCCAAATATTCGACGGTCGGATTGTTGCCTCGCGAATAGACGTGAAACTGCCCGTTCTCGTCCTGAATCGCCTGCTCGAATTGGGCATAGCTCTCGAAGGCGAACAGGCTGTTCTGGTAGACGGGCATCGAAACCGCGCCGTAATGCCGGGTATCCAGCGGATCGTAGGCGATCTTCGTATAGGCCGACTCCGGTTCCGGCGCATCGTTCACGCCGCCGCTTTTCCTGTTGTGACTTGTCATCCTTTCTCCGCTCCTTGTGTAAGTCCTTCTACGATAAATCGCTGAGCCACGGCAAACAGCACGACCGTCGGAATGACGGACAATACCGTGCCCGCCGACATGGCGCCCCAGTCCACGTCAAACTTCTGCACGAACGAGTTCATCGCCACCGGCAGCGTCTTGAGCGGCTCGTCGTCAATGAACATGACCGCCAAGAACAGCTCGTTCCAGTTTTGGACGAACGCGAAAATAAAGGTGGAGGCGATTCCCGGCAGCATAACCGGTATAATGACCCGGAACAGCGCCGAAATTCGGGAACAGCCGTCCATCATGGCCGCTTCCTCCAGGCTCGAAGGGATGCGCTGAAAAAAGCCTCTGAGCAAAATGGTGGAGAACGGGATCATAATGACCGTGTACATCAGAATGAGCGAAAACCGGTTGTTGATCAGATTCATGCTGGACATCATCATATAAAGCGAGCTAAGCGAAATAAACCCGGGCAGCATCTGCGTCGCAAAAAAGCCGAGCATAATTTGCCCATGCCCGCGGAACCGGTAGCGCGCCATGACATAAGCGCTGAATACCGCAATGACGATCACGATAAGGGACGCCACAATCGAAATCATGAGACTGTTGCCGATATAAATGTGAAACTTGGATATCCGAAAAATGCTCTCGTAATTTTCAAAAGAGATGCGTTCAGGCCAGTACCGGATCGGATAGGTAAAAATGTCTTTTTGCGGCTTGAGCGACGTAATGGTGATCCAATAAAGCGGAAATACCATCACGACCAAAAACACGCGAGAAACACGATTTTGAAAGCGGGAAGAACGAAGCGCTTCATCTGTTAAAAATCCCCCACTTTCTCGGCTTTCGTTACCGTCAGGTAAAAAATCGTATAAAGCAGCAAAATGGCGATCATAATGACGCCGACAGCCGCCGCCCCGCTGTAATCGCCGCCGTATATAATTTGTCCAGCATGAAAGAGGACAAAATATGCGTACGGCCGGCAGGCCCGCCGTTCGTCAAACCGTAAATAATCGTCGGATCGTTAAAAATCCAGATCGCGCGCAACAGCGTGGTCGCAATGATCGTCGGCATAATATACGGCAGCGTCACGTTCAGCAGCTTGCGCACGCCTCCCGCGCCGTCGATATCGGCCGCTTCGTACAGATCGGCAGGCACCGACTGCAGCGCGGCCAGCAGCATGATGGCAAAGAAGGCAATGCCATACCATATATTCGCTACGATGACCGAGAACATCGCCCACTTCGGATCGGACAGAAAGCCGATCCGCTCTTCGATCAGGCCGATCCTAAGAAGAAGATCGTTGATTACGCCGATCTGGGAATTGAACATCCATTTCCAGATCAGGCCGATCAGAAAACCGGACAGCGCCCAGGAGTAGAATACGAAACCCTGATAAACGCCCCGTCCCCGGAACGGCTTGCGTAGCAGCAGCGCGAGCGTTAGGCCGATCACGAACTGGCAGACGAGCGAGAAAAATACCCATAAGGCGCTGTTCTTCAGCGCGGACATAAATTTCGGATCGTTGAAAGCCTTCTCGAAGTTTTGAAGGCCGACGAACTCGATATTGCGCATGTCGAAAATTTGCACATTCTGGAACGCCATGACGACGCCCCGGAAAAACGGATAATACGTAAAAACGAGCACCAGCAGAAGCGCCGGAAGCAAGCTGCCGATTATGAATATGCGCCGATTGTTCACCCTGCATCGCCTCCGAAAAGAAATGACGATGGGCGCCGCGGGCACCCATCCGATCATTCATCACTTGTTCATTTTCGCCTTTTCTTCTTCCCAATAAGCGCTCCAATCGGCCAACATTTCGTCGATCGTCTTCGCGTTCATCAGCATCGCCTGCTGGCTTTCCATGCTGACCTGGCTCCATTGGCCCGTACCCGGGTATTGATACGGCGGCTTGTAGTTCAGGAAGATATCCGGCTTGTCGGTCATCTCGAGCAGCGTCTTGTACGGTCCGCTCTGGAAATATTCGTCTTCCGCCGCCGTGGAGTGGATCGGCACCATGCCGAAATCTTTCGAGAACTGCGTATTCCGCGGCTCCGAAGACAGGAACTCGATCAACTTCCAGGCCGCTTCCTTATGCTCGGAATGAGCGGCGATACCCCAGCCTGCGCCGCCTGCGGCGATCAGCGCTTTCCCGCTCGGTCCGAGAGGCATCGGAGCGGTCGCCCATGTCCCCTCTTCCATCTTCTCCGTCAACACTTGAATGACGTCGGGGTCCTGCAGCAAGAATGCGGTTACACCGGATGTAAAGGCTTGCACTTGCTCCTGGAATCCCCAGTTGATCGAATCCGGCGGCGACGTTTCTTTATAGATTTTCAAATAGAGCTCCATCGCCTGCTTGGCTTCCGGCGAAGAGTAGATCGTCGAGCCGTCTTTCAAAAATTGGGCGTCCTCCAGGTTGACCTTATCGCCGTTATAGGCCAGTACCATCGCATCGGTTACGCCTTGCGAGCCCGGGCCGCCACGGAAGGAGAAGCCGAACCGGTTGTTTGCGGGGTCCGTCAGCTGCTTGCCGATCTCATACAGCTCCTCGTACGTCGTCGGTACTTTCAGCCCTTTCTCGTCCAGCCAATCTTTACGATAGAACAATTGCCGTTGATACAGTCCGTTCGGTATGAAATAAAGCTTGTCCTTGATCATCCCGACCGACTTGGAAACGTTGCTCAGCGTATCGAACTCGCTCCAGCCCGACGTAAAGCTGTCCAGCGGCTCGATATACCCGTTGTTTACAAATTCGGCGACGGTCAGATCCCTGACCTCCAGTACGTCGACATCCTCTTTGGCGGACAGCATTTGGCGGATTTTATTGTCCGCCTGATCGAACGGCGGCGAAATCAGCTCCACCTTGATGTTCGGATTTTCCGCCTGGAAATCGTCCAGCATTTTCTGAATGAGAGCCGTACGATTCGGGCTTGTCAGGCTTTCGACCACGCGCAGCTTGATTTGCTCGTCCCCGCTTCCGCCTGAGGACGATCCGTCGCCCGAGCCGCCGCCCGTTCCCCCTTCGTTACCGCCGCACCCTGCCAACAGACCGGCCAATAGCGAAGCGGCGACAAGCAGACCTTTCCCCTTTGTCAACCATTCTCTCTTCATAGTCAATTCGGCCTCCTCCAATCGGTGTCTTGCTGCCTTCCTTTCACACTATCTAACTATCATGCTGTCTGATAGGTAGATTATAGAAGGGACTACGGCCATGTGTCAACCGTTTTGTTGTCGGCCTTTTGCGATTATTCCGGCGTATATTTGCGAATCAGACTTTCCACGCTGTCCATCAGTTTGTGAAATTCGGTCATCGCCCGATCGACGTCATGGGCGGCTATTCCTTCGAACATCGTAAAGTGATACGGGTACGTTTCGTCAAACAACCGCTTCTCGCCGAGCGGTTCGTTGAAAAACCGTTCGTACATCCCGGAGACCGAGGTCAGCACGCTTTCCAGCACCGGATTGCCGGCCGCCTTGATGACGAGCATATGAAACATGAAATCGATCTTCGACGTATCCTTGCCGTTCTCTTTCAGCCTCTTGTATTCTTTCAGGCATTGCTCGATCTCTTTCACCTGTCCCGGCGTAATGCGCTTTGCTGCCAGTTCGACCGCCTTGCCCTCCAATGCGCGCCGGACATCGAGAGCGGCGAGCAAATACCGCCGTTCATGCTCGACCCTGATCGTGCCGCTGAACCGGAAAGCGTCGATGGCATCGCGCACGAAGACGCCCTTGCCGTTCTCCACCCGCACGATCCCAATCGCCTCCAGGTAGCGGAGCGCTTCCCTCAACGAGGAACGTCCGACGCCGAACAATTCGGTCATCTCCGCCACGGAAGGCAGCCTGTCTCCTTCCTTCAAACGATGCTCCCGGATAAAATTTTGAATTTCTTGGGCAACCAGCTCATGGACATGCTGCTTCCGGATTTTTGGCATACTCGGCTCCATCCTCCTCTCGGTCAGCAGAATCATATTGGATTTTACAAGACGTGTCAAGTTGTATGAGCCCGTGAGCCGCTGCGGAGCCGGTCCGCGCGAACCGGCGATGACGCCCGGCACGCTTTCGAGCCGGCCGTATTACAGCGCGACGGCCGATCCGGAAGCCCGGCTTTCATTCGCCGCTTCGAGGAAGCGGATCACTTCGACCGAGTGCGTCATCGGCACCGCCGGCACGCCCGTCTGGAACAGGCCGAACACCCGCTCCAGCAGACTCGCGTAGAACGGCTTCGCGCCCGCGCTCAACTCGGCGAAAGCGCTATTGCGCTCGCGGTGAATGACGGCCGAGAAAGGATGATAGCTTGCGCTGCTGCCGCGGACGGTGCCGATTCGGCCATCCTTCCATACGCCGACGATCATCTCCTGATCGCCGGCGCTGAAAGCGGTGACGCGGTCGCAGCCCGGGCCCAGCGCGGCAAACAGCATTTCCGCCGCATGAATGCCATACCAGAAATAGCCGCCCTGCGTCGGCTCGATGATGATCGGGCCGCAGCAATCGGCGCCGGTTATCTCGCCGTCCCGCTCGTCGTCCAGCTTCTCCCGCAGCGCCTCGGCGAACCGCAGCGCCGAAGCCGTCATGACCGGGACGCCGTACCGCTCGGCCAGCGCCGCGATCGCCTTCGCATCTTCCGTATTCGTCGCCAGCGGCTTGTCGATGAATACCGGCTTGCCGAACGGCGCGATCCGCCCGAACAGGCTGCGGTGCGCGCGCCCGTCGGCGGCCAGCAGCAAGATGGCGTCGCAGCTTTCCGCCACTTGCTCCGGCTCGGTGAGAATCCGCACGCCGAATTCGTTTTGCAGCCGCGCGGCAAAGCCTTCTACCCGGGATATGCTCAGCTCGAAGTCGGGTGACCCGCCTTTATAGGCGGCGACAATCCGTCCGCCCGGCAGATGCCAGGCATGATTCCGGTCGTTCAGCAGCTCCGCAAACGCAACGCTGTGGGAAGTATCCGTTCCGATAATGCCGATGTTCAGTACGTTCGATTCGTCCATTTGCCTATCCCTTCCTTGTTCGCGATGTCGCCTTTCGTGTAATGCCATTGTACTCGAATCCGAATTAAAGTCATCTTTCGGACAATTTAAAGACGAGGAGGTCCGCATGCCTCGGCCAATCTGCCGCAAAAAAAGAGAACCGGGAATTGTCCCGGTCCGTTATAAGTCTATATAAGTCTTTCGACCCATCATTTAGAAAACCTATTCGCTTGCCTATGCGATTACTTCTTCGGCTTCGGTCCGTTGCCGTTCTTCTTCACCACCTCGACCACCAGCACATTGGAGCGCACCGTCTTGTTGCGATACGTCATTTCCGCCCATATTTCCGCGGTTCCGGTCTTTTGCGTCACCAGCACGCCGTCCTTGACGTCGGCGATTTTCGGGTCAGTCGTAGCGTAACGGACTTCCACCTGCGACATGTCGATCGGCTCGCCGGAATTCAAGTAGGCTTGCGCCTCCAGCGGCACCCGATCCTTGCGCTTGATCTCCTCCCGGTCGTAGCCGATGACAGCCCGCTCGATTTCGTATTTCGGACCGTAAACGGCCGTCTCCGCGATGCTGTTCCACAAGTTCAGATTGTTGCCGAAGCCGTTGACGCGCACGTATCGGGCCGGAACCCGGGCGAACGGATACAGCTCATGCTCCGTCGTCCGGCCCGAGCTGATGCCGTCGTATACCCGTTCCCACTGCTCCCCGTCGACGGACACCTCGATATTGAAAAAGCTGAATCTCGTATTGCCGCTGTACCACGCCAAGCTGAGCGCGGATACGTCCCGCACTTCGCCGAGATCGTACTTTATCCACTGCTCGCCGTATGCCGACCATCTGGTGCCCATGTTGCTGTCAATCGTATTTTCCGGCACATTGCCGTCATGGCCGCTGGCCGCAACCGCCGCCACCGGCCAGACGGGCCGGTCTTCCGGCAAGCCGTACTGCGGCGGATGGGCGAACGATACGTAGTAGACGGCGGCAGCTTTCATCTCCGCCGGGTCGGACACTTCGATCCGCGCCGTGCCGGGAATCGACTCCGCTTGCCGGACATTCACGAGCAGCCCGTCTTCCGCCGCGGCCGCCGTGACGACAGGCGGCGCCGCTTTATCGGCCGGAACTTCAACCTCGTACCCGTAGCGGTCCGGTTCGAACGCCGCAAGCGGCTCGCCGTCCAGCGCAATGCTGCCGAGCCGGGCCAGCTCGCCTCCGGCTACCGCCCACTGCGCGAGCGGCAACGGCGCCGGCGCCTGCTGCGGCAGCGGCTCGCCCGGCATGAGCGGAACCATCCAGACGCTGATCGTGCCGCGCAGCATATCGTCCATATGGATCGTCAATTTTTTACGCCGAGATTGGGCGTCTGCCCGGAAGGCTGCGGCGACGACGCAAGCGGCTCGGCCGGCATGACGGTGAAGCGAGCTTCGCCGGGCGTCAAGATTTGCACCCACAGCCGTTTGTTGCCCTGCCGCAATACCGCCGTGCGTCCCGACTCGCCGATTTGAATGTCGGCCCGCGTATGCATAAACCAGTACAATTCCGAAGGCGCCTTCATTTCGATCTCGTCCTGCACGATCAGCTGCCGGCGATGGTCGATCAGCGCCACTCCCCTTTGCACCGACGCCGCATCGTTCCGATAGGCGGGCGTCATATCCGCGATCGCGAACGACCCTTGCGGAAGATCGAACTGCTTGCGCACGATGTCCGATACCGCCTCCGCCTTCTGGTCCGGGCCGGAAGAAGGATTGATGACGAGCGTATTATGACCTTCGGCCCGTTTGCGGTAATACTCCCATCGTTTTCCGTTTTCGCCCATTTCCCAATAACCGGGCAAATTATAATCCTCTTTGCCCAGATCTTCGGCCCAGCGCACGCCAAGCGCGTCGAAGACGAACGAGCCCGTATCGAGGTCGCCGTGCGGCGCCCCGTTCACGCCTCCTTTGAACCCGACGAACAGCGCATGGCTGTCGTTCCAATGACTGCGCATCGTCACCGCCTTCGGCCGGTCGAAGTATTGATCCGGCTGATCGGGAGCGAACGCGCCGTACGTCTCCGGCCGGTACCAGAGCAGATCGTACAGGCCGGCGATGCCGTTGTTGTTCACGGCGAATTGATGGTACCAGGTATACGCCGGTTGGTCGAACCGGTCCGCGAACCACAGGAGCAGACGGCCGGGAACGAGACCGGCATCGTTGTCCGAATAATTGAACGTGCCGCGCGGCCCGGCGATATAGATCGGAAAGCGGGCCGTTTCGTACAGCCCCTCCCGCTGCGAGAAGCCGTAATCGTGGCCGGCCGCCGTCTCCAGCGCGTTCAGGAAATAAACGAGATAGATCGTTCCGTATTCCCAGTACCCCGGTCCCTCGATCGCCGAGCCGTCCGGCGCGTATTGCGGCAATCCGTACTGGATCGATTTGAACGCCTCGCGCAAAATGAGGCCGGCGAGCTCCTCCTCTTCGTCCGCAATCGCCAACGCTCCGAGCGCCATCCCGGCGTTGCAGACGAAATTCCAGTTGTCGCGGTTATACACCCACCAGTACGTTTTATCCAGATACATCGGCACGGCGGGGCGCAGCCCTTTGTCCGCAATCGCCGTGCGGACGGTTTCCCGCTGCTGTTCGTTCAGCGTATCGTACAGCCAATCGTAAGCGAGCGCGACACCGTGCGTCATCGTCGCTGTATCGAGATAATGCTGCGGGCTCCAGTCGGGGTAAGCGTCGGACGATATAAATTCCAGTTCGACCCAGGCCCTCTCGGCATACCGTTCGTCCTGCGTGATTTGATAAACGAAAGCGAGCGTCGCCGCCCTTCTTGATGACGTCGCATCGAGACGCAAGCCGTCGGGCTTGTTGTACGCGACAGGCGGCAGCGGCAGGATGGAGTCGGCCTCACGCTTGACGGAATCGAACCAGCCCGCCGCGCGCTCGTCGGTTACGACCAGCTCGCGGATGCGCGCAAAGTCGTCCGCCGTAGCCAGCAGCCGCGGATGCCGGCGATCCGGATGCCGGGTTTTTATTTCCCGGACAATATGTTCGGCGGAAGGCGCGGTATACAAGCGGACGACGGCCGAATCGGTCCCCCCTTCCGGGTCCGTCGCCGTGAACGTAAACGCGTCCGCCCCGACATAGTCCGTCTCCGGCGCATACGTCCACCGGCCGTCGGCGTTCAAGGTCAGCGTGCCGTGCGCCGGCTGCGTTTCCGCCGCGAACGTCAACGGGTCGCCGTCCTGATCCTGCGCCTTAAAGGTGGCGGATACCGGCGTATTATAATCTGTCGGCTGAATATCGTCTTCCGCCACCGGCGGGTGATTGACGGCATTCACCCGGATCGTCGTCTTGGACAGTCCGTACGACCCCATACCGTCCTCGACGACAACGATGAACGAATCGGTTCCGGTAAAACCTTCGTTCGGGAAATAGGTCCAGAACCCGTCCGGTTCCACATGGACGAGACCGTTGCGGCCGCCGATTCCGATTCGGTACGCGAGCTCGCGGCCGTAATCGGACTGCGCATCGATACGGCCACTGACATATTCGTTCTCATCCGTTTCCTTCTCGTCGTCCGATACCCGGATGCCAGCGGCATTGCCGACGATCACGATGCAGGACGCCGATAATGCTTCGTCCGGCGTCGAGACGGTAATAACCGCGATGCCGTCGCTTAACGCCGTCACGTCGCCGTTTTGAACGGAAGCGACGGACGGATTCGAGCTCGTCCATACGACTTCGCGCACCGATGCGTGTTCCGGAATGAAGCGAACGTCAAAGGTGGCGGTATCCCCGGCATTCATTTCGTATTGCTCGGCGCTCAGTTCCAATCCCTCCAGCGGATACCATGGGACTAAGCTGACCTCGTCAAACCAGGCCGTACCGGTACCCGTTTCCAAAAGTTTTCGATCTTGACGGAAACAATCGACGGATCGTCGGGAACGCGGATCGTTTTCTCTACCCTCGTCCAGTCGGCCGTCTCCCTCACCATATCCAAATATTCGAGAGCGCCGACCCGCTGCCCGCCGCTATTATTATATTGCAGACGGGTGACCGCTCCGCCGGTGACGGCTTCCGTCCGGATCCACAGCCCGATTTTGAACGTTTGGCCGAGCTGCTCAGGCTTGAGCGGAACGGTCTGAAAAACCGCCGCTCTGCCTGTCTCCGGGGCCGCGATTTTCAGGGAGGCTTGTCCCGCATAAACACGGTACGTATCCGCAGTTACCGTCGGTTTACCTGAAGCGATCCACGTCGACCAGTTCAGAATCGAGCCGTTCGAATCCGTCGCTTCGAAGCCGCCGTTGATGACAAGTTCGCCGTCCGCTCCCGGCTCGAGCGGAACGAGCGCGGCGCCGTCGAACCAGGCCGTGCCGGTGCCGGTATCGAAAAGTTTTCGATCTTGATGCCGGCGATCTGATCGTCGTCAGGGACGAAGATCGACCCTTGTACGAGCGTCCACTCCGCGGTGCCCTGCAATTTTCAATTCGATCAACGGACCTTGCCGTGTACCGCTGCCGTTGATCAGAAACATGCGGTTGTATACGCCGGCGCCGCTGTAGCGGTCCGTCCGAATCCATTGGCTGAACAGATAAATCCGGTTTTTCTGTTCTTTCGGAATGACGATATCCTGGTACATCGTCAACCTGGCGGACGTTTCCGCGCTTATTTTCAATGCGCGATCGCCGTCCTTCGCGTTTTGCCCGTCCGTTTCCACGACCGGCGCACCGCTGAACAGATAGCGGTTCCAGTCTAGCGGCAGCTCGCCGTCAAGCTCCTCGAAGCTGCCGTTGCGCAGCAGGCCCGCCGTTTCTCCCGCTTCACCGGCGACAGCGCCGATCGCTCCTGCGGCCGGGCCGGCGGCAGAGTCGGAGGCGGGCGAGACTACGGCGCCCGAATCTGCGGCACCCGTGTCTGCGGCAGGTGATACTTCAGCGCTTGTGTCTGCAGCGCCCGTATCTGCGGCGGACTGGGCAGTTGCAGGAGGTACTGCTGCGGCAGACGGCGCATCGGCCGCTGCCGCCGGCGGAAGTGACAGCAGTGGAGTGAGCAGCAAAGAAAACGCTGTCAACACTGCTAATTCCGAAATCCATCTTTTCGAATCATCATCTCATCCCCTTTCCATCGGTTATCACCCCGATTATATAAGCGGCCGCCCGTTTTCGATACCGTCCGATTTCGTGACGGACAGCCGGCTTTTAACATTCGGCGCTATCCGTTGTTGCGGCGGATTGTCCATTCTTTATATCGCGATCGCGAAGGAAACCGGGAAACACGCAAGCGCCCCGCCGGCCTGTCTGCCGAGCGGGGCGCCTGAAGTTCGCCGTCATTTCTTATTCATGCTTCCTTGCCCTGAGCCGCAGAAGCAGGCCGCAGGTCGAAGCATATTTCGGTCCGTTCAAGAAACACTAAACCCGATCTTGCGAACGGAAGGAGGTGTCAACATTGGCAAAATCGAAACGACAGCCTTCCAAAGCGGAAGTGCAAACGACCAAGCTGAACAAGCTGCCCGTACCGGATAGCAACGACACGGAATTTTCCGCGGAAGCAGCGGCGGAAGCGTTCGAAAACAACCGCTCCGCCGACCGGTCCCCGCGCTCGTCGGAATAGATTCAAGAGGCCCCGGCGCGCGCCGGCGGAGAGAGCCGAACGCCGGGGCCGGGCGCGAACATCTTATAACCCGAGCGATCGGCCCACTTTGACGATACCGTCCGCAATTTCCCCGGCATCCCGGCTGTCAAGCAGCGGGCTGACCGGCATATAGACCGTCCTCGCCATCAAGTCGACGGCGCGGGGACACATGTCTTCCCGATAGACGACCGGACGGCGGAACGGGTAATCGAACGGAAACCCGGAACGCTCCGCCGTTCTTTGCCGGAACAGCTGCGGCATCATATAGACCGGACGCCCCCCGTACAGCAAATGCGCCGTAATGTTCTCCGCATTCAACGCCTCGATAAAGCGGCCCGCCTGCGCGGCGGAAGGCAGCACCATCCCGAGATTCGAACCGATATCGCCCGCAGGATCGGCAGACCGGCGAAACTTCAGGCCGGGCAGCCCTGCCGCAACGGCCTCGCGAATGGCCGCACAATTCGCCCGCATCCGCGAGACGATGTCCCCGAGCTTCTTCCATTGCTCGACCAGCACAGCCCCGGTTAATTCGCTCATTCGATAGTTTTGCCCGAGGAAGGCGTGTTCCTCTTCCGGAGATGCGATGCCGTACCGGGCCTGTTCCCGGAACAGCCCTTGATCGTGATAACGAACCGCCCGTTCGAACAGCAGCGGATCGGATGTAACGACGGCTCCGCCTTCGCCGGCCGTCAATATTTTGTTCATCTGGAAGCTGAATACGCCGATATCCCCGATCGTGCCGGCATAGCGGCCTTTGTACGTGGCGCCGCACGACTGCGCGACATCTTCGATCACCCGCAAGCCGTGACGCTTCGCAAACGCCATGATCGGGTCCATATCGACAGGATTGCCGAGTATCGGCACGGCGATGATCGCCTTTACTTCATCGTCCAGCACCCGCTCCAGATCGTCCGGGTCGAGATTCAGGCTGTCGTCGACGTCGGCGAACACCGGAACGGCATGGCTTGCGACGACGGCGCCGGGTGTCGCGAGGAACGTATTGGCGGGGACGATCACTTTGTCACCGTAGCCGATGCCGAGCGCCTTGAGCGCCACGACGAGGGCGGCCGTGCAGGAGGTGACGCCGAGCGCATAAGGAATGCCGAGTTCGGCGCTCATCATCTCCTCCAGCGTCCGAACCGCATGCTGCATGTCGATGCCGTAATACCGGAACGGAGACTGCGCCTGAAGCACCCGGGCCGCGCGCTCCGCCTCCTCCGCTCCGATCACCGATGCGCCGGGGTAATTAGGCGGCAGCGGCTTGCTCCGAGCCGCTGCACCGCCGTCTATCGCCAATTTGCTGTCCATCGCGGTCAAAACATCATCGCCCCTCTCTTCTTAACCAATAAATAATCGATATCGGTCAACGAAAGATATTGGTATCATACCTGTATTATATAATCGCGCCGCCGACTTTTCCAGACCCTGTTTCAAACGTCCGCAGTAAATATTTCCCTTCTACGTTGTATTGAACTTGTATTTATATTCACCTTGCATTAAAATACTATGTAGCCCGAGGCATAAGAAGGAGTATTGTATAGCCTATGAAAAGAGAAAACGAATTCCGCTATTCCAAGCTGGCCAATATTTTACGGGAGCAAATTTTGTCCGGTTATATCAAGCCCGGGCAATTTCTCATGTCCGAGAACGACTTGTGCAGGCATTACGGCATCAGCCGCACGTCGGTCAGAAAATCGCTGGACCAGCTGATGAAGGAAGGATTAATCGTCAAAAAAGTCGGCCAGGGAACGATCGTCTCGCCCGATCTGGTCATACCGAACACCAAAAACAAGGTGCTGCGCATATTCGCGACCTCGCCATCCCATTTTTACGAGCATTGCATGCCGATTATTATCGAGCAGTTCGAGCGGGAGAATCCGAATGTGGAAGTGAAATGTCTGGGCTTCTCCTCCGCCGAATTTTGGGAATCCGTGCAAGCGAGCATGGATCTCGGGCTGCAGCCGGATATTCTGCTCACGACCGACCGGCATTTTGACGAAATCGGATCGGACATCGATTTTATCGATTTGAAAGAGCATCTGGCCGACAGCTACGAGATGCTGTACCCGCGTCTGAAAACCCCGTTCCTGCGGGACGGCAAGCTGAAAGGGGCGATTGCCACTTTCTCGCCCGTATATCTGGCCTACAATCCGCAGCTGTTTCGCAAGCATCAGGTGCCCGAGCCATCGGAGCTGTGGACGACGGAGGAATTTCTTCAGGCCGCGAAGCGCCTGACGATGGATACGAACGGCGATGGCATCGACGACCAGTACGGGCTGACGCTGTCGTCTTCGCTCGGCCGGTGGCCGGTCATCGCCTTGCAGAACGGCGCCGATTTCAAGGCGACAAGCGGAAAAGCTCCTCTGGTCAAAACGTTAAACTTGATTCACGACTTGCTGTACCGTTACCGGGTCGCCACCTTGTCGCCCCGCTCGATGCTGAACTCCGAAGCTTACGTCAAAGGCAAGGCCGCGATGATCATGACAACTTCCATCGAAATGGCCGGATGGAACAATGTCATGCCCGGATTCGAATCGAAGGTCGCCTCCCTTCCCTTTGGCGAGCGCATGGGCACGCTGCTGATCGCAAACGTCTGGATGATCCCTTCCGCCAGCAACGAAACGGAGCTGGCCGTCCGGTTTCTGCAGAAGGCGCTTTCCCCCGAAATCCAGGAAAAGCTCGGCAAGGCGGCAGGATTCATGTCGGCGCTAAGGCCGATCAACGAGAAAACATGGAACAAGTCCATGCTTCAGTCGCTGTACATGAACGAAGATATTACCGAGCACAGCTATTTTCTGTACGAATTGTTCGGCGACTTCAGCCTGGCCGACGATATGGAGAGCGAGATGCAATTGTTCTGGGCCGGCCTGGAATCGGCGGATGAAGTCGCCGACAGGCTGCTGGCGATGATGAGCGACAGGTCCTGAACCGGCCGCACGGGCCATCCCTTCATCCCTTGATCGCGCCGAGCAGCATCCCCTTGACGAAATAACGCTGCAAGAACGGATAAATCACCAGAACAGGAATGATGGCGACGACTACCGTCGCCATTTTGATCGTTTCCGGCGGCAGCGCGGCGAGCGTCATCGGATTCGCGATGGCCAGCTCCTGGCTGACGTTGGGCGTCTGGATCATGTTCCGCAGGACGACCTGAATCGGATACAGCGACTTGTCGTTCAAGTACATAATGCCTGCGAAGTAGGCGTTCCAATGGCCTACGCCGTAAAACAGGCCCAGCGTCGCCATGATCGGCGTCGACAGCGGCAATACGATTCTGACCCAGGTCTGGATGTCGCCGCAGCCGTCCACCTTGGCGGCCTCCTCCACCTCCGCCGGCAAATTTTCGAAATACGTTTTCATAATCAGCATATTAAATGTGGACACCAGACCGGGGATGATCAAAGCCCATATCGTATTGATCAGGCCGGTCGCCCTCACGACCAGATACAGCGGGATCAGTCCGCCGGAAAACAGCATCGTAAACACGATCGCCATCAGCACCGCATTCCGCCCCGGAACATATTTTTGGACAGCGGGTAGGCGAGCATCGTCGTCACCAGCAAGTTCAGAAACGTTCCCGCGACCGTGACGGTAACGGTCACTTTCAACGCCTGGGGAACGGTCTTGCTGGAGAAGACGGCGTCGAACGCTTCCCATGTAAACGCGGACGGGAAAATGACGAACCCTCCGTTGCGGAGCACCTCCGAATACGGCGTAATCGACATCACGAATACGAAATAAAGCGGGAACAGCGTCAGCAAACCGAACAGCGCGAGCAGCGTGTAAATCGCGGCGTCCGCGATCCGGTCGGCTTTCGTTTTGTATAATACGCGGGACATGGGGGATCAGCCTCCTACCAGATTCCGGAACCGCCGAATTTTTTGGCAAGCTTGTTCGCGCCGATGACGAGAATAAAGCCGATGACCGATTTGAACAGATTCGTCGCTATGGCGACGCTGAACTCCAATTGTTCAAGCCCCCGCCGAAACACCCAGGTGTCGATAATGTCCCCGACCTCATACACGCGCGCGTTCAGGAAAATGTACACTTGTTCGAATCCCGCATCCAAAATGCTGCCGATTCGCAAAATGAGGAGCAGGATGAACACGTCCCGGATTCCCGGCAGCGTAATATGCCACAGCTGGCGCCAACGGCCCGCCCCGTCCACGACCGCCGCCTCGTAAAGCTCCTGATTGATGGTGGCCAGCGAAGCGAGATAAATGATGGCGCCGAAGCCCGTATTTTTCCAAATATCGGTTGAAATCAGAATCGACCGGAATGTGCCGTTATCCGCCAAAAAGTTGACCGGCGCGCCGCCGAGCTCCCGGATATAATAATTGACGATGCCGGTATCCTGCGCCAGAAAGGCGACCGCCAGACCGTAGACGATAACCCATGACAAAAATAAGGGCCGTAAGTGACCGTCTGGATGATCCGCTTGAACCACATCTTGCGAACCTCGTTCAGCATCAGCGCAAGCAGCACATCGGGCAACATATTGAAGACGATCCGATAGACGCTGATGACCAGCGTGTTGCGGATCAGCTTGTAAAATCCGGCGAGCCGAAGATCGTTTCGAAATGTTTGAACCCGACCCACTCGCTGCCCCATATGCCTTTGCTCAAATTGTAATCTTTAAATGCGATCATCAAGCCGGCCATCGGAACGTAATGGTAAATAAGGTAGTAGAGCAGCCCCGGCACCATCATCAAATAAAACCACCGGTAACGGAACAACGCTTTTCCGAACCGAATGCGGAGCGGGACGGGACCGGCCAGTGCATGCCCGTTTATGCCGTTGCGCTTCATTCGCACACTCCTCTCTGTTGCGGCAACTGCCGATACGGAAGGGAAGTTCCCCCCTCCGTACCGGCAGGAAAGATTACTTAATGACGCCTGCGGCCTTGATCTGCTCCGTATAGGCGTCGATCATGTCCTGGCCTCCGTACTTGTTCATCAGCTCTTCGTGATATTTGGGCCAGTTCGAAGCATCCGGCTCATCGAACAGCACCTTGACCTGGTATTCTTTCATTTTTTGCGGAAATCCGCCAGATTGAAGCCTGGAGGCGGCGCGACGTTCGTGCCGATCGACGGCAGCAGCTTGTAAGATTGAATCGTCTCCACAATTTGCGGTCCCGCTCGGTCATCCGTTCGTCGATCAGTTCCAGTCCGAGCGGCTCATGCTCCGGATTGTTTACATAGAAGAAACGGTATACCTGCTGGAAATTCCCCTGCTCGACCACATCGCTCCGGAGCGCTTCGACATGCTGCTGCGTAACGGTGATCGTATTGCCGCTGCGCGAATAATGTTTGCCTTCCTGTCCGTAATTGATGAGCAGGAACCCTTCCTCGCTCGCCATCCAATCCAGAATTTGCACCATCCGTTCGATCTTCTCCGGATTGCTCTCGGCCGTCGCCTTGGCGAACATAAACGGCGCGTCCGGCAAATTTTCCGTCCAGGTGCCCGTTTCGGCAAAGGGATGGAACGGCATCCAGTTCGCTTCCGGAAAATCGCCTTCGTCTTGTTTTGCAGGCTGAGCGGATCGCTGTCGAAAGCGAACGTCTTGCTCCCTCCGACAATGATGCCGACCTTGCCGCCGACCGCCTTGTCGACATGCTCCTGCCCCTTCATCAGAAACCAGTCCGGATCGACGATGCCTTCGGCCATCGTATCCTTGATCCCCTGAAGGACATGCTGGACGGCGAGGTCGCTCTGCACGTCGACGAGCTTGTTGTCGCGAATCATGAATGCGCCGACCAATCCGTTCTCGATCCAATGCGGAAAGTCATAGGAAACGGAATCGCCGTTTCCGATCGCCGACATGCCGTACGTGTCGTTCCGGTTGTTCCCGTCCGGGTCGTCGAACGTGAAGGCGCGCATCACATCCATCATTTCTTCAAAATTGGCAGGCACGGGCAAATTCAGACGGTCCAGCCAATCCTGCCGGATATAGTAGGACCGGTATACGTTCCGGGGAAAAACTAAAGGCGCCCGTTCGAATTTCCCTTCCACGGCATAACGCTGCAGCTCCAGCTCGCTGACCCACTTGAAATAGTTGGGCATCGTTTGCGGCGATACGTAAGGCGTCATATCGGCGGTAATGCCGTCGAGGATATACTTCTGGGAGTTGATGCCGGTTGAGACGAACAGATCCGGCACATCGCCGGAAGCGATAAGCATGTTAAGCTTGTTGTCATAGTCGGCGCCGCTTGGCATGTACTGAATATTCAGATCGACATTAAATTTTTGCTCGATCGCCGCCCCGACAAAATCGATGTCTCCTTCGGGCAGGATGGCGTCCGGCGAGGCGGGGACGAACCACTTCAGCTGCAGCCGGGGAAGCTCCGATTCGGAAGACGTCTCCCCGTCCGAAGTTTCCGTCTGCTGCGAGCCGTTATCCGCTCCGGCCGGATTGTCGCCCGGGTCATTGCTGCCGCCTTTCGAACAGGCGCCGACGATCAGCGCGAAAGCGAGAATGGCGAACGCCATGAGCGTTATGTTCTTCGTTTTCATGGAAATTGACCTCCCTTGATCATGTTTTCACCGCATTCCGTTCGTATCTGCCGTCAAAAACCCTCACCTCCCGTCACACTTAAATACGTTATACGTAATAAATTATAACATTAAAATCGTAATAAAAATGATAATATGTATCATACCTGTATTATATTATACCGTTTCTTTAACCGTCAACGTCTATTTTATTAGATGTCCATACGATGGCAGCGTTTTCTTTGGAGCGGTGAAGAAAGGACGCTTTTCGGTTCGCTTGATGCAATCCTTGGCGTCCCAAATAAATGTTACATTACCTTACAATTATAATGCCGCGATGCCTTTTTCTCTTAGCACAAAAATAGCCTGCAACCGCGAACGGCCGAAGCCGTCCGCTCATTCCGTTACGCTTGCCGGCGCTTGACGAAGGGGATTCAGCACGACCTTGCGGCACGGGACGCCGTAACGGATCTCGGTCTCCGCGCCTGTACGGTCCGTTTCGTCCGGCTCCGACAGGGGAATATATACTACGATATTATTGAGATGATCGATTCCTTCCGCCGTCACCTTGCCGTCGGAGCCGATAGCGGTCACTTTCACCTTGCGGCGCGCCCGCTCCCAGGCATTGATTTGCTCCGAAGTCCAAAATTGGAACCCCCGGCTGCGCGCCTCGGCCACCACCTTTCGCAGCGCCCGCGTCACCCGAGGCTGCTCGTGGATGTGAATCTGGTGGAACAGAAAATGCGCCGCCCCGCCCACTCTGGCGACCTGCTCCAGGAACGGGACAATGACGCTGGAATCGGAGAGATGCACATGGTCCAAATCTTGCGTCAGAAAGCTGATTTCGAGCACGTCGTACAGCCGGTTCGCTTCGTCGAACCAGGCGATCGGAAAATACGGGTGGCATGTGCCGAACAAAAAACCGATGTTCCCCTTCTTGCTCGGCCCTCTCGTCTGATCGGCCTGAATCCCGTTCTGTTCGCACCAAGCGAACAGCTCGCCCCAGCCTTCAAACCGGGTATAGTGGTTTTTGTTCGAGACGACCTCCGCCTTCCCCGTCGCTTTCTTCAGCCAATCGAACTGGCGTCCGAACTCGCTTGCGTCCCATTTGCCCTGTTGCGCTTCCAGCGCGTTGTAATGAAAGGCCAGTTCATGCCCTTTCTGCTTCACCCGCTCGTAAACAGAGGGGCTGTATCCCGGCTCGATCATGCACCAGGTGGAACGAATGCCGCATTCCTCCAGAACGTCGAGCGTCGTCTCCGCGCTTTCGTCCACATTCAGGTCGCTGTCATGGGAGATCAGGGCGACGGCGGGCACGCCTTCCGGCCAATAGCCGAGGAACGGAACGGTCAGTCCTTTCGCTCGCGCGCATTTCAACAGATGTCCGATCAGCCGCTCCTTCCACAGATCCGCATAGGGGTAAGCGAAGTAGGGAGCTCCCGTTTCCGTGCGCAGCCGGTCCCATTCCCAGTCCATGCCGCACCGGTCGTCGGCCTTCAGGATGCCTTCATCGACGGCTCCCGTACCGTCCCTCGCCGGAATACCGTCTTGCAGTACCGGTCCCGTCCCTTGCTGGAAAAGCACGATCGTTTGCGGAATATTGACGGCCCATCGCTCGATCGCGCCCTCGCCGACCGTGAATCGAAGCAGCGCCGGCCCCGCCGTCGATCCGGACGGCCGTTCCTTGCGGATCACCCCTTCGCCTGCTGCGGGGTATGCCCCGGCCTCCTCCTGCTCCCAGGGCGTCGCGCTTAAAAACCGCAGCCGTTCCTCGCCCGGCCAGCTGGCATACCCGACCGGAATGCTCCATTGCTCGTAGCAGCCCATTCGGGACGCGAGCGCGCGCAGCCCGGCGTACGAGATGACGGTGCCTCCCCGCTCCGCATAAGCCCAGATCGCATCCGCCGAAGCCTGGTCGTCCTCTGCGAGCGCCACGATCAGCAAGTCCGGATTGCTCCGCGTGAGCTCCTCCGCGCCATCGATCCATTCGTACGCAATGCCCGCATGCGCGAGCACCTCGCCGACGAACGCTTCAAATACATTGATTCCGTACCGGTGGCGCCGTTTCGCAGCCTGCCGATCCAGCAAAACGGCTATCCGTGCCATTCTCATCAGTCGTTCTCACCTTTCCGTGTCTCCGATTGTTTGCGTCGTATGCGAATGAAAGTACCGCGCGACTTTGCCGATGCCGGCGGCGATTTCGTCCACGTCGAGGTCGGAATAAAATTCGCTGATCGCGATCCGTACCGCCGTCCGGAGAATCGCCTCCGCATTCGGGCATAGCCCTCTTTCGTACGTTATCCCGGTAATATCGAACGGGAAATGCGTCCCAGCATAGGCTTCCCGCCGTTGAAACAGCGGCTGCATATACACGACGTCCGGAATGTAGCCCGGCACGTTCGGTATGCCTTCCGCCGCCAGCGCCTCGCTGAAAACCTCGCGGGGCGCTCCCAGTTCCCGTTCGTCCACGCGCAGCATATAAAACCAGTACGTGCACTCGTTTCCTACCTCGACGTGGTGCGGCTTAATGCCGGGCAAATCCGAAATAGCCGCGGTCAGCCGGTCTCCGTGCTTCCTGCGCGCCGCGCAAATGTCGGGGAGCTTCCGCAGCTGGGCGATGCCGACGGCCCCCTGCAGCTCGGTCATCCTGTAGTTGGGCGCAAGGCCGTGAAGCTCCCGGACGACTTCGCCGCCGAACCGGCGGTAATTTTTGTCCGCAAAGGCATGGACCGCATAGTAATCCGATTCGCTGCCGGAATTGACCGTTACGATGCCGCCGTCGCCGGTCGATATATGCTTGAAGTCGTTTGTGCTGAAGCAGCCGTAATGACCGATCGTACCGACGAGTCTCCCCTTGTAACGGGTCAGATAGCTTTGCGCGCAGTCTTCGATGACGGTGAGCCCGTGCTTCCGCGCGGTCGCCATAATCGGGTCCATATCGCACGGATTGCCCGCCAGATGGACCGCGACGATCGCTTTCGTCCGGGGCGTAATGCGCGACTCGATCGATGCCGGATCGAGGTTGTACGTATGCGGGTCCAAATCCGCGAACACCGGAATGGCGTTCTGGTACAAAATGCCGATCAGCGTTCCCTGGTCCGTAATCGGACTCGTAATGACCTCGTCGCCCACGCTGACGCCCGCCGCGCCAAGCGCCACGTGAATGGCGGCGGTGCCGGACGAGGTGGCGACGCTGTATTGGACCCCGTACAAATCGTTAAACCGGTCGAGAAACGTCTTCACCTTGGTGCCGAAATGATAGAACAGCGTATTCTGTTCAAGCGCCTCAGCCAGCTCCTTCAGTTCTTCCTCGCCGAACCGCTTGCCCGTTCCGAACGGCACCGTCTTGCTTTTCGGACCGCCGTGGATCGCCAATTTGTCACTCATCGTCCATTCCTCCCCGCTGCTGGTCTTCGTTATCCTGGCCGGCAAGCCGCGCGCCGGACGCGCTCCCGCCCCATGCCATCTCGACCGGTTTCCCCGTTTCGCGGCTTTCGTTGGCCGCTTCGAGAAAACGGACGATCTCGACCGTCTCCCCGATCGCGATCGGCGGCGGACCGCCCCGGAACATGTCCATGACGCGTTCCAGCAGGCTCGCATAATAAGGTTTGTCGAACGCATATACATCGACGTACCGGGTTTCCTTCGCGCCGTGAATCAGCGCGCCGAACCGGTTGTTGCCGCTCCGGTTGCCGCGAATCGTGCCGATCCGCCCGTCCCGCCATTCGCCTGTTACCGCTTCGTGCTCCGGGCTCGTATGCGCCGTCACCCGCACGCAGCCCGGCCCCATCGCCGCATAAAGCATTTCCGCCGCATGGATTCCGTACCAGAACAATCCCGGCTGCGTCGGCTGCAGCGCCATCGGTCCGAAGCAGTCGGCGCCGATAACGTCTCCGATTCCGTCCGGTCCGCTCTCCGCGAGCGCGCGGGTCAAACCTTCCGCGTAACGAAGCGCGGAGCAGCTCATGAGCGGAAAGCCGTACCGCTCGGACAGCCGGCGCATCCGTTCGGCATCGGATGACGACACCGCGAACGGCTTGTCGACGAATACCGGCTTCCGGTACCGCGCAATCGACTCCAGCTGCCGGAGATGAACGCGTCCGTCCGCCGATTCCAGCAATATCGCGTCGCATGCTTCCGCCACCGCTTCCGGCGAATCGACGATCCGCACGCCGTACCGGCCGGCAAGCGTTTCCGTAAATCCGGCGACGCGACTGGCGCTGAGCTCGAAATCGGGCGAGCCGCCCGGATAGGCGACCGTCACCCGTCCGCCGGGCACATGGTAAGGATGAGCGTCGTCGTGCAGCAATTCCGCAAACGCGGTCGCATGCGACGTATCGAGACCGATCATCCCGATGTTGAGCATGGCCGAAACTCCTTCCTGCAGCGCAGTTTTTTAGTTACATGTATCTAACCTGTATTACAATGTGATTATATCACGGACGAATCGGTTTGCAAATCTTTTTTGCCCGAATTCGGCCGGATTCCCAAAACGGCGAACAACCCGTTTCCCTCCCGGGAAACGGGTTGTTCGCGCATCTGTCAAGATCCGGCCGTATTGTCCTGGAAGCGGGTTGCCGGCCTCATCCGCCGCCTGCATTCTCCCATTCGCCGAATGAAGCGACCGGCAGCCGCAGCTTCTCGTACACTTGCTCGTAGAAACGGCGGTAAAAACTGTGCCGTTCCCCGTCAGGGAGCACAATCGCGGAATCGGGCGGGCGGACGGATGCCATCGCCTCCTCGAACGATGCGTACAGGCCGGAACCGACTCCCGCCGTCAGCGCCGCTCCGAGCAGAGCGGCTTCCGGAATACCCGGCACGCGCAGTTGCAAGCCGGATACGTCGGCCTTTACCTGCAGCCAAATCCGGTTGCGCACGCCGCCTCCAACGACGCAGAGCTCGCGGATCGGGCCGCCGCTTGTCTGCTCTGCGCATCTGCGCATCGCCTCCATCTGGCAGGCATTCCCTTCCAGCACCGCCATCAGCAGATCGCCCTTCCCGTGGCGGCTTGTGAGACCGATGAACGCCGCTTTGGCCCCGGGGTCGGGCGTCGGCGCCCCGCATCCGGCCAAATACGGATAAAACAAAATGCCGGTAGGCCGGTGTCCCCTCTCCTGCAGCAGCTCCATCATGCCGCTGTAGCTGAGGCCTTCGTCGCCGAGCAGACCGCGCAGCCATTCTACCGATCCTCCGGACGACGAATGGCCGCCCATCCAGAACATGCGGCCCGGCAGCGGATGGAGACCGAACGACAGCCCCGACGCCAGATCCCGCTCGCCGAGCGGCCGCTCTTCGAGCAGGCCGACGAGCGTCTCGGCCGTTCCCATCGAATTGTAGACGGCACCTTGCCGCAGTCCTTCCACGGCCAGCGAGGCGCAGACATGGTCATGCCCGGCGATGCACACCTGCGTATCCGGCCGCAATCCGAGCTGCGCCGCGAGTCCGGCCTGTACGCGCCCCGCCGCTTCACCGGGCTGCAGCACCGGCGGAAAAGACTGCCGGACAGGCCGAAATGGCGGATGAATGGTTCGTCCCAGCTCCGCGTGTCGATCCGGTATGCGAACGAACGGGCGGCTAGCGTCGTCTCCTCCGCGAACCGTCCGGTCAGCCGATGCGCGATATAGGCTGACACCGACAGCCAGACGCCTCCTTCGAGCGCATCCGGATGCCGCTGCGCCAGCCGGAGCAGCTTGGCCATTCCTTGCTTGAAGGAAGGGCGAAGCCCGCTCGCCCGGAACCGTTCGAGTATGTCTATCTCTTTCTCGATCCGCGCGGCCTGCGGCGCCGAGCTCCGGTCAAACCACGGCAAAACCGGCGATTTCGGGCGTCCTGTCCGCATGTCGACGACAACGCCGCTCTCCGCCATGCTCGTAATGCCGACCGCGCGAACGCCCGCCGGTCCCGCCGCGCCGGCGACTGCCCGGATCAAACCGGCGGCTCTTGCCCACAGCTGGTCCGGATCGTAAATGGCGCAGCCGTCATCGTCCGTCCGCCGCTCGTTCGAACATGCGGCCGACGCCAGCATGACGCCGCGTTCGTCGAACAATCCGGCCTTCATATTGGTTGTGCCCGCATCGATGGCCAGCAGCATCATAACGTCCTCCTCCCCTCATGGAAGCTAAGCGGGCAGGCAGCGGCGATGCGAAAGCGTCGCGCTGCCGCTGGCCGCCTGCACATCTTCGCGGCGAGCCGCCTCTAGCGCGGCAAGGCTTCCGCGTTCTCCTCGCGGTCGAGCTTCAGCGTCATCGGCTGCGGAAGCAGATCGGCACGGCGCTCCCGCAGCCAGCTCCTCCACCGTTCAGGCTCCGCTCCGAACGATTTTCCGCTCAGCCTGCGCAGCTCCAGCAGAGCCTGCCCGGCAAGCAGCGAGCGTACATCTTCCAAATAGTCGATAAGCACCGCATAGCCGTCCGGACATGCGCAGCGGGCAAGCGCCCTGCCGATCGCCAGCTCCAGCATGGCACGCCGCTCGGGGAAGTAATCCGCCTGCACGCCGCGCTTGCATTGCTGGCCGCGCAGGGCGGGAAAAGCGTGCAGCCGCCGCAGAACCGGGACGGCCGCCGGCGATCCGAGCCTTTCGGCCCCTTGGCACACTGCGTCGACGTAATAGAACAAGCCTTTCCGCATATCCCTGAAATCGTCTTCTTCGGCTTTCATCAAATCGACGACGCGCTCCCAGACGGGGATCGCCCGCTCGTCGCGCGTCTGGGCGAGCGAATAAAGCAGATAAGCGGCATCCGGCATGGCACCGTGGTCCGGCGGCAGCTGAACATACAGCATGTCCGCCTCACGAACCGGCAGTTCGTCCCGCCCTTCCAGTTCCCGCACAATCGCTTCCACGAGAACGGGCACGGCCGCCGGCGATTCCAGCATCGCCAGCGCCTGTGCCGTCCGCAGCCGCTTCGTCCCTTCCGACCGTTCCAGCTGCCGCTCCAGAACCGGCACGATGCGGGGGCCGACAGAGCAGATTTCGACGAACGGAATCCGACCCCGGTACACTTCGTTCATTCGCATGTTGGCATAATCGTACAGCGGACGGTCCGCTTCAATCGAATCCGCCAGCCGCTCCAGCTCCGCGTCGCTGTACGTTACCGGGGCCAGCGTCCGCGTCAGCGTCTCCTCCGGAAGCAACCCTTCCGAGACGAGACGGCGCTGCAAGCTGGCGACGTCAATGGCGCGCGGCGTCGTTCCTTCGCGGACCGCCATTGCGGCGGCAAGCGCCGCAACGGCGCCGAGATTTTCCAGATCGGCCTGCATTCGGATCGCCGGCAGCGCGTCATGCGTTGCCGAAACCGCTTTGCCTGCGACCAGCAGCCCTTCCAGTCCTTGCGGCAGCATGATCCGGTACGGCACCTCGATTTCGAGGTTCGGCGGAATGAGCCCGATGTTGATCCAGTCCGCTCCGCTTACGCCTTTGACATCGTGGTTGCTGAAATGGATGTTGACGATGTCCGGCCACCGCCGCTGCAGCAGCTGGTCGGTCAGCCGCATGACGACATCGCCGAGCACGTGACGGCTCTCGCGCGGCGCCACGTAGATGCCGTGATCGTGGCAATCCGGACCGCGCCGGCGGCCCGCCCGAATCGCCCGCGTATAATCCCGAATATCCGAAACGTTGACCATGCTCGTAAAATTGTTCCGGATTTTCGCCGGCTCCGCAATCTGGGCCAGCGAATACCACATAACCGTATGGTCCCGCTCGGAGCCGTAGACGAACGGCGCCCCGGCGAACGCCGCCAGATCGCCGTCCCCCGTCGCGTCGATAACCGCATCCGCCGTTACGGCGAGTGGCCCCCACCGGGTGGCCGCCGCCGCTCCGCAAACCCGGTCGCCCGCCGTGACGGCGCCGAAGGTGACCGCGCCCAGCACCGTCTCGACGCCTGCCCGTTCCGCTTCATTCAGCAGCGCGTAGGCTTTCGCTTCAATATTCCATTTATGTCCTTTGTAGCGGATCGCCTGCTGCACCTTCTTGACTGCGTCGTGAATAGTGGCGGCGAAGCCGGTCCGGCGGCCGAACCAGTAGCTGTCCACGCCGCCGTACGTCCCGGTGCCGCCGAGCCCCGGATTGAGATCGATCAGCACCGTATCCATTCCTTCCCGCGCGGCGGTAATGGAAGCGCTGGCCCCGCTGGAGCCGCCGCCGGCCACAAGCACGGACGCCCGCCGGGCGACCGGCAGCGCCGTCTCCGGGAGACGGACGGTTCGAGCCGGACGGTCATGCGTGCCGGGCGGAATGCGGACTTCGGCCGACGCGGCAGCGGCAGCGGAAGGCGCCGCAGCGAATGCGGCGGATGCGACGGACGGATGCGACGGCCAGGCCGATTGCCGGATCGTCCCGGACGTTTCGGCGAGGATCGACCGGGCGAGCCGCTCGCCGGCGCGCGCAGCTTCGGCAGCGTCCAGCGGCAGACAGCCCGCGCGATCCCCGGAACCGGACAGAAGGTGAAGCCCTTCCGGAAGGTCGGGGATACCGCCGGACGGCATATCGGGCATGGCATACGGCGCGGCGGCAAACAGGTCGGCGGCCGTTCCGGACAATGGCAGCGGGCCGTACAGCTCATGCGAGGAAGCGCTCCAGACCGCGCGACCGAATGCCGGCACCTCGTTCGCCAAATATTCGGCGAGCCGCACGCTCCTGTGCCTGGCCTCGCTCTCGCGAAAGCGGTCGGCCTCAAGGCTGCAGGCCGCGGGCAGCACAAGCGCCAGCTCCGCGTAGACGTGACCGGCGCCGCGGCAACCGGGCCGCAGCCGGATAGCCCCGCCCGCAAGCGAAAGACGCTCCGGCACCGGCAGCAGGCCGAAAGGCACGGCGCCGACGCCCGTCCATTCGAGCGTGCGCCGGTACAGCGCGGTGGCGGCCGCCGCAGGCGCAGCGCCCGGCCAGCCGCACAGCCGGGCGGCGAGCCTTGTCTCGGTCGCGTCGGCAACCGCGGCGCAGCGGACGACCTGCCGCCCCGCCTTGTTGGCGATGACGACGCCGGCGATGCAGCCGCCGTCAAGAACGATATCGATCGGCATGGAAGCATAGAGCCAATCGATACCGGCCGCTTCCAGCGCGTCTTCCAGACACAGCTTCAGCCGATCCGGATGGAGCGGCGTCTCGCCGCCGGAAGCAAGCGGCGCATCCGCCGTCCGGTTCGCCGGCGCGTTCGCCGCGTCTTTCATACGCGAAACGTTCGCCGCGTCCGGCACGTTCATCGCTCCCGTGGCCGCACCGCCACGACCGAAGCCGGCTCTTTCCCTTACGGTCCGGACCAGCGCAGGCTCGTCCGCCTCGGCGGTCCCGAGCCAGGGCCGGAGCGTCGCCGTCAGCTCCCGGCCCGGATAAGTCCGCGGCTCGATAACGGCGACCGAACGGTCGCATTCGGCCAGCGCCAACGCACAGGCGATGCCGGCGAACGAGGCGCCGATGACGGCGACGTCCGCCTCGGCAATGACCGGCACATCACCTGCCGGAATTCGAATGGTCATCGTCAGGCCCCTCCTTGCTTGTCTGTCGCAACAGACGCGCTGTCATCACGCGCCGCCCTTGACGATTTCAACCGTCACTTCGCCTTCGCAGGCGCCGCAGTCGACGGCGTACAGCCCGTCCCCTTTCGCGGCGACGGCGGCGGGAACGCCGTTCGCCGCCGCCCGTTCCGGCGCATCGTCGCAGACCAGCAGCAGTTCCCCGCCCTCCCGCAGCGTAACGAACAGGGATCTCTCCCATTCCCGGACGCCGACGATCGCGTGAGCGGGGACGAATTTGTCCGCCAGCCCGATCGGGGTGGCGCCGCCCGGCCGCACCGGCGTCAGCTGGTGAATGGCGCACGCCCCTGCCTCCAGACGCAGCGGCGCCTTCTCCTCCGCCGCGACGATCCGAAAACCGCGGCCAAGCACGTCGTACAGCACATACTTTCCCGTCTCCGCCGCAAGCCCCGGGACGTCGGCCGGGCCGATGCCGCCCTCAACGGCGGACTGCCCGTCCCGTATATGGAACGATGCGACGATACCCGATCCGCCTGCCGTATTCCACAGCTTGAGGGGCAGCGGCTCTGCGGTCGGATCGCGCAGCAGGCAGTCCTCGGTCGGATTCGCCGGACGGTCGCAGCGGACGATGCGCCCGTCCCGATAGACGAGCGGACGCAGAAGCTCCGGATTCGTGCGCCCGGGCGCATCGCTGAAGTAGACCGGACCGCCGCTCACCGCCCGGAGTACGGCGTTTTGCAGATCGTCGTGGTTCATCGTCCAGAACATGTCCCAGTCGCCCCAGTAGAACGCGCCGTGATAATACGAATTGTAGCCGTTCTGCAGCGCATGCTCGGGAAATCCGCGCTTCTCCTGCGGCACGAAATCGTCGCTGCTGCGGGAGACGGCCGATAATGGCCGATGCCACACATTTTCCGAAGCCATCCCCATGCAGTTGATCATCGTCCCCCCGAAATGGAGCGCGACTGACGCCTCGAGCGCCTCATGCGCAGCGGCGGAAGCTTCGCCGACGGACCGTTCGTATTTCAGAAAATTGGTCACCGCGCTCTGGCTGTCGACTTTGACGAAGTCGACCCCTTGACGGCGCAGCTCGCCATGCCAGGCGTGCCAGAAACCGAACCCCCGTCCCGCCTCCGGGTACGGAATCATTTTGCCGCTTGCGGTCGTGTACAGGCTGCCGCCAAGCCGGCGGGCGATGCCGCTCTCGGGATCGATTCCCGACCAATAGCCGGCGATCGTATGCCAGACACCGACCCACCGGATGCCGAACCGTCCCTTGAGCGCTTCTATGGCGTGTCCGAGCCCTTGCGGAAATTTTGCCCGTCGGCGCCGAACGACGCCAGCTTGCCATCCCGCACCTCCGACCATCCGTCGTCGATCATGACCCAACGGACCGGCAAACCGAGCGCCCTGAATTCCGCCGCCTTTTCCAGCAGCCCTTCCTCGCTGACCTGATGATAAAACGCATCCCAACTGCACCATCCGAGGTAATCGAGCAGCTCCGGGTACGTCCTCCGGCTTCGCGGCAGCGCCGGCCGGCCGAGCGCGTCCAGCGCCGCTTCGGCGTTCCGCCCGGGCAGGGTATAGGGCTCGTCCGCGACGCTCAGGGCGAACAGCAGCGTATCGAAGCGGTCGAGTCCTCCGATATGAGATGAAACCCGAATCGCCAGCGACGCGGCGCTCTCCCCGTCGGCGCCGCCGGCCAGACCGCTTGCGGCTTCTCCGCCGCCGAGCTCGGTTTTCATCGTCGGTCCCGTAACCGGCAGCAGATGGCGATAGCCTGTGCCATCCTTCCAGAGCAGCGATTGCGTCCGATCCGGCAAGCCGGCGAACGACGAGCCGAACCAAGGCCTCGTCCACCAGTCCTTATGCTGGTAATTGGCCATGAGGCGCAGCGGCTGGCGCGGCTGCTTCGCCCGGACGACGAGCGCGTCCTTCGGCGCGAACGTCCTCTGCGCTCCGTGGCCGTTCTCGTTGCGCGTCTCCGCCGCAGCGAAGGCGAGCGCCGTGTCCCGGTAGCCGCGGACCGTCAGCCGTACGGACACGGTATCATCCGCGTCGCGGTACGCGACCGCCGTCTCGATATAGCCGCCGAGCCGGTCCGATCCGCGTCCGGCCGTCCGCCCGACCGGCTCAAGCCGTTTCTCCGTTTCGCCGTCCAGCCTGACGCTCAGATCAAATTCGCCCAGCACCTCATGCGCGCCATCCCATAACGCCGATTCTTTCCATTCCAGCATGCGCTTTTTCTCCTCTCCAAAAGCTCTTCGCGCCAGTGCTTCTTTACCCCATACGTCATTCCGCACGTCATTCCTTACGCAATCTCTCATGTTATCCCGCACGTCCACCACGCG